>NZ_JBGOOU010000010.1:0-149930 GCF_041439815.1 Vibrio sp. 1F279 | reverse complement strand
TCGCAATCCGCGAAGGTGGCCGTACAGTTGGTGCTGGTGTTGTAGCTAAAATCTTTGCATAAGATTTGACGAACCACTAGTAAAAAGGGCATCATTTGATGCCCTTTTTCTGCGCTGAAAAAAGAGTTGGGTGTTTTGACATCAATTTTAACTCTTAGCAAAGAATTAAACGGTCTTTTTAACTAAAATGACTGTTAGATGTGTTGTTTTGCAACGCAAAGGAATGTGCCCTGCAACAGCGGGGTTATTGTCGTCTATATTTAAGACTTATCACAGGTTGGTTTTATGAAAGCAAACGCTGAAACTCCTGATAGCTCAGGTGCAGCAGATACAATGAAGTGGGTAGTCGCTTTTGTACTGTTGGCTGCTGCTGTTGTGGGTAATTACCTGTATGGTGAATTGTCTGTTGTAATTCGCGCTGCAGGTGTAGTTGTGCTGATTGCTGCCGCACTAGGCGTTGCAGCAACAACAACTAAAGGTAAAGCTGCGATCGATTTTGCAAAAGAATCTCGTATGGAGATTCGTAAAGTTGTTTGGCCTACTCGCCAAGAAACTATGCAAACTACATTGATCGTTTTAGCTGTATGTATTGTTATGTCTCTAGTGCTTTGGGGAATTGACGGCATTATGGTCCGTTTAGTTTCTCTAGCAACTGGAGTGTAGAGGGTTCTGATTCATGAGTGAAGCTCCAAAAAAACGTTGGTATGTAGTTCAAGCCTTTTCTGGCTATGAAGGTCGTGTATCTCAATCGTTACGCGAACATATTAAAATGCACGACATGGAAGAATTCTTTGGTGACGTTTTAGTACCTACTGAAGAAGTAGTGGAAATGCGTGCAGGTCAACGCCGTAAAAGCGAACGTAAGTTCTTCCCTGGCTACGTATTAGTGCAAATGATCATGAATGATGAATCATGGCACTTAGTACGCAGCATTCCTCGTGTTATGGGCTTCATTGGTGGTACCTCTGATCGTCCTGCACCAATCACTGACAAAGAAGCTGATGCTATCTTGAACCGTCTAGAGAAAGCGAGCGAGTCTCCACGTCCTAAGACAATGTTCGAAGCGGGTGAAGTGGTTCGTGTGAACGATGGTCCGTTTGCTGATTTCAACGGTACAGTTGAAGAAGTAGATTACGAGAAAAGCCGCATTAAGGTATCTGTATCGATCTTTGGTCGTGCAACACCGGTTGAGCTTGAATTTGGTCAAGTTGAAAAGCTGGACTAAAACTCTAACTTTTGAACAAGCTGTGGATAAATACTTCATAAGTTGTTCAAAATAAAAGAGTATAAAAAACCACCTTTTTAGGGTTGTTAAAGGCGCGAATTATGATTATAATTTCGCGCCTTTTTACTTCTATCGAAGTAAGAAAGAGTTAATTGAAATTAAGGGGAGCTTGCCTCAGGGCTAGCGCATGTACCCAAAAATTAGGAAATATCATGGCTAAGAAAGTTGAAGCTTATATCAAACTGCAAGTTGCAGCTGGTATGGCAAACCCAAGTCCACCGGTTGGTCCTGCTCTAGGTCAACACGGCGTGAACATCATGGAATTCTGTAAAGCGTTCAACGCAAAAACAGAATCTGTTGAGAAAGGTCTACCTACTCCAGTAGTAATTACTGTTTACAACGACCGTTCTTTCACGTTCGTAACTAAGACTCCACCTGCTGCTGTTCTTCTTAAGAAAGCTGCTGGCGTTAAGTCTGGTTCAGGTCGTCCAAACACTGAGAAAGTTGGTACTGTAACTGACGCTCAAGTTCAGGAAATCGCAGAAACTAAAGCTGCTGATATGACTGGTGCTGACATCGAAGCAATGAAGCGTTCTATTGCTGGTACTGCTCGTTCAATGGGCCTAGTGGTAGAGGGATAAGATCATGGCAAAACTTACTAAGCGTATGCGCGTAATCCGCGACAAAGTTGAAGTAACTAAAGAATACGAAATCAACGAAGCTGTTGCTCTTCTTAAAGAACTAGCTACTGCTAAATTCGTTGAGTCTGTAGATGTTGCTGTTAACCTAGGCATCGATGCTCGTAAATCTGACCAAAACGTACGTGGCGCAACTGTGCTACCTCACGGTACTGGCCGTGACATCCGCGTTGCTGTGTTCACTCAAGGTGCAAACGCAGAAGCAGCTAAAGCAGCTGGCGCAGATATCGTTGGTATGGAAGATCTTGCTGAGCAAGTGAAAAAAGGCGAAATGAACTTCGACGTTGTTGTTGCTTCTCCTGATGCAATGCGTGTTGTTGGTCAACTAGGTACAATCCTAGGTCCACGCGGCCTTATGCCAAACCCTAAAGTTGGTACTGTAACTCCTAACGTTGCTGAAGCGGTTAAGAACGCTAAAGCTGGGCAGGTTCGTTACCGTAACGACAAGAACGGTATCATCCACACTACTATCGGCAAAGCATCTTTCGAAGCTAACCAGCTTCAAGAGAACCTAGAAGCACTTCTAGTTGCTCTTAAGAAAGCTAAGCCTTCTTCAGCGAAAGGTACTTTCCTGAAGAAAGTAAGCATCTCTACTACAATGGGTGCTGGTGTTACTGTTGATCAAGCTAGTCTTGACACTCAAGCAAACTAATTTGCTTCGGCGCAGATTTAGTGTATACTTCTGCGCCTAATATTTGTGGTTGGGTGGTTTTTGAAGCAATTCAGGTCATCCGTCCCAAGACCGTAGGCGCTGTACTCTTCGGAGATATGGCTTAATAAAACCTACGTAGGCGATGTTGTGGTTTGAGGTGAATTTATTCATTTTTAAATAACATCGTAAACGCTCATTACATTTTGTATGAGTGCTGTAATCACAACCAGAGGTTAATCCAAATGGCTTTAAATCTTCAAGACAAAAAAGCAATTGTTGCTGAAGTCAACGAAGCTGCCAGTGGTGCACTTTCTGCAGTTGTAGCTGATTCTCGTGGCGTTACTGTTGGCGCAATGACTTCTCTACGTAAACAAGCTCGCGAAGCGGGTGTTTACATGAGAGTTGTTCGTAACACACTAGCACGCCGTGCGATTCAGGGTACAGACTACGAGTGTCTAACTGACACTTTCACTGGTCCAACTCTGATCGCATTCTCTAATGAGCACCCAGGTGCTGCAGCGCGTCTTTTCAAAGACTTCGCTAAAGAGAATAAAGATTTCGAGATCAAAGCTGCTGCATTTGAAGGCGCAGTTACTGATGCTGAAGTACTAGCGACACTACCAACTTACGACGAAGCTATCGCACGCCTAATGATGTGCATGAAAGAAGCTTCTGCTGGCAAGCTGGTTCGTACTATCGCTGCTGTTCGCGACCAAAAAGAAGAAGCTGCGGCTTAAGCCTTGCTTTTCACTGGTTGCTATTTAAACTTATTGTTGACTTAAAAGAGAATTGTTATGTCTATTACTAACGAGCAAATCCTAGACGCAGTTGCAGAAATGTCTGTAATGCAAGTTGTTGAGCTTATCGAAGCTATGGAAGAGAAATTCGGTGTTACTGCTGCTGCTGCAGTTGTAGCTGGTGGTGCTTCTGCTGAAGCTGCTGCTGAGCAAACTGAATTCGACGTAATCCTAACTGCTGCTGGCGCTAACAAAGTACAAGTTATCAAAGCTGTACGTGGCGCAACTGGCCTAGGTCTTAAAGAAGCTAAAGGTCTTGTAGACTCAGCTCCTGCAGCGCTTAAAGAAGGCGTTGATAAAGCTGAAGCTGAAGCTCTTAAAGCACAGCTAGAAGAAGCTGGCGCTTCTGTTGAAGTTAAGTAATTATTACTTAATTTCTTAGCCGCAAGGCTAATGGCTGGTGGTTTATTAACCACCGGCCTTTTTGCGCTGTAGGGCTATGACGAAATTTCCGCTGTTTAACCGTCATAATCCAAGCAAAAAAACAGTCATTTTTTCGAAATGATTGTTCACTACAGTAAACAGCTGTTTGTCACCGCCCCCTCTGAAGAGTGTTTTGGGTGGTTTGGGTCACTTATCAGCGAGCTGAGGAACCCCATGGTTTACTCTTATACCGAGAAAAAGCGCATCCGTAAGGATTTTGGTACTCGTCCACAAGTTTTGGACATTCCATACCTGTTATCGATCCAGCTTGATTCTTTCGACAAATTCATCGAACAGGATCCTGAAGGTCAATACGGTCTTGAAGCTGCTTTCCGTTCTGTATTTCCAATTCAGAGCTACAACGGCAATTCTGAGCTGCAATACGTTAGCTACCGTCTTGGTGAGCCAGTTTTTGACGTTAAAGAATGTCAAATCCGCGGTGTTACTTACTCAAAGCCACTACGCGTAAAACTACGTCTAGTTATCTTTGATCGAGATGCACCAGCAGGTACTGTAAAAGACATTAAAGAACAAGAAGTCTACATGGGCGAAATTCCGCTTATGACAGACAATGGTACTTTCGTAATTAATGGTACCGAGAGGGTTATCGTATCCCAGCTGCACCGAAGCCCAGGCGTGTTCTTCGACAGTGATAAGGGTAAGACCCACTCATCAGGTAAAGTTCTTTATAACGCACGTGTAATTCCTTACCGTGGCTCATGGTTAGACTTTGAGTTCGATCCTAAGGATAACTTATTCGTACGTATCGACCGTCGTCGTAAGCTACCAGCATCGATTATCCTTCGTGCACTTGGTAAATCGACTGAAGAGATCCTAGATCTGTTCTTCGACAAAGTGAACTTCGAAGTTAAAGACCAAACTCTACTTATGGAGTTGGTTCCTGATCGTCTACGTGGTGAAACTGCGTCATTCGACATCGAAGCAAACGGCAAAACTTACGTTGAGACTGGTCGTCGTGTAACTGCTCGCCATATCCGTCAACTTGAAAAAGATGGCGTTGAGCACATCGAAGTACCAGTAGAGTACATCGTTGAAAAGATTGCTGCGAAAGATTACATCAACGAAGCAACTGGCGAGATCATCGTTGGCGCAAACCAAGAGATTAGCCTAGAAGCACTTGCTAACCTGTCTCAAGCAGGTCACAAGACTCTAGAAGTGCTGTTCACGAATGACCTAGACCATGGTCCATTCATGTCAGACACTCTACGTGCGGATAGCACAGTAGATCGCATCTCTGCATTGGTAGAAATCTACCGCATGATGCGTCCTGGCGAGCCACCAACGAAAGAAGCTGCAGAATCACTGTTCGAAAGCCTATTCTTCTCTGAAGATCGTTACGACCTATCAACTGTAGGCCGTATGAAATTCAACAGCTCTATCGAGCGTGAAGAAGAAGAAGAGCGCGGTACTCTGGATGAATCAGACATCATCGAAGTGATGAAGAAACTGATTGGTATCCGTAACGGCATTGGTGAAGTGGACGATATCGACCACCTTGGCAACCGTCGTATCCGTTCTGTAGGTGAAATGGCAGAAAACCAATTCCGTGTTGGTCTAGTTCGTGTAGAACGTGCCGTTAAAGAACGTCTAAGCCTTGGTGACCTTGATGCAATCATGCCTCAAGACCTTATCAACGCTAAGCCGATCTCTGCTGCAGTTAAAGAATTCTTTGGCTCTTCACAGCTTTCACAGTTTATGGACCAAAACAACCCATTGTCAGAAGTTACGCACAAGCGTCGTATCTCTGCTTTAGGTCCTGGTGGCCTTACTCGTGAGCGCGCAGGCTTCGAAGTACGTGACGTTCACGTAACTCACTACGGTCGTCTATGTCCGATCGAAACGCCTGAAGGTCCAAACATCGGTCTAATTAACTCGCTATCTGCATTTGCACGTTGTAACGATTACGGTTTCCTAGAAACTCCGTACCGTCGTGTAGTAGATGGTGTAGTAACAGAAGAAGTTGATTACCTGTCTGCAATCCAGGAAGGTCAATTCGTAATCGCGCAAGCAAACACCATTCTTACTGAAGAAGGTACGTTTGCAGATGAGCTAATCACAGCTCGTCAAAAAGGTGAATCTGGTCTTCACCCACGCGATCACGTTGACTACATGGACGTTGCGACAAACCAAGTAGTATCTATCGCTGCTTCGCTTATCCCGTTCCTAGAACACGATGATGCGAACCGTGCATTGATGGGTGCCAACATGCAACGTCAAGCTGTACCAACACTGAGAGCTGATAAGCCTCTAGTAGGTACGGGTATCGAACGTAACATCGCAGTTGACTCTGGTGTTACAGCGGTTGCTAAACGTGGTGGTCAAGTTCAGTCTGTTGACGCTTCTCGTATCGTAGTTAAGGTTAACGAAGATGAATTGGTACCTGGCGAAGCTGGTATCGATATCTACAACCTGACTAAGTACACGCGTTCGAACCAAAACACATGTATTAACCAACGTCCAACTGTACTTCCTGGTGAACCAGTTGCACGCGGCGATGTTCTTGCTGACGGTCCTTCAACAGACCTTGGTGAACTAGCTCTTGGCCAAAACATGCGTATCGCATTCATGCCTTGGAACGGTTACAACTTCGAAGACTCGATCTTAGTATCTGAGCGCGTAGTTCAAGAAGACCGTTTCACGACAATCCACATTCAAGAACTATCTTGTGTGGCTCGTGATACTAAGCTGGGTTCTGAAGAGATCACAGCTGATATTCCAAACGTAGGTGAGTCTGCTCTGTCTAAACTAGACGAGTCAGGTATCGTTTACATTGGTGCTGAAGTTAAGGGTGGCGACATCCTAGTTGGTAAAGTAACCCCTAAAGGTGAAACTCAACTGACTCCTGAAGAGAAGCTACTACGTGCTATCTTCGGTGAGAAAGCATCTGATGTTAAAGATACTTCTCTACGTGTACCAAACTCTGTTTCGGGTACTATCATCGATGTACAAGTCTTCACTCGCGATGGCGTAGAGAAAGACAAACGTGCACTTGAAATCGAACAGATGCAGCTTAAAGAAGCTAAGAAAGATCTAACTGAAGAGTTCCAAATTCTTGAGGGTGGCCTTCTTAACCGTGTTAAAGCTGTACTTCTGTCTGGTGGTTACTCTGAAGCTAAGCTTGATACTATCGGTCGTAAGCAATGGCTAGAGCAAGTTCTAGAAGACGATGCGCTACAAACACAGCTTGAGCAACTTGCTGAGCAGTGGGATGAGCTAAAAGCAGACTTCGATAAGAAGTTTGAAACTAAGCGTCGTAAAATCACTCAAGGTGATGATCTAGCGCCTGGCGTTCTTAAGATTGTTAAAGTTTACCTAGCGGTTAAACGTCGTATCCAGCCTGGTGATAAGATGGCCGGTCGTCACGGTAACAAAGGTGTAATCTCTAAGATTAACCCTGTTGAAGACATGCCATACGATGAGAAAGGTCAGCCTGTAGACATCGTACTTAACCCGCTGGGTGTACCATCGCGTATGAACATCGGTCAGATCCTAGAAGTTCACTTAGGTTTGGCTGCGAAAGGTATCGGTGACAAGATCAACCAAATGGTTAAGGAACAACAAGAACTGCATAAGTTCCGTGAGTTCCTACAGAAGGTTTACGATCTTGGCGATACTCGTCAGAAAGTTGATATTGCTGAACTGTCTGATGATCAAGTTCGTACACTGATCAAGAACCTACGTGGCGGTCTACCGATTGCTACACCTGTGTTCGACGGTGCTTCTGAGTCTCTAATCAAAGAACTACTTAAACTGGGTGATCTGCCAGAATCTGGTCAGCTTAAACTGTTTGATGGTCGTACTGGTGATTCGTTTGAGCGTCCTGTAACTGTTGGTTACATGTACATGCTGAAACTGAACCACTTGGTTGATGACAAGATGCATGCTCGTTCAACTGGTTCTTACAGCCTAGTAACTCAGCAACCACTTGGTGGTAAAGCTCAGTTCGGTGGTCAGCGTTTCGGTGAGATGGAAGTATGGGCACTAGAAGCATACGGTGCTGCATATACTCTACAAGAAATGCTAACAGTTAAGTCGGATGACGTTAACGGCCGTACTAAGATGTACAAGAACATCGTAGATGGTAACCATAGCATGGAACCTGGCATGCCAGAGTCGTTCAACGTACTGTTGAAAGAGATTCGCTCGCTAGGTATCAACATCGAGCTAGAAGACGAAGAGTAATCCCTCTTTTTTATAAAGAAGATTGGATTACTTGGTAAAGGGGGCTCACTTTAGTCGGTGAGCTCCTTTAACTCCTTACAGGAGCTGAACGTGAAAGACTTATTAAACTTTCTAAAAGCACAGCATAAGACCGAAGAATTTGATGCAATCAAAATCGGTCTATCTTCACCAGACACGATCCGTTCGTGGTCTTTTGGTGAAGTTAAAAAGCCAGAAACAATTAACTATCGTACGTTCAAACCTGAACGTGATGGTCTGTTCTGTGCACGTATTTTTGGTCCAGTTAAAGACTACGAATGTCTTTGTGGCAAATACAAGCGCCTGAAGCACCGTGGTGTTATCTGTGAGAAGTGTGGCGTTGAAGTTACACAAACTAAAGTTCGTCGTGACCGTATGGGCCACATCGAGCTTGCTTCACCAGTTGCTCACATCTGGTTCCTAAAATCACTACCGTCTCGTATCGGTCTACTAATGGATATCCCTCTGCGTGATATCGAACGTGTTCTTTACTTCGAAATGTACGTAGTAACTGAACCGGGTATGACTGATCTAGAAAAATCTCAGATGCTTACTGAAGAAGAGTATCTGGATCGTCTAGAAGAATGGGGTGACGAATTCACTGCTAAGATGGGTGCTGAAGCGATCAAAGATCTGCTTTCAACAATGGACCTTCATCAAGAAGTGGAAGAAATGCGCGAAGAGTTGGAAACAACTAACTCTGAAACTAAGCGTAAGAAAGTTACTAAGCGTTTGAAGCTAGTTGAAGCGTTCATTTCGTCAGGCAACAAGCCTGAGTGGATGATCCTGACTGTACTTCCAGTGCTACCGCCAGATCTACGCCCTCTAGTACCACTAGATGGCGGTCGTTTTGCGACTTCTGATCTGAACGACCTTTACCGTCGTGTGATCAACCGTAACAACCGTTTGAAGCGTCTTCTAGAGCTAGCGGCTCCAGACATCATCGTACGTAACGAAAAGCGTATGCTGCAAGAGTCTGTTGATGCCCTTCTAGATAACGGTCGTCGCGGTCGTGCGATCACGGGTTCTAACAAGCGTCCTCTGAAATCTCTTGCTGATATGATCAAGGGTAAACAAGGTCGTTTCCGTCAGAACCTTCTAGGTAAACGTGTAGACTATTCTGGCCGTTCTGTAATCACAGTTGGTCCATACCTTCGTCTACATCAGTGTGGTCTTCCTAAGAAGATGGCACTTGAGCTATTTAAGCCGTTCATCTACAGCAAGCTAGAAACTCGTGGCATGGCTACGACAATCAAAGCTGCTAAGAAAATGGTAGAGCGCGAAGAAGCGATCGTTTGGGATATCCTAGACGAAGTTATCCGTGAACACCCAGTACTGCTTAACCGTGCACCTACACTTCACCGTCTAGGTATCCAAGCGTTTGAACCAGTACTAATCGAAGGTAAAGCGATTCAGCTTCACCCACTAGTGTGTGCGGCATACAACGCCGACTTCGATGGTGACCAAATGGCTGTACACGTGCCTCTAACTCTAGAAGCACAGCTTGAAGCTCGTACCCTAATGATGTCGACGAATAACATTCTGTCGCCAGCATCAGGTGATCCAATCATCGTACCTTCTCAGGACGTTGTATTGGGTCTTTACTACATGACACGTGACAAGATCAACGTGAAAGGTGAAGGTATGTACCTTGCTGGCCCTGCAGAGGCTGAAAAGGCATACCGTACTAAGACTGCTGAGCTACACGCTCGCGTTAAAGTACGTATCACTGAAACTGTAGTAGATGAAGACGGCAATAGCACAACGAATACTGGCCTAGTTGATACGACTGTAGGTCGTGCAATGCTATGGCAGATCGTTCCAGCTGGCCTACCGTACAGCATCGTTAACCAAAAGTTAGGTAAGAAGCAGATCTCTACTCTTCTTAACGAGTGTTACCGTAAGCTTGGTCTAAAAGATACAGTAGTATTTGCTGACCAAATCATGTACGCAGGTTTCGCATACGCGGCACTTTCTGGTGTTTCTGTAGGTATCAACGATATGGTTGTTCCTCAAGCGAAATACGATGAAATTGAATCTGCTGAAGAAGAAGTTCGTGAAATCCAAGAGCAATTCCAATCAGGTCTTGTTACTGCGGGTGAGCGTTACAACAAAGTTATCGATATCTGGGCATCTACGAATGACCGCGTTGCGAAAGCAATGATGGATAACCTATCTTCTGAAACAGTTATCAACCGTGACGGCGAAGAAGAACAGCAAGAATCGTTCAACAGCATCTACATGATGGCTGACTCGGGCGCACGTGGTTCTGCAGCTCAGATTCGTCAGCTAGCAGGTATGCGTGGTCTGATGGCGCGTCCAGATGGTTCAATCATCGAAACGCCGATCACAGCGAACTTTAAAGAAGGTCTAAACGTCCTTCAGTACTTTATCTCAACGCACGGTGCTCGTAAGGGTCTTGCGGATACAGCACTGAAAACAGCAAACTCGGGTTACCTAACTCGTCGTCTAGTAGACGTTGCTCAAGACGTTGTAGTACACGAACATGACTGTGGCACGCATGAAGGTATCGACATGATGCCTCACATCGAAGGTGGTGACGTTAAAGTTGCACTTTCTGAGCTTGCTCTAGGTCGTGTAGTAGCTGAAGACGTTCTTAAGCCTGGTACTGAAGATGTACTGATTCCACGTAATACTCTGATTGATGAGAAGTGGTGTCAAATCATGGAAGACAACTCAGTAGATAGCATGAAAGTGCGCTCTGTTGTTACCTGTGATGCAGACTTCGGTTGTTGTGCACAGTGTTACGGTCGTGACCTAGCACGTGGTCACCTAGTGAACCAAGGTGAAGCAGTTGGTGTTATCGCTGCACAATCTATCGGTGAACCGGGTACACAGCTAACGATGCGTACGTTCCACATCGGTGGTGCGGCATCTACTGCAGCAGCAGAGAACAGCATCCAAGCTAAGACAACTGGTACTGTGAAACTTCACAATGCTAAGTTTGTAGTTAACAAAGATAAGAAACTGGTTATCACTTCTCGTGCATCTGAGATGACGATTATTGATGAATTCGGCCGTACGAAAGAGAAGCACAAACTTCCTTACGGTTCGATGCTAACCAAAGGCGACAACGCAGCAGTTACTGCTGGTGAAGTTGTAGCTAACTGGGAAGCGCATACCATGCCAATCATCACTGAAGTGGCAGGTCGTATCCAATTCGTAGATATGATCGATGGTATTACAGTTTCTCGTCAAACTGACGATCTAACGGGTCTTTCTTCAAGTGAAGTAACAGACGCAGCAGCTCGCCCAGCAGCAGGTAAAGATATGCGTCCAGCTATCAAACTTGTTGATGAGCAAGGTAACGACGTAATGATTCCTGGTACTGATATGCCAGCTCACTACTTCCTACCTGGCAAAGCGATTGTAAACATCGAAGATGGCGCTGAAGTTGGCATTGGTGACACACTATCTCGTATCCCTCAAAAATCGAGCGGAAACAAAGATATCACCGGTGGTCTACCACGCGTAGCTGACCTATTCGAAGCTCGTAAGCCTAAAGAGCCTGCGATCCTTGCTGAGCACACAGGTACTGTGTCTTTCGGTAAAGAAACGAAAGGTAAGCGTCGTCTAGTAATCACTCGTGAAGGCGGTGACGCTTACGAAGAGATGATTCCTAAGCACCGTCAATTGAACGTGTTCGAAGGTGAGAAGATTGAACGTGGTGATGTAATCGCCGACGGTCCTGAAACTCCACACGATATCCTGCGTCTACGTGGTATCCACGCTGTGACTCAGTACATCGCGAACGAAGTTCAAGAAGTTTACCGCTTACAAGGCGTAAAGATTAACGATAAGCACATCGAGACTATCGTTCGTCAAATGCTACGTAAGTGTACAATCACACATTCTGGTGACTCTCCGTTCCTACCTGGCGAACAAGTTGAGTACCACAATGTTAAGATTGCTAACCGTAAGCTAGAAGCTGAAGGTAAAGAACTAGTGCGTTTCGAACGTGATCTACTAGGTATTACTAAAGCATCTCTTGCAACTGAGTCATTCATCTCAGCTGCATCGTTCCAAGAAACGACTCGCGTACTAACAGAAGCTGCGGTTTCTGGTAAGCGTGATGACCTTCGCGGCCTGAAAGAGAACGTAATTGTTGGTCGTCTTATCCCAGCTGGTACTGGTTTCGCATACCACCAAGAGCGTCAAAAGCAACGTGAAGAAGAGCAAGAAGGTCCTTCAGCTGAGCAAGCTACTGACAATCTAGCAGCACTTCTAAACGCTGGTTTCTCTTCAGAAGAGTAAGCTCTACGAGTAGTCTCTAAGAGATAAGAAAAAAGGCACCTTCGGGTGCCTTTTTTGTATCTGGCGTATTGGTATTTAGCTATGACTTATAAAGTGATAGGTGTGATTATCTAGCTGGTGGGGTTGGATTTATGTCCTGAAGAGTGCTCTTTGAGGCCAGTAAGATAAAGGGTAGAGATGATTAGGCTGATTAGGGCTGTAACCATATGCTTATGGCTAAAGGTCAGGGCGAGCGAGTAAGCTCTGTCTGAAAGGTTCTGGGTAGTTTGGATAACCTTACAGACAAAACAAAAAGCTTGCACAGAGGCAAGCTTATTAAGGATTCAGCTAACTAAGCGCCTGGTGGAATCGCTAAACTGTCTGCAATAAGCTGGATAAGATTATCTTCTACTTCAAAACGTACTTCGAGTAGTTCACCTACTTTTGACATATCTCCTTCGAAGTTAGGCAACTCATCGTCTGCACTTACTTTAACGTACTTATCATTGAACTCTAGAAGCGGCTCGGTTGTAAGTACGATCTTCGCGTAAGTTGTATCAATCTCGTCATTGGTTTTAAAGCCTGTTGCTTGCCATTTTTTCATGACCATATCGTAGATCTTAAAATGACCCTCTGAGATATAATCGACAACATGATCGCAGAATGAGCTTATTTCTTTAGGAGAAGGGAGTTCAACAACGTTTGATTGCCCATTGCTAGCTGGCTGCAAGGCACCTAGCTTACAATACTCAACGATTAGAGACTGTCGAGTTTCGAGCCAATGATCGATGACCTCATTAGAGCCACCCCATTGTTCTTGTATTTGTTTGAATTTATTTAGCATGACCATGTCCTCATGATCTGATCACAACCTTGTGATCAAGTAATTGCCTAAGCAGGGTCCGTTTTATTGGTAGCTACTAAAAGTAATAGTTTGAATTATTCTCTGCTACAACTCTAGTATGAAATCAGATTGCCAGTAAAATGAACGAACTGCAAGCAATGAGGCATAGGGATGTTAAAAAAAAGTGATAACAAAATGACAGAGCAAGCTTATTGGTGCGTCGTTTCAGGTAGTGATATTTGGGTTAATAATGATCAGTTTCCTTATGGCTCAGCTGAAGAGCTAGGGCTGGATGTCGAGCATGCAATCTGCATTGGTCAGCATCAAGGTCGTAAGGTGTATTGGCTCAACGATTGCGATGTGGAGATTGATCTGAGCATGGTCAGCCTAAGAGATTTGCTTCACTGGCCTGAATCAAGTTTTCTGATCGCAAGCAAAGCTATCCAGTATGGGAACATGACACAAAGTATGCGTTTTTGCCCTCAGTGCGGCGGTCGTAATCATCTCAATCATAATCAGGTGGCGATGCAGTGTGGAGACTGCCGAACGCTTCATTACCCTCGTATCTTCCCGTGCATCATTGTCGCTGTACGAAACGACAACAAGATATTACTTGCGCAGCACCCAAGGCATAAAACGGGTATGTACACGGTAATAGCGGGCTTCCTAGAGGTTGGAGAAACCCTAGAGCAGTGTGTGGCGCGAGAAGTCAAAGAAGAAACGGGGATCGATGTGAGTAACATTCGTTACTTTGGTAGCCAGCCATGGGCGTTTCCATCGAGTATGATGATGGGCTTTCTTGCAGATTATGCTGGTGGTACGCTTAAACCCGATTACAGTGAACTGTCGGATGCCCAATGGTTTGACGTAACAAGCCTACCTGATGTTGCTCCAGTCGGAACGATTGCGAGACAATTGATTGAGAATACAGTCGATGACATAAGGAAAGCCGGCGTCGCGGAGCAAGAACTAGAACATTAAATTACCTGTGATAGTATTTGGCCTATGGGTGGTCAAACACTAAAAAAAACCCTCCACAAGTGGAGGGGGTAAGTAAGATGTCGTTATGAGATGCTGAGTAGTGACTACTCAGTTGTTATAATTGTAATTTTCGCTAGCGAAAAAATTTTTAACATGCTCCTGTAATTGGGTGCAAATTAAGCATGGATTTAAAAGTTAATAACTTGATCTAGGTTGCAAAGCACACAGCTTTTACCCTTCAATCAGTGTTAGAATACTTGCCATCAAAACTAGACAAGATTGAATTGGAATTTAACGGAATGACCGAATTAAAAAACGATCGCTATTTACGCGCACTTTTAAAACAGCCTGTTGATTACACACCGGTATGGATGATGCGCCAAGCTGGCCGCTATCTTCCAGAGTACAAAGCAACGCGCGCTGAAGCGGGCGATTTCATGTCTTTGTGCAAAAACGCTGAACTAGCATCAGAAGTAACACTTCAACCTTTACGTCGTTTCCCGCTTGATGCGGCAATCTTGTTCTCTGACATCCTAACTATCCCAGATGCGATGGGGTTAGGTTTGTACTTCGAAACAGGTGAAGGCCCTAAGTTTGAACGCCCTATCACATGTAAAGCTGACGTAGAAAAGATTGGCCTACCGGATCCTGAAGGTGAACTTCAATACGTAATGAATGCCGTTCGTCAGATCCGTAAAGACCTGAAAGGCGAAGTGCCACTGATTGGTTTCTCTGGTAGTCCTTGGACATTGGCAACTTACATGGTTGAAGGCAGCAGCTCGAAGGCGTTCACTAAGATCAAGAAGATGATGTATGCAGAGCCACAAACGCTGCACTTACTTCTAGATAAGCTGGCTGACACTGTTATTGAATACCTGAACGCGCAAATTAAAGCAGGCGCACAATCGGTAATGGTATTCGACACATGGGGTGGTGTACTTACTCCGCGTGACTACAACCTGTTCTCACTGCAGTACATGCACAAAATTGTCGATGGCCTAATTCGTGAAAATGAAGGTCGCCGTGTACCGGTTACTCTGTTCACTAAGAACGGTGGCATGTGGCTAGAATCTATCGCAGCGACTGGCTGTGATGCAGTTGGGCTAGACTGGACAATCAATATTGCTGATGCAAAAGCACGTATTGGCGATAAAGTGGCTCTACAAGGCAACATGGACCCATCAGTACTTTACGCACAACCTGAGCGTATTCGTGAAGAAGTCGGCACTATCCTTGAAGGTTTTGGTGACGGCGGTACTGGCCACGTATTTAACCTTGGCCATGGTATTCACCTAGATGTGCCACCAGAAAATGCTGGTGTATTTGTGGACGCAGTTCACGACCTATCTAAGCCATACCATAAGTAATTCAGTATGTGTTTTTAGAAAAAGCGCTGTCGAGAAATCGGCAGCGCTTTTTTATTATCTTTCTATCCGCACTCAATATCGGCTAAATCATCGTTGATGTGCAGCTAATTAGGCATTTGGGTCATGGCAGGCCAAATGCTCTGATACGTGCTTCCTGATATAGGGAATGACTTCACTTTCGAACCATGGGTTTTTCTTGAGCCAGATATTATTACGTGGTGAAGGGTGGGGAAGTGGCAAAAATTCTGGAGCCCAAGCCTGCCAGTTACGTACCGTTTCAGTGAGTGTGCTGGTGGCTTTATCTTTTAGATAATAGTTTTGCGCATACTGACCAATCAGCAAGGTCATTTGGATGTTGGGCAGTGATTGCAGTACTTTTTTGTGCCATAGCGCAGCGCACTCCTTTCGAGGCGGTAGATCGCCACTTTTTCCCTTTCCTGGATAGCAAAAGCCCATCGGGACAATCGCGACTTTTTGTTCGTCATAAAACGTATCGCTGTCCATCTCTAGCCATTCTCTCAATCGCTCGCCACTGGCGTCGTTCCAAGGGATAGATGATTCATGAACCTTAATACCGGGTGCTTGGCCTATGATTAACAAGCGCGCGTTTGGGTGTGCCTGAATCACTGGGTTTGCACCGTGTGATAAATGAGGTTCACAAGCGGTGCATTGTCGTATCTCGGTGAGCAGTGACGAGAACATCAGTAGCCTTTATCAAAATCAATGGTGTGATTAAGTGTAAAACCATCTCGCCATTGTTGGTAATTATTGGCGAAGATCTCCACGACCTGTCTTGGCTCACTTAGAGCCGCAATGTGTGGTGTGATGGTTACTTGAGGCAATTTCCAAAACGGGTGTTCTTGTGTGAGAGGTTCGCATTCAAAGACATCTAAGAAAGCGTGTTCAACCCATTTATTCTTAATCGCAAGCAGTAACGCTTTATTATCTACGCTTTCCCCACGTCCCACATTAAACAGCAATACGTTAGAGCAGTAGCTTAAGGTGGTTTGATTCAGTAGTTGGTAGGTATCATCCGTTGATGGCAATGTGTTCACTACAATATCCGCTTGCTTGAGGGCGGCTTCTAATTCATTAATGTGGAAAGTTTCTTTGAAGGTTTCTTGCTTTGATGGGATACCTGTCCGGTTGACACCTATGGTGTGAATACCAAAAGCAGCAGCGGTTTTAGCTAAATGACTGCCAATTGACCCCGTTCCTAAAATCACCATGGTTTTGTCAGTTAGGCTAGTATAAAGCTGTGGCTGCCAGTTTCGTTGTACTTGTTGCTGGTGGTAGTGAGGAAAGTGTCTACAGTGGCTGATCGTGTAACCCAACACGTATTCAGCAATCGCAGGGCCGAAGATGCCTTTGACGTTGGTCAGCGTATAATCTTGGCGCAGATCCGGCTGAGTGAGTTTATTGATTCCTGCATAGGTACTTTGCATCCAGTCTAGATTTTTAAACTCATTAAGTCGCTCCGCTATTAAAGGAGGAGCTGCCAGTACGATCTCAGCTAATTCGGGGTTTTGAGTGATTTCGAGGTCAGGTAACCCTTGGTTTAGAATCAGTTGCGTATAGGTATCGTCATGCTCGGTAAGAATATAGAGCTTAATTCGTAAAATTGTTCATCGGCTTACCTTTTCCCCCCAGGGTTTATCAAGTACACTTTCGCTGTCTTTTTCTGCAATTATTGAGTGACTATGCTTCAGAATCCACTGCAGGTTCGTCTTGAAAAGTTAGAACCTTGGCAACAAATTACTTTTATGGCGTGTCTATGTGAGCGTATGTATCCTAACTATGCCATGTTTTGTGAGAATACAGAATTTGCGGAAGCTCGAATCTACCGTGATGTTTTGGATAGCATTTGGGAAATCCTAACCGTTAAAACGGCAAAGGTGAACTTTGAGCGTCAACTTGAGAAAGTAGAAGAGCTATTCCCTAGCGCAGATGATTTTGATTTCTATGGTGTTTACCCTGCAATGGACGCATGCCAAGGCTTAGCAACATTAATCCATGGTCTACTTGATCGTGAGCATATGTTGGAAGCGGTAATTAAAGTGAGTCAACAATCGGTGAAGACGGTTGCTGAGCTTGAGTTTGCTCAAGGCGCTGAAGAAGTGACGAACGAAAACCAGAAAGAAAACGAAGCGGTATGTGAAGAGTGGGACGTTCAGTGGGCCATTTTCCGACCTCTACGTGAAACGACTGAGCGTGACTTAGAGCTGATCAAAGACCTACGCCACGAACTGCGTGAAGACCCTGTCAGTAACATTGGTGTTGCACTATAATCTGCAATTGCATCAAAGTACGAATAGAAACAAAGGCTCCCTAGGGAGCCTTTGTTGTATCTGACGCTATCAAATTTAGATTAAGCGTCTTTCTTGTCTTCTTTTTGAACCTTGCTTTCATCCGCTGACTTTGAGTCTGAGGTGTCGTTATCTGCTAGAGTTTTTTCTTCTAGCTCGTCCTCTTCATCGCGGTTTTCGATAACACCGTGTGTCTCTTTCCACGTTTCCCAGCGTTGGAACGCCAGTTCTTGCATGTCTGTGGTTTTATCTGCTTCGTCGACAATCTCTTCACCCACTAGGTGTTCAAAGATATCTTCTAGGGTGATGATGCCCTGAATTGTGCCGTACTCGTCCACAACTAAAGACAGTTGCAGGCGGTTTGCCATCATTTGGTCAAAGGCCTTAGCTAAGCCCATGTTGTTTAGCAAGACGTGGATAGGGCGCATCACTTCACCCAGAGCCTTCTCACCACAACCCGCTTGCTGCAATCTAAACAGCTCTAAGCGGTGGACAAAACCGATGATATTGTCAGTTTGCTCGCTGTAAACCAGTGGGCGTGAGAATGGTGTGTCTTTGTGTTGTTCTAGGAACGTATTGACACTCATTTCTGCATCGACGCGGAATACAACAGGGCGTGGTGTCATGACTTGAGTCACGGGCACATCTTGAATACCTAACAGATTGCTCAGGATTTTTGATTCACCTTCAGCAAATTCACCGCTCTCTTTTGCCAAAATAGCCATTGCAGATAGCTCATCACGCATTTTTGGTGCCTGGTGGCCGCGAGCTAAACGTTTGGTAATTTGCTCTGAGAACCACACAAATGGTGTTAGGAAAAAGACCATCCAGCGAAGCACATTTGATGATGCTGGGGCAAGTTGACGCCAGTAGGTCGCGCCAATGGTTTTTGGAACAATCTCAGACAGAACTAAAATACCCAGAGTTAATACGGCAGAGAATACGCCTAACCATTGGCTACCAAAAACGACTGCTGCTTGTGCACCCGCTGTCGCTGCACCGATGGTGTGCGCGATGGTGTTGAGCGTTAAAATTGACGCAAGCGGGCGGTCAATGTCGGTTTTCAGTTTGTCTAATGACTCTGCTGCAGGATGCCCATTTTGTTTTAGTTGAGCAATGTAGCTCGGACTAATACTCAAAAGTACAGCTTCCAAAACAGAACAAATGAAAGAAACTCCAATAGCAATGGAGACGTAAATAGTTAGCAGCAGCATGTTTGCCCTTAAATTAAATTGTACGCTTTAGCAGCGATTCAGCGTGGATTATAGAGAATAAGTAGTGGCTAGGTCATCATTAATTTTGCTCTCAGCCCCTTTTAAACAAGGGCTTGCTCAGTAAAATCAGTAACAAATTGTGAGTTATTACTCATATTATGGCTAAAACTACGGCATTAGAGCTAAAGATCGACGACAAACCTTTGCCAGATGGGGCATTTATGTTTTAGAGTGAATCGAATTCAAAAATACAAAGAAGGGAAACCTAAAATGAACAAGACTCAATTAATCGACTTTATTGCTGAAAAAGCGGACCTTTCTAAAGCACAAGCTAAAGCTGCTCTAGAAGCGACTCTTGGCGGTGTTACAGATGCTCTTAAAGATGGCGATCAAGTTCAGCTAATTGGTTTTGGTACTTTTAAAGTAAACCACCGTGCAGCTCGCACTGGTCGTAACCCAAAAACTGGTGACGAGATCCAAATCGCTGCTGCAAATGTTCCAGCATTTGTTGCAGGTAAAGCGCTGAAAGATTCAGTGAAATAATCTAAACTGTACCGAGGTAGTCGTATTCCACCTCGGTACAGGTTTTTATGAAAAAAGCATTTCTTCTCGTTTCACTATTATCTACATTTCTCATTGGCTGTTCATCAACCAGCCCTCGCAAAAACCTAGAGCAATTTGAAACTCATACCGGCGGCCAAGTCATGGGCGACGCGACAAGTTTCTACTGGGTTACAAACAAGCTAACACAACCTCATACTTCAGCTGACTACGTCACTGTAGGCGATTACGGCTGGTACCAAACGGACTATGCTTGGTCGGAAGGTATACTTCGTGAATTTATTCGTGAAGGTGAGCAACGTAATTCTTCTAATGAGCTGGTTCAGTATAGTGTCCATGTGCGTTTTAATAAGTCAGGCGAAGCTGTATATCAGCAGTATCGTATTGATAGCAAAATTTTGCCTATCCAAGTTAAGCAACTTGAAAGCTACCAGAAAGAAGCCAAGTCGGTTTTAGAAACTACGATGAAGCAGCATGACGAAGGGCTCAGACTGGTTCAGGGTTACTGGAATGGCAAAACGTTCCAGACTTGCTCTGGTAAGCAATTTTCTGACATTGAATTTAATCAAACACTACCTAATTTTGTGATTAACCGTTTGTCGTCTGTAGAGAGCTATGGTGCTTTTGTCGGCAAGGAGTCTCTCAGAAAACTATCTGTTGCTGAATTTTTGATGTTGGCAGATGACAACCATCAGTGTGTTACAAGACCATCATTGTTGAAAGAATAGAGCGTATTTAAAAGGGTTCAGAGAATTTACCCGCTGTAGGTCAGTGCTTATTTGTGTGTAAAGGAACAGACCCCAGGACAGATTAAGCAATAAAAAAGGCGCCAACCGAGGCGCCTTTTCTGTTGTTACTTGCTTGCGGTCATTCGAACATAAGCGAGTCGTAGACTGATTACTGTTCTTGCTCGCGCGCAATCGCACGGTAACCGATGTCATTGCGGTGGAACATACCATTCCAGCTAACTTGCTTCGTCAACGCGTAAGCGCGCTCCTGAGCTTCAGAAACCGTATTACCCAGTGCCGTTGCACAAAGTACACGGCCACCGTTTGTCACAACGTCGCCAGCTTCGTTATTTGTCGTACCCGCGTGGAAAACCTTTTGGCCTTCAACTTCGCTGGTTGGCAGTGAAATAACGTCACCTTTTGCGTAGTCAGCAGGGTAACCGCCAGCCGCAAGAACAACACCGATAGAAGCGCGTGGGTCCCACTTTGATTCTGCTTCGTCTAGCTTCTCATCGATAGCCATTAGGCAAAGTTCAACAAGGTCTGACTCCATACGCATCATGATAGGTTGCGTTTCAGGGTCGCCAAAGCGGCAGTTATATTCGATAACCTTAGGCGTGCCGTCAGTATCGATCATTAGTCCTGCGTAAAGGAAACCAGTGTAAGGTGCGCCTTCTGCGTCCATACCACGTACCGTTGGGTAGATAACTTCCTCAAGGATGCGGTTATGGATTTCAGGAGTTACCACTGGAGCTGGAGAGTAAGCACCCATGCCGCCAGTATTAGGGCCAGTGTCTTTGTCGCCAACACGTTTGTGATCTTGGCTGGTGGCCATAGGAAGAACGCTAGAACCGTCAACCATTACGATGAAGCTTGCTTCTTCGCCTTCAAGGAACTCTTCGATAACCACGCGACTGCCTGCTTCGCCAAATGCGTTGCCCGCTAGCATGTCTTTGATTGCGTCTTCAGCTTCTTCAAGTGTCATCGCAACGATAACGCCTTTACCCGCCGCAAGGCCGTCAGCTTTTACTACGATTGGAGCACCTTGCTCGCGAACGTAAGCGATAGCTGGCTCGATCTCAGTGAAGTTTGAGTAGTAACCTGTTGGGATATCGTGACGAGCTAGGAAGTCTTTGGTGAATGCTTTAGAGCCTTCAAGCTGTGCTGCCGCTTGAGTTGGGCCGAAGATTGGTAGGCCAACTTCGCGGAATGCATCAACAACACCAATAACCAATGGTGCTTCAGGGCCCACGATAGTCAGTTCGATTTTCTTTTCTTGAGCAAACGCCACTAAACCAGCGATGTCTTCAACACCGATGTTTACGTTTTCAAGTTTAGATTCAAGCGCAGTACCTGCGTTACCTGGAGCGATGAATACTGTTTCAACATTTGGGTTTTGTGCCGCTTTCCAACCAAGAGCATGCTCACGACCGCCGGCACCGATAATCAATACATTCATGTTTTAAAATCCTTATAGCTGCTTCAGAGCCTTTATTTCTGTGTCAAACATGCTCACTTATGGTCATAAGCTCCGCGTGTTTTCCTTGAACTAAAGTCACTGACTTGCTCTACGTATTTCAAATATCGGAATATTTAAAAAACAAAATTATAAGTTTTGCTCAAAGTAGTTGGTGATGTGGCTAGGCAGCAATTGAGCCCATCCCCGGGAGCATAGTCCACTATGTGACCGGGGGGGGGGCGAAAGCAGCTAACGACGCCACAGTGCCAAATACGAAGAGGAAATTAGTGGCGGAAGTGACGCATGCCCGTAAAGATCATCGCCATGCCGTGTTCGTCTGCTGCTGCGATAACTTCGTCATCACGCATAGAGCCGCCCGGTTGGATAACACACTTGATGCCCGCTTCTGCTGCCGCGTCGATACCGTCACGGAATGGGAAGAACGCGTCAGATGCCATCACACAACCTTCAACTTGTAGACCTTCGTCTGCAGCTTTGATACCTGCGATTTTCGCAGAGTAAACGCGGCTCATTTGGCCTGCGCCTACACCAATAGTCATGTCGCCTTTCGAGTAAACGATAGCGTTAGATTTAACGTACTTCGCTACTTTCCAGCAGAATAGAGCATCTTTCAATTCTTCAGCTGTTGGCTGACGCTTAGAAACCACTTTCAGGTCATCTTCAGAAACCATGCCTTGGTCGCGGTCTTGAACTAGCAAACCGCCGTTAACGCGTTTCACGTCAAAACCAGTTGTCTTAGTTGTCCACTCACCGCACTCAAGCAGGCGAAGGTTTTTCTTAGCCGCTACGATTGCTACTGCTTCAGCAGAAACAGATGGTGCAATGATAACTTCAACGAATTGACGCTCAGTGATAGCCGTTGCTGTTGCAGCGTCTAGCTCACGGTTGAAAGCGATGATGCCGCCAAATGCAGACGTTGGGTCTGTTTTGAATGCACGGTCGTAAGCTTCTAGGATATCTTCACCTAGTGCAACACCACATGGGTTAGCGTGCTTAACAATTACACATGCTGGCTGGTCGAACTCTTTCACACACTCAAGTGCTGCGTCAGTGTCAGCGATGTTGTTGTAAGAAAGCGCTTTACCTTGGATTTGGCGAGCAGTAGAAACAGATGCTTCTTCAGGGTTTGCTTCAACGTAGAATGCTGCCGCTTGGTGGCTGTTCTCACCGTAGCGCATGTCTTGTTTCTTCTCGAACTGTTGGTTGAACGTGCGAGGGAATTTAGACTCTTCATCAGCCTTCTTTCCTTCTTCATCAAGTAGAGAGGCACCGTAAGATGGAACCATAGTGCCGAAGTAGTTTGCGATCATGCCGTCGTAAGAAGCTGTGTGCTCGAATGCTGCGATAGCAAGGTCGAAGCGAGTCTCTAGCGTTAGAGATTTCTCGTTCGCGTCCATTTCAGCAACAACGCGCTCGTAGTCGTGTGCGTTTACCACGATCGCTACGTCTTTGTGGTTTTTCGCTGCAGAGCGAACCATTGTAGGACCGCCGATGTCGATGTTCTCAACAGCGTCAGCAAGGGTACAACCTTCTTTAGCAACGGTTTCTGCGAATGGGTATAGGTTTACAACAACCATATCGATAGGGTTGATACCGTGAGTTTCCATCACGTCATCATCTTGGCCACGACGGCCTAGAACACCACCATGAACTTTCGGGTGCAGAGTCTTAACACGGCCATCCATCATTTCTGGGAAGCCAGTGTAGTCAGATACTTCTGTTACAGAGATGCCTTTTTCAGCAAGCAGGCGAGCAGTGCCACCGGTAGATAGGATATCTACACCACGGTTAGCAAGAGCTTGTGCAAATTCAACGATACCAGTTTTGTCTGATACGCTGATGAGAGCGCGGCGAATTGGACGAGCGTTATTCATGCTTCCATTTCCTCAAATTCATGGGGTTAAAATAAAGATATTTGCCAAAAAAGAACTTGTTTCTATCTTCTCAGCGTGGAGTATCTTAGATACCAGTAAGAGATAAAATATTGGCCAGTTTTGGTAAAGACCTTTTGGGTGTTCTTATAATCAAGCTATAAGATAACCAACTCCAAATTTGATGGCGCAGATTCTAACTAATTTATTACAAAAAAGCTCGCGCAATCGTTTGGCATCTCAAAATTAATTATGAAAAGTGCCATTTCAGCCTGAAAAGTAACGATAAGGTTAATTGTGGAATGGACGGAACAGTAGGGAAAAACATGTTTCAGATCGGTGAATTAGCGAAAAGATGCGGTGTGACAGCCGATACCTTGCGGTTTTATGAAAAAAGTAACCTGATTGCTCCTGCCAGTCGCAGTGACTCAGGATATCGGTTATATGATGAAAACAATCAGAAACAGGTGACCTTTATTCTTAAATCTAAAGCGTTAGGGCTGAGTTTAGATGAAATTAAGGAATTGCTCGAGATTCGCTTGGAAGCAACGCAGCACAGTTGCTCGGAAGTGAAAGCCATCACAACGGCAAAGCTGACACTTATTGATGAAAAAATCAGTGAACTTGGCAGAATACGCACGGCATTAAAGAAGATTAATGATGCTTGCTGCGGTCATGTAGATGACGATGCGAGCCATTGTTCTATCTTAGGTGCTTTGGCGAGCGAAGATAAACAAAGCTCATGCTGTGCTGCTGATGGTAAATAGCTGAAGAGATCTCCGTTAGTGAGAGAGGTTTACTACGGTTGATAACCCTAGGAAGCTTGCA
Source organism: Vibrio sp. 1F279 (assembly GCF_041439815.1). NCBI lineage: Bacteria > Pseudomonadati > Pseudomonadota > Gammaproteobacteria > Vibrionales > Vibrionaceae > Vibrio > Vibrio sp. 1F279. The sequence goes on along the minus strand of NZ_JBGOOU010000010.1, from coordinate 125,480 downwards.
GTATTTTGGCTCTTAGTTGAGCGTCAATTTTTAAAGTGGGTAGGTTATTGTGGTAAAGCGTGACTTGGTTGCGGCCAGTCTGCTTTGAAGAGTACATGGCTCTATCTGCTTGAGCCAATAGTTCTTTTATGGTTTTAAGGTGTGGTGTGTATTCAGCAACACCGATGCTGACTGTTGGGTAGATGATGTGGCCGTCTACGGTACACGGCGTTGATTCAATCGTTTTACGAATCGTCTCCGCAACGTAATAAGCTTCAATGGCACTGGTGTGTGTGAGAATGACACCGAATTCTTCGCCACCCAAGCGACCTAGATAATCATCGCAGTCTATTGACTGTTGGCATAAACTCGCGACTTGAACGATTACCTCATCACCAGAAAGGTGGCCAACTTGATCATTGATCTCTTTGAAGTGGTCTATGTCTATCATCAAACACGTTAAGCTTTCCTTAGGCGATTGACTGAACTCTTTTTCCAACCCAAGTAAAAAGGCACGTCTATTTAAAATCCCAGTTAGCTCATCGATTTCAGCGAGTTCTATCAGCTCAGCTTCACGTTGCTGTGCTTTAGTAATATCTCGCTCTTGCCACAGCACGTATTGCTTTTCTGGCGAGAGATACAATGGCTTTAATGTCGATTCAAAATATCGATCGTCTGATTCTGCAGATTCTTCCCCTTGAGCGAAAAGTTGTTCAATAGAAAGCTGAAGTTGCTGACAGGGCGCAAGAGAGTATTGAATGTATTGAATTTCGCGACTGGAATAAGCTTGCTTTGCCGCCTCTAACAGCTGCTTTTCAACCGCGGGAGGCAACAGTTCTGAAACTGTGTGGTGATTTGGATTGTCAAAGTTTTCAACAATACGTCCGGATGTATCCAACAGAAGATGACGATCAGGCAGTTCACGGATCAGTGTGCTAAGCCATTCTTCCCTTTTCATATCAAGCATGTAGCTTCCAGACGATTAGATTAATGGGTCATTATATCGGTAGTGATTACGTTATCAATCGTTACATCTCATTAATTGATTGATAATTGTTCGCTTGTTGCCATATAAACAAAAAAAAGCCGAGTTCAATAAAGAGCTCGGCTTCTAATTCAATAAATTACGAAAGAACGATTAGTTCATGCCGTATTTTTTAAGTTTCTTGCGAAGAGTACCGCGGTTAATACCCATCATGGTTGCTGCGCGAGTTTGGTTACCGCGAGTGTACTGCATGATAGTGTCTAGTAGTGGCTGTTCAACTTCAGCTAATACTAATTCGTATAACTCGCTGACTTCTTGACCGTTTAATTGAGCAAGGTAATTTTTCAATGATGCTTTAACTGAGTCACGTAGTGGCTTCTGCGTGATTTGGTCTTGTGATGTAACTGTAGTTACTGTCAATGCTTCTGAAGTCAGATTTTGTTCGAACATATTCGGTCTAGCTCTTCTCGTAATTATGGTGCAACGTTATCAAAAAAACCTTCTAGCGCTTCAAGCTGCAGATCACCTGCTTCGAATGCGTTGAAGGTACGGCGAAACTCACTCGCTTGTTCATGCTCTTTTAGATACCAACCCACATGCTTACGAGCGATGCGAGGGCCTAAAAACTCTCCATAAAATTCATGTAGAGCGAGCACATGACCAAGCATGATGTCTTTCACTTCCGAAATCGGGAGTGGGTCCATCGTGGTGCCGTTTTCCAAATAGTGTAGGATTTCGTTAAAAATCCAAGGACGTCCTTGGGCAGGTCGACCTATCATTAAAGCATCAGCGCCGGTGTACTCCAGCACAAACTTCGCTTTTTCCGGACTATCGATATCACCGTTAGCGATAACCGGAATAGATACTGCTTGTTTCGCTGCTTTAATGTGTTTGTATTCTGCCTCACCTTTGTACATACAAGCGCGAGTTCTCCCGTGAAGGGCAAGAGCTTGTATGCCGCAGTCTTCGGCTATTTTCGCGATTTGGACACAGTTTCTATTGTCTGTATCCCAGCCTGTGCGCGTTTTCAACGTTACTGGAACGTCGACAGCATTTACCACAGCCTTCAGAATATCTTCAATGAGTTCTGGATGCTGAAGTAGGGCTGAGCCCGCAAGCTTCTTATTCACTTTTTTGGCTGGGCAACCCATGTTGATATCGATGATTTGCGCACCGTTAGCAACATTGAATTGAGCAGCCTCGGCCATAAGCTGTGGATCTGCACCAGCGATTTGTACTGAACGAATGCCCGATTCGCCTTCATGTACCATACGCTGCTGAGATTTTGACGTTTTCCAAACTTTCGGATTGGAGGACATCATTTCACTGACTGCCATCCCCGCACCGTAACGAAGACACAACTCACGGAATGGTCTATCCGTTACGCCAGCCATAGGAGCGACGATTAGATTGTTCTTAAGTTGATAATTTCCGATTTTCAAAAATGTCATCACAGTTCTGTACCAGCAAGGGCGCGCATTTTACGCATTTTTTCGCTGCGTGAAAAGACTAATATTTGAGCATTTACAATTTGTTTTTGTAATTCGTTTAAATTTCAATCAATTAGCACCCAAAGTCTTACCTAGCCTTGCTTGCGACCAGAGATTCGACACCATTCTTGTTGTTCAATGATCGGATCAATGTGAAGCTCATCACGATAATAAGTTGCAACATCTTCCGCTTGTGTATCTAAAACACCCGACATTGCTAGTACACCATTTGGCTTTACTAGACCTTTAATGATGCCAGAAAGGTCGCGTAATGGACCGGCAAGAATGTTGGCAACAACAACGTCAGCGAGCAAACCTTCCGGTTGATCTTGTGGCAAGAACACCTCTAGTTGCTCAGCAACACCATTGCGTTGTGCATTGTCTTTTGATGCAAGCAGAGCTTGAGGATCAATGTCGATCCCGACAACTTTTGCCGCGCCAAGTTTGATCGCAGCGATCGCAAGAATGCCAGAACCACAACCGAAGTCGATCACGGTTTTACCTGTCAGGTCTAGGCCTTCAAGCCACTCAAGACACAATGCTGTTGTTGGGTGAGTACCGGTACCGAATGCAAGACCGGGATCCAGCATTACGTTTACAGCGTCAGGTTCAGGGATATCGCGCCAGCTAGGGCAGATCCATAAACGCTCACCAAACTTCATTGGGTGGAAGTTGTCCATCCATTCACGTTCCCAATCCTTGTCTTCAATTTGCTCTACTTTGTGAGCAAAGTCTGCAGGGAACATGTTGCTTGCTTTAATCTGCGCTAGAACGACACCAGTGTCAGTCTCAGCGTCGTAAAGCGCGAGAATGTCAGTATCACCCCAAAGGCGAGTTTCGCCCGGCAGAGGCTCAAATACAGGGGTATCTTGTGCATCCAGGAAAGTTACAGAAAGAGCACCAGTCTCTTCCATTAACATGTCGCCGATTTGTTCGGCATTTTCATTGGTAGCATTAAGCTTGATTTGAATCCAAGGCATGGCTGCATCTTCTATATGAGAAAAATTGGATGGCGAGTCTAGCAGAAAATATGAGCAAATTCACCAAAACCCCACGGAATATAATGGGGATGATGAATTGATTATTGCGAGTATTTACAAACAAAAATGCTCACCGAAGTGAGCATTTATTACTGTTCTACAGAGAACGAATTACGGAAGGCTAGCTTCTATTGTAGACCAAGCTTCTTCTCAAGGTAGTGGATGTTTGCCCCACCGTGTTGGAAGTTTTCGTCGTTCATAATAGACAGTTGAAGCTCAGTATTAACGTTAATACCTTCAACAATCATTTCACCCAATGCGTTCTTCATACGAGCGATAGCAACATCACGGTTCTCACCGTAAGTGATCAGCTTGCCGATCATTGAATCGTAATGCGGTGGCACTGTGTAGCCCGTGTAGATGTGAGATTCCCAACGTACACCCATGCCGCCTGGAGCGTGGAAGCGCGTGATCTTACCCGGAGAAGGTAGGAAACGAACCGGATCTTCCGCATTGATACGACATTCGATTGAGTGGCCGCGCAGCTTAATATCATCCTGTGTGAATGATAGAGGCTGACCAGCAGCAATGCGAAGTTGCTCTTTCACTAGATCGATACCCGTTACCATTTCAGTAATCGTGTGCTCAACCTGGATACGAGTGTTCATTTCAATGAAGTAGAACTCACCGTTCTCGTATAGGAATTCAAATGTACCTGCGCCGCGGTAACCAATCTCAAGACATGCACGAGTACAACGGTCGCCAATGTATTTACGCATTTCTTCAGTGATACCTGGTGCTGGTGCTTCTTCCACAACTTTCTGGTGACGACGCTGCATTGAACAGTCACGCTCACCTAGGTGGATAGCATTACCTTGACCATCTGCAAGCACTTGTACTTCAATGTGACGTGGGTTTTCTAGGAATTTTTCCATGTAAACCATGTCGTTATTGAAACATGCTTTTGCTTCAGCACGAGTCATTGCGATAGCTTCTGTTAGTTCTTTTTCAGTACGAACAACACGCATACCACGACCGCCGCCGCCGCCAGAAGCCTTGATGATTACAGGGAAACCAATGCGCTTAGCGTGCGCTTTGTTTTTCGCTTCGTCGTCGTCAAGAGGGCCGTCAGAACCTGGTACACAAGGTACACCCGCTTTTTTCATTGACGTGATAGCTGACACTTTGTCACCCATCATGCGAATGGTTTCAGCTTTAGGGCCAACGAAGATAAAACCACTGCGCTCTACCTGTTCTGCAAAGTCTGCATTTTCAGATAGGAAGCCGTAGCCTGGGTGAATAGCAACTGCACCCGTTACTTCAGCAGCGCTGATGATACGAGGGATGTTCAGGTAGCTATCGATACCACGAGCTGGACCGATACAAATTGTTTCGTCAGCAAGCAGTACGTGCTTAAGATCGCGGTCAGCGGTTGAGTGAACTGCTACCGTTTTGATGCCAAGCTCTTTACATGCTCGCAGAATACGCAGTGCAATTTCACCACGGTTCGCGATTACTAATTTATCTAACATAATGAGTGCTCTCTATTATTCGATAATTACTAGAGCTTGGTCGAATTCTACTGGTTGACCGTCTTCAACTAGGATAGCCGTTACAACACCAGATTTATCAGCTTCGATTTGGTTCATCATTTTCATCGCTTCAACGATACATAGTGTTTCGCCAGCAGTTACAGATTGACCAACTTTAACGAACGGTTTTGCATCTGGGCTTGGAGCGCCGTAGAAAGTACCAACCATTGGAGAAAGAACTTGGTGACCAGCAGGAACCGCAGGAGCTGCCGCTTCTGCAGCTACAGGTGCCGCCGCAGGTGCTGCTGCTACAGGAGCTGGAGCTGCTGCATATTGAATAGGCGCTGCAGATACAGGGCTGTTACGACTGATTCGTACTGACTCTTCACCTTCAGAGATCTCTAGCTCAGAAATACCAGACTCTTCAACCAATTCGATTAGCTTCTTGATTTTGCGAATATCCATTGTTTCTTTCTCTTTATCTGTTGATTGAACTTACTCTTTGACTGAGTAGGTTAGTAATAGTTCGTTGTTTTTATTTACTTTGCGTTGAGCTTGTTGAGCGCAGCTGTCAAAGCAAATTGATAACCTTGGGCACCTAAGCCACAAATCACACCTTCTGCTTTATCAGACAGGTAAGAGTGGTGACGGAATGGTTCACGTGCGTGAACATTCGATAGGTGAACCTCAATAAATGGGATAGCAACACCAAGTAGTGCATCACGCAACGCCACACTGGTATGTGTAAAGGCCGCTGGGTTGATGATAATGAAATCAACATTTTGATAAGCACTATGGATAGCTTCAATCAGCTCATACTCACGATTTGACTGTAAGTGAGATAGCTCAACATCGTGTGTTTTCGCTTGCTCGGTCAATGAGCTAATAATCTGGTCAAGTGTTTGAGAACCGTAGTGTGCAGGTTCTCTAAGGCCTAACAGATTAAGGTTTGGTCCATTTAAAACTAGAATGCGAAACTTTGTAGACATTGTGGGGCTATCTTCCTTTATCGTGTTTACGAACGTGAATGTTGCCATTTTATTGAAAATTTGGGGATAATTTCCAGTAAGAAAAACCCAAATTTAAAAATTAGAACCAGATTATAGCTAATTCAGCGCAAATCGCAGCAATTTACTGGTCTAATCTCCTATTGAGAGAGTGTGAGATTGTTACCAACTTAACAAAAAAGCGCCTTAGCCTTAATTTTGTCGAGGATATTTGAGATCAAGATCAGCCATAAAAAAACCGCCACATAGGTGACGGTTTAGAAAGGCGCTGTTTTAAACAGTAATTACGTAATGTGACGGGTTGCTTATGCCAGTTCCGCTTTCTCTGCAATCAGCTTATCGACCACGCTTGGGTCTGCCAGTGTCGACGTATCGCCTAGGTTGCCAGTATCGCCAGTGGCAATCTTACGCAGGATACGACGCATGATTTTACCTGAACGAGTTTTTGGTAATGAGTCGGTCCAGTGCAGTACATCTGGCGTTGCGATTGGGCCTATCTCTTTGCGTACCCAGTCTTTCACTTCTTTATGAAGCTCTGCGGTCGGAAATTCACCATCATTCAACGTGATGTAAGCGTAAATCGCTTGGCCTTTAATATCATGAGGGATACCTACAATCGCAGCCTCTGCGATCTTATCAAATGCGACTAGAGCCGATTCAATCTCAGCGGTACCCATACGGTGGCCTGATACGTTCAGAACGTCATCAACACGGCCAGTAATCCAGTAGTAACCGTCTTCATCACGACGAGCACCATCACTGGTGAAGTACATGCCTTTAAAGGTCGAGAAGTAAGTTTGTTCGAAACGGTCATGATCGCCGTGAACGGTACGCATCTGGCCTGGCCAAGAGTCAAGAATCACTAGGTTGCCGTCTGTTGCACCCTCAATGATGTTACCCATGTTATCAACCAGCGCCGGTTGCACACCGAAGAATGGACGCGTCGCTGAGCCCGGTTTTAGATCGGTTGCCCCCGGTAGTGGTGCGATTAAGATACCACCCGTTTCTGTTTGCCACCATGTATCAACAATTGGAGACTGCTCATTACCGATTGTTTTGTAGTACCACTCCCACGCCTCTGGGTTGATAGGTTCACCCACTGAGCCCATGATTCTTAGGCTGTCACGAGACGTGCCTTCAACGGCTTCATTGCCTTTCGCCATCAATGCACGAATAGCTGTTGGCGCCGTATAAAGAATATTAACTTGGTGCTTATCGACCACTTCACTCATGCGGCTTGTGTTCGGGTAGTTCGGCACGCCTTCAAACAGAATGGTTTTTGCACCATTGGCAAGCGGTCCGTAAACAAGGTATGTGTGACCGGTAATCCAACCCACATCGGCTGTACACCAGAAAGTTTCGCCTTCTTGGTAATCGAATACGTATTTGAAGGTCATTGCTGCATAAACAAGGTAACCACCGGTGGTGTGCATAACACCCTTAGGTTTGCCTGTTGAACCTGACGTATAAAGGATGAATAGTGGGTCTTCTGCGTTCATCTCTTCTGGAGGACAATCTGCAGATACATTAGCAATAGCATCGTGCCACCACACATCGCGGTGTTCGTGCCATGCAACATCGCCGCCAGTACGTTTGAATACTACAACCTTTTCGATGTTCTTCACTTCAGGATTCGTCAGTGCTTCATCGACATTTTTCTTCAGTGGAACCGCACGGCCGCCACGCACGCCTTCATCGGCAGTGATAACGACTTTAGAATTTGAATCGATAATACGACCAGACAGTGCTTCTGGTGAGAAACCGCCAAATACCACTGTGTGAACCGCCCCGATACGGGTACACGCCAGCATCGCAACCGCAGCTTCTGGAACCATTGGCATGTATAAACAAACCACATCACCTTTGCGCACGCCTTGCTCTTTCAGAGCATTCGAAAACAGGCACACTTCTTTGTGTAGTTCATTAAAAGTTAGAGTTTTGTCATCCGCCGGGTCATCGCCTTCCCAGATAATAGCGACTTCATCGCCGCGTTCAGCAAGGTGGCGGTCGATACAGTTAGCCGAAACGTTAAGCGTGCCATCTTCAAACCAGCGAATATCAATGTGGCCAGGGTCGAAAGAGGTATTTTTTACCTGTGTGAAAGGTTTAATCCAATCAACGATTTTTCCGTGTTCACCCCAAAAGCCTTCAGGGTCAGAAACAGATTGCTGGTACATGGCTAGGTAAGTGTCATTATCCGCGTGTGTGGTTGATTTAATATTTTCTTTTACCGGATAAACGTGGGCTTCACTCATTGCATCTCTCCTTGTGCCTACATTCCTAATGAACTGGCAACTTCCTTTGTGTTCAGTTTCTAGGTCTATTACAGAACCATCTTTGTGTTATCACTCTCGACTAGGACGGCGATTTCCACAATTAGACTTTAGGATGAGACGCTGCTTTTCACTTACAAAATAGCGAGTTAAGTTCATTTTTGAGATGTTGCTCTCTATGTGAAGCGCCAGTGGTTGAATTAAGAATAAGAAGAGTTGAAACGGGGCAGATCACCATGTTTCAGGCGAACAAAGATCAGGGCTGCGGAGATAGCGTCTTGTAATGCATCATGTTTATTGACGGGGATAGGTAAATCGAGCTGGCGACAGATGGCGTCCATACTGAGATCAAAATAGGCATTGGGCAGCTGCCTTTCGAGCTTGTCTTGATAAAGTTGGCTTACTTCGACTAATCGGTTAGGCAGTGGAAATCCAAGCTGTTTTAAACAGGCGCGATCGAGGATTTTTTTATCATAGCGGATGTGATAGCCGACTAAAGGACGATTTCCAATGAAGTTCAGTAGCTCGATTAAAGCCTGTTTTTCTTCGATGCCGTGCTTTAGATCTTGATGGCGAATACGGTGGATTTTTATTGAATTGCAATCGAGCGATTGAGGGGCGCGCAATCGGACTTCAAAAGGTTGGCTGGTAATGATTCGGTTGCCGATGATCTTGGTTGCGGCAATGGTGACTAATTCTGCCTGATTGGGGTCGAGGCTGGTGGTTTCACAATCGAGAGATACGTATTCGTGATTAGCAGGCGCAGTAAACAGAGGCTGATAAGTAGAGCCTTTGAGTTTATGATGCCAGTAATAGCGAACCAACCTATTCATCGTTCAATCGCCTAATCCCGTATCTGATAATGGTAGCCGAGCCATTGCTTGAATTTCTTCACTACGTGCAGGCTATGACGAAGCAGATCCCTGTCTGCTCGCTCCATCAGTTTAACGTTAATCTTGTTGCTGCTGTGCTGTTGAGAAAGCCTTTGGGCTAAGCGCCACTTAAAGAATTGCTTGAGTGCTTCACTGAGATTATCGGCAGTACTTTGCTCAAGCACTTTCTTGCTAACCAGTTGTTCAATGCGTTCGAAGGTATTGTTTACCGTGACACCATGCTCAAGACAGAGTGCCCTCACACCATGCACGATAGGGAAAATACCGCCTTGTTTGATATCGAGCCCTGACTTGGATTGTTTAACATTGCCAAACAGGGTGAGGGGTACTGAGAAGTTCAGAGCAGGTCGGCAGAATTCAGTCAGAATCAATTCTTGTCCGAGCATCAAATCACTTAGGTGCTGCTTTACGGGTTTTAATAACTCTCTATTACCCGCAACGGCGTGTGCATCCGCCATGATCGCGATATCCATCACGGTATCTGGCGTGGCTTTTTTTACCCAACGGGTGAGGGTTTGTTTCCACTCTTGTTCTGAATGCACCCATTTGGGGTTGTTGACCATCACGTTGCCGGGGCAGAGTGGATAGCCCAATTGCTGCAATGTGTGAGTGAGGTCGTTCATAGCACTCTGGCATTGATGCCACTCTAAACCATCTTGAATAATCAGCGCGTTGTCTTGATCGGTTTTGAGAATTTGTTCTCCACGGCCTTCGGAACCCAACACGATGAGGCAGCAATGATTATGCAGTGCCGGTGGGATCACCAACTCAAAAGCCTTCTCTATGATCTGTTCGTTGACCGCAGAAATCAGTTCCATGATAAAGCGTGTGCGAATCCCATTACTGAGCAAGCTCTCGACCAGTTGACGCTGTTTGTTAGAGGCCATTGCCAATTCTTCAACGCTGGTGGCGCGCGCAATACGCAAAGTGAGAACGTGGGAGTGAGTGGAGAATGCACTGAGGATTTGTGTCATATCCACCATGCCGACAGCATTTAGACCGTCACAAACCATCAACCTTTTTACCCGGTTTCTGGTCATGGTAATCATGGCATTAAATAAGAAATCACCTTGGTTTACGTGCATCACCGGAAATGTTGCAATCTCGCCAACGGGCGCGTCCTGTGGGAAGTTATCGAGCATTACAGCGTGCAATAAATTGGTTCGTGTGACGATCCCATACGGTAAGGAGCCTGAACCAAAATCTTTTATGCCTTTGTCGTCTAAATGCACCAGCGCCGAGTCTAAGCCTTGCTCTTTTAGGATTTGAGTCACTTGGTTGATGGGTTGCCCAGGATCAAGAATCAGTGGTGGGTGATAGATAGAGTCATCCACTTTGGTCAATATAAACTCGGCAAGGTTTTGTTGCTGCTGAGCGGCCTCTATCAGAGCTTTCCGTGTCGACAGGTTACTATCAAAGTAGGCGGCAAATTGACCATTGGCGTGATAAAGATCGAGAAAAACATCGGTAGGCAGTAGGTAGCTCAAGGTGTCTTCGAGTGCGATATATTGATGTTTGGTGTGAGGTTCAAACTGGCTGCGCACATCAAAAATATCGTCATTGGCGTAATGTGCGTAAATCTCACCATCACTGCTCGCGCGCTCTTCAACGGCTCCTTTGATCAGGATATGCAGGTGTCTGCTCGGCCTATCTGCTTCCAGTATCACTTCTTGAGAGCGGTAATACACCACGTCTAATGAAGAGCGAAGCTTCAATTGTTCCGTATCGGACAGGCTATCGAAGGGTGGGTGCTGCATATTAAATTTTTCAGGCATAAGCATCACAAGAAGTGGGAGTCTTTAATCAGTCTGACAAAATACCAGCGAAGCTCCAGACGACTTTAGTCTAAATGCAGACTAGATATCGATGAACGTGATATAGCTTGGTGATAAGTGATATCTAGGCTAATTGAATATAGGAATGCTATCCCAGTAATAATTCCCTTTTTCATCCTACTCTAGATAGGCATAATTGGAGCCGCCTTTTTCCGCACACTTTCATAGGTTATTTATGTTTAGCCCCTCTCCTTACGGATGGATATCTCAGTATTTTCTTGGTTTCTTTTTTGCGTATGGTGTGTACTTGCCATTTTGGGCGTTGTGGTTTGAAGACCAAGGCGTTTCTGCAGGAGACATCGGTGTATTGATTGGTATTGGTTTTGCGACTCGCTGTGTTGCTAACCTTGTGATTACGCCGCGCATCCATAACGTAGAGAATCTTTTGCCCGCTCTGCGCTGGTTGAGCTTCGCCTCATTGTTATTTGTTGGTTTCCACTTCTTCACTGGAGGCAGTTTTCTATTGATGCTGTTGGCAACAGTATTGTTTAACCTGTGTTGTGGGCCGGTTATCCCTCTTTCTGACGCAATGGCTAACCATTACAGTCGTCTTAAGATGCTTGACTATGGACGCACTCGTTTATGGGGTTCGATTGCTTTTATTGCGGGTTCAACCGTGGTGGGTTATTTAGTCGCACAGTTTGGCACTGATATGATTTTGTATACAGCGCTTGTTGGTGTGCTGTTGTCGTTAGTGTTGGCGATGAGAAACCCTAACGTGATGCCAGTAACGCAATCTGAGAAACAAGCAGTGCGACCAAAATTAGGTGAGTTACTGCGTGAGTCGTCTGTGGTTAAATTTTTGGCCTTGATGGCGTTGCTGCAAGGTAGCCATGCGGCTTACTACAGTTTTAGTGCGATTTACTGGAAAGAAGCCGGTCACTCAGAAGCGATTATTGGTTATTTATGGAGCCTAGGCGTTGTTGCTGAGGTGGCTGTGTTTGCTCTCAGTAAGCGCTTATTCTCTGGCTGGTCAATGCGTACTCTGTTCGTGGTAGCTGCAATCGGTGTGATGGCTCGTTGGGGGATTACCGCATCAACAACGGCAATTTTCGCCTTGGTTATGGTGCAAATGCTGCATGGTGTGACGTTTGCTATGGCGCACATCGCAGCCATTCAATACATTCAATACATTCAATCAGAAGAACAGAATAAAATGGTCGCGCTGCAAGCTCTGTATAATGCGATCCCATTGGGAGCTGTTATCGCACTAATGACGACCTTAAGTGGTTGGGGCTATGAGCTTTGGGGGGCAAACATCTTCTGGGGTATGGCCGCGATGGGGGCTCTTGCTCTGTTCATTAAGTTGGACGAGAGAAGTTCAGTGGTTGAGATTAATCAGTCAGGTTCGGAACAATTAGAATCTAACAGCAAATGCTGATAATTAGAGTCTGAAGCACAGAATTTAAGCGATTCGATTGAGTTAATGACCCATCCTTAGTTAAATGAAACCTCTCCCTTATGGAGAGGTTTTTTTATGGATGAAAAAGGGTTTTTAATGCAAGGATGGATAGTAATTCCAGTCTCTTTAGCCTATTTGGGCGTGTTATTTCTGATCGCTTGGTATGGAGACAGGCAGGTTCGTTGGCTATCGCGTTGGCGCCCATGGATCTATAGCCTTTCGATTGCCGTGTATTGTACCTCTTGGACTTTCTATGGAACGGTCGGACAGGCGAGCAATAACCCATGGTCCTTTTTACCCATCTATCTCGCCCCCATTCTGGTCTTTACACTCGGGTGGCGGATCTTGGCGCGGTTGATCCTGATTGCAAAGCGTGAACACATCACTTCAATTGCCGACTTTATCGCGGCTCGTTATGGAAAATCTCAGGGCTTGGCTGTTGCCGTCACCGTGATTGCCGTGGTCGGTATTCTTCCTTATATCGCGCTACAGCTGCGTGGTATTACGATGGGGCTAGATATTGTTGCGCCAAACCTAGCGTCTGATTTCGGCTATCAGGATTATCACGTGTCTTGGTTTGTGGTCGGTGCTTTGGCCATTTTTACCATGCTGTTTGGTACAAGACACATTGATAACACAGAACATCACCGTGGCATGATGATGGCGGTGGCGTTTGAATCTATCGTTAAGCTTGCAGCATTCTTGATTGTTGGCCTGTTTATTATCTACCTGGCGATGAGCAGTGACAAAATTGACTTGTTTGATGTGGCGGCTTCCACCTACGAATCGCCTAATATTCCGACCTTAATTATTCATACCGTTTTGACCATGTTGGCGATTGTCTGTCTGCCGCGTCAATTCCACACCATGGTGGTTGAGAACGAACGTCCTCAAGATTTGCATACCGCTCGCTGGTTGTTTCCTCTTTATTTGATTTTGATGGGCCTGTTTGTGCTGCCAATTGCTTGGGCAGGACAAGGGCTGCTCACCGACATGCCGGCTGATACTTACGTGATCAGTGTACCAATGGCAGAAGGTGCGAATCACATTGCTTTGTTAGCTTTCCTCGGAGGTACTTCGGCGGCGAGTGGCATGGTGATTGTCTCGACCATCGCATTAGCGATCATGGTATCGAATGATTTAGTGATGCCATTGCTGCTGCGCCGTATGCGCCTAACTCAAAGAACCCATCGACATTTTTCTGGCATGTTGCTGGTGATTCGACGCGGGTTGATTTTACTGCTGTTACTGGGTGCTTGGCTGTTCTATCAAGCGCTCGATACCATTCACTCACTGTCGGCGATTGGCTTTCTTTCCTTTGCGGCGATTGCTCAATTCGCGCCAGCACTTATTGGTGGTTTGTACTGGCGTCCGGGCAACCGGAAGGGGGTTTATGTCGGCTTAATGGTGGGCTCGTTGATTTGGCTGATCACCCTGATGAGCCAAACCAGTATGCTGGCGGGCGATAGTGAAAGTAACCTTTTACTGTGGATTATCACGCCACCAGAGTTGCTCAACAGTTGGGAGATCAGCAGTTCAAACTGGGGGATTGTGCTGAGTATTTTACTGAATACTTTGTGTTATGCCGTGGTTTCGATGGTGACCAGACCAAGCCTAAGTGAGCGTTTACAATCGGCTGCTTTTATTGGCACACCATTACCAGAAAATGAGAACATCAGCCTCTATCAGAGCCGTGTGACGGTCGCTGAATTAGAAATGCTGGCGTCTCGTTTTGTGGGGCGTAAGCGTGCGAAAAGTGCCTTACAGAGTTATTGGCAACAGCACGGGCAGCCGCTACTTCCTAACCAACAAGCGCCCGCAAGCCTGATTCGACATGCAGAACGTGTGCTCGCTGGTGTATTCGGTGCATCTTCAGCTAAGTTAGTACTTACTTCGGTCTTGCAGGGCAGAAATATGCAGCTTGAGGAAGTGGCGACCATCGTTGATGAAGCCTCTGAACTGTACGATTTCAGCCGTGGTTTACTGCAAGGTGCGATTGAACATATTGGTCAAGGCATTGCCGTAATTGACAAACAAATGAGGCTGGTGGCGTGGAATCAACGTTACTTAGAACTGTTTGAGTTCCCTGCAGGCTTGATTCAGGTGGGTCGACCCATTTCAGATGTAATTCGTCACAATGCTGAGCAAGGTTTGTGTGGCCCAGGCGACCCAGAAGATCACGTTCGACGCCGTGTTTATCACCTTGAGCAAGGCACGCGACACACCTCATCTCGTATTCGTCCGGATGGTCGAGTGATTGAGGTGCAAGGTAACCCAATGCCAAGTGGTGGCTTCGTCATGAGCTTTACCGATATCACGGTTTTCAGACAAGCAGAGCAAGCGCTAAAAGATGCTAATGAAAGCTTGGAATCGAGAGTCCATGAACGAACTCAAGAGCTCGAGAAGCTTAACCATCGTTTGGTAAAGGCGACGCAAATATCTGACCAAGAATCACAATCTAAGAGTCGTTTTCTTGCGGCTGTTAGTCACGATTTGATGCAGCCATTAAATGCTGCTCGCTTGTTTGCTTCTTCGCTATCTGAGGTCGCAAAAGAACAAGAGGAGAAGCAGCTTTCTTCTCATATCGAAAGTGCGTTGGGTGCGGCTGAAGATCTGATTGGCGACCTGCTTGATATCTCGCGATTGGAGTCAGGAAAATTAGAAACCAACATTCACGCGATTGCCGTGCATGATGTACTGACCAACCTGAATGCAGAATTTAGCGCTTTAGCGACACAGCAAAAAATACAGTTTCAGATGATTCCATCGTCACTGTTTATTCACTCTGACCCTAAGTTATTAAGACGAGTGATTCAGAACTTTTTAACGAATGCGTTTCGCTATAACCCTGAAGGGAAAGTGGTCCTCGGTGCGAGACGAGTGAATGATCAGGTACGAATTGATGTGTGGGATAACGGAACCGGTATCGATGAAGACAAGCAACAAGAGATCTTCGAAGAGTTTACGCGAGGTAGCCAAGTACGAGCCGATCAGGGGTTGGGATTAGGGTTGGCGATTTCGAAAGGGATTGCTCATGTGCTTGGTCATCAAATATCGATGCGTTCATGGCCGGGAGAAGGTAGCGTCTTTTCCATCACCTTAGCGAGAGCAGAGCAGGTGGCTCCGGTTGTACAAGCTTCGACGCCAATGGCGACCAGTGACATCGAACATCTGAAAATACTGTGTGTCGATAATGAGCGCGAGATTTTAGTCGGCATGGAGAACTTGATTGGTCGTTGGGGCTGTGAGGTTAAGACCGCCGTCGACTTAGTCGAAAGTTTGAAGTGTCTCGATGATGATTGGCAGCCGGATGTGATTTTCTCTGATTATCGCCTCGATAATGGCCGAACGGGTCTCGAAGTGTTGCAACAATGCCGTTTACGTCTTGGAGATTCTTTTGAAGGGGTCATTATCAGTGCAGATAGAACCGATGACATGTTGGCAGCAATAAAAGCCAATAGCTTCAGCTTTATCGCTAAACCCGTCAAGCCGCTAAAACTCAGAGCGGTACTGAATCGGGTGAGTTAATTAGGAATAATCAGCTCGAATTCCTAATTAATGAACGGATGTAAAAAAGGCCTCGGATGAGGCCTTTTTTGTTTCAGTAAGGATCGTTAATGCCTATTCGCTTTTTAACTAACTAGCCCGCAATACCGCCCTGCGTCAGCGTGCTTGGATCAAGCAGCTTGCTGAGTTCTTCTCGGCTAAGATCCGTTTCTCGTTCGGCCACATCAAGAATCGGTAAGCCCTCTTTGTAGGCTTTCTTGGCAATATCAGCCGCTTTTAGGTAGCCAATCACAGGGTTAAGTGCGGTCACCAGAATTGGATTCTTTGACAGTGCCAAATCGAGGTTGTCTTGGCGTACCGTGAAGGTAGAAATCGCTTTATCAGCCAGTGCGACTGAACTGTTTGCTAACAACTCTATGCTTTCTAATACGTTATGAGCAATAACGGGCAGCATCACATTCAATTGGAAGTTACCCGATTGGCCTGCAATCGTAATGGTGGTGTCATTGCCAATCACTTGTGCTGCCGCCATTGCAGCTGCTTCTGGAATTACAGGGTTCACTTTGCCAGGCATGATCGATGAACCCGGCTGTAGAGCCTGCAACTCAATTTCCCCTAAGCCAGCCAACGGCCCTGAATTCATCCAGCGAAGATCGTTTGAGATCTTCATGATCGCAACTGCTGCAGTTTTAAGCTGACCTGACAGTGCAACGATCGCGTCTTGGCTACTGAGGTTAAAAAAGAAGTTTTCACTCGAGGTAAAACTGATCTTTGTCGATTGAGACAGGTTACTTGCAAACTTATCGGCAAAGCGTGGGTCGGCATTAATCCCCGTACCTACCGCTGTACCACCTTGAGCAAGCGCCTTGACTGCTGGCAAGCTGCTTTCTATCGCTTGCTTGGCATGTTCAATCTGAAATTTCCAACCACCAAGCTCTTGAGCAAAGGTAATCGGCATTGCATCCATTAGATGGGTACGGCCAGTTTTGACTACCTCAGCAAGTTCATGCTGTTTTACGGTAAGCGCCGCAAAAAGGTGGGTAAGTGCAGGCAACAGCTTATTTTCTGCCATCAAAGCGACACTGACTTGGATTGCTGTCGGCACGACATCGTTACTGCTTTGCCCCATGTTTACGTGATCATTCGGGTTCACGTCTCCTTGCAGGCTTCTTGAAGCGAGTGTCGCAATCACTTCGTTGGCATTCATGTTGGAGCTTGTACCAGAACCGGTTTGGTAAACATCAATAGGGAATTGCTCGAGGTGTTTACCCTCAATGATCTCTTGGCTAGCTTCGGCTATCGCGTTGGCAATATCACCTTCTAATAAACCTAACTGAGCGTTGGTATCGGCGGCGGCCTGCTTAATCAGCGCCAGTGCTTGAATGAAACTGGCTGGCATCTTGTGTGAACTAAACGCGAAGTTATCAGCGGCACGTTGAGTTTGAGCTTGGTATAGCGCATCGGCAGGAACTTTCACTTCGCCCATGCTGTCTTTTTCTATCCGAAATTGTAGGGTCATCTTCTATCCTTGTTAGCCAAGTGGGGCTTGGACTTGTTGTAGTGTTTGGCTGAGATTCAAAAAACGCGCTTGGCCTTGAGGCTGCTGGCAGTAGTGGCGTTTCAAATAAAATAGTGGTGAGTGAATAGAGTCTAGGCAGATATGACGAAAGGCGAAACTGCGTTCTGGAGACTCAATCGCTTCAATCAAATGGAAGAAAACTTGGCGCAGATACAGCTCGCACAACAAGATATTTTCTTGGGCGGCATGCTTTTCATAGTAAGCAGAAAGCGTGAGTGCGCACTCGATATACTCTCGAATCACAAACGGTTCATGGCCTTGAACTTGTTCTAATGAAGCAAAGCGATCCTGTGCTTTGTAAAACCTCGAATAAAGAACCTGCTGCTCTTTCATCATCTGCATCTCATCAATGAGTGTTAATGATAATTATTATCAAATGAGATTTTAAAAACAACCCTTTGTTTCTCTTTTTATAAAGTGAGTAGGAAAAGAAAAAGCCGATACATGAAGTATCGGCTTTCTGGAGTCAGTACCTAATCCCTACAATGTAAGTACTGATTCATTTTTGCTAAACATCTTTGTTTCGTGGTAGTGCTTAGTGGTCGTGAGCTTCACCAGCACCTTTCGGGTAACGAATGTTCTCAACCATCTCTTGTACATCTTCAGGAACTTCAGCGGTCACTTTGTTCACTGCAATTGATACTACGAAGTTTAGACACATACCTAGCGTACCGATGCCTTCTGGGCTGATACCAAACCACCAGTTTTCCGGTGTGCTTGCTGCTGGGTTAATGAACTTGAAGTAGATGATGTAGCTTGCTGTGAAGGCAATACCTGACAACATACCTGCAATTGCGCCTTCCTTGTTCATCTTCTTGTAGAAGATACCTAGGATGATCGCTGGGAAGAAGGATGCTGCGGCTAAGCCGAAGGCAAACGCTACTACCTGTGCTACAAAGCCTGGTGGGTTAATACCCAAGTAACCTGCACCTACAATCGCGATCATGGCAGCTAAACGAGCGGCTAACAGCTCCTGCTTGTCGGTCATGTTTGGTCTAAAGCCTTTCTTCAACAAGTCATGTGAAATCGACGTTGAGATTACCAATAGCAGACCCGCGGCTGTTGATAGTGCTGCGGCTAAGCCACCAGCTGCAAGCAGTGCGACAACCCAGTTTGGTAGTTTTGCTAGTTCTGGAGAAGCCAGTACGATGATGTCACGGTTAATCTTCATTTCGTTGCGTTCGTCGCCCGAGTAGAACATTTTGCCATCGCCGTTCTTATCTTCCCAACCAACTAGGCCAGTGCTTTCCCAGTTTTTGTACCAGCTTGGTGCTTCTGCTGCTGCGACACCTTGCATGTCTGGGCCATTAATCGTTTCGATCATATTTACACGAGCGAAGGCTGCAACGCCTGGCGCTGTTGTGTATAGCAATGAGATGAACAGTAGTGCCCAACCCGCTGAGATACGAGCATCACGTACTTTTGGTACCGTGAAGAAACGAATGATTACGTGTGGAAGACCGGCAGTACCTACCATTAGAGCTGCACAGATGAAGAATACATCTACCATGCTCTTGTTACCTTCGGTATAGGCGGTAAATCCGAGCTCTTCGGTTAGTCCATCCAGTTTATCAAGTAGGTATACATCTGTACCTGATAGAGTCGAGCCCATACCAACTTGTGGAAGTGGGTTACCTGTCATCATGATTGAGGTAAAGATTGCTGGAACAAGGAAGGCGAAAATGAGGACACAGAATTGAGCTACCTGCGTATAAGTGATGCCTTTCATACCACCAAGCACTGCGTAGAAGAACACAATACCCATACCAATGATGATGCCTAGGTTAATATCAACTTCTAGGAAACGAGAGAATACAACGCCAACACCACGCATCTGGCCTGCAACGTACGTAAATGATACGAAGATTGCACAGAATACCGCTACCATACGTGCTGTTTTCGAGTAGTAACGTTCACCGATGAAATCAGGAACCGTAAACTGACCGAACTTACGTAGGTAAGGTGCTAAACATAGCGCAAGTAGTACATAACCACCTGTCCAACCCATTAGGTAAACCGCACCGTCGTAACCAACGAATGAGATGATACCTGCCATTGAGATGAATGATGCTGCCGACATCCAGTCAGCGGCTGTTGCCATGCCGTTTGCTACTGGGTGTACGCCGCCGCCAGCAACGTAGAATTCACTCGTTGTTCCAGCGCGAGCCCAGATTGCGATGCCGATATAGACTGCGAAAGTAATACCGACGAGAATAAACGTCCAAGTTTGAATATCCATGTTCTAGCCTCTAGTCTTCCTGTACGTTGTATTTTTTGTCCAGCTTATTCATGCGAACAACGTAAATAAATATCAACGCCACGAAGGTATAAATTGAACCTTGTTGAGCGAACCAAAAACCTAGCTTAAATCCGCCAAATTGAATGGTATTTAGGACATCCACAAATAAGATGCCAGCGCCATAAGACACCACAAACCAGACTGCGAGTAGTGTTCCCATTATTCCCAAGTTTTCCTTCCAGTAGGCTTGAGCATGTTCCGTAGATTCGAACGCCATTGCCTTCTCCTTTAATTCCGTTTTCGTAGAAACCGTTTTTGTGAAACCGTTTTGTAAAATAGCGTGTTAACGTAATGTTGCGATTTAGAATGTAGCAAGGATAAGTCAAGGGATCTGTGCAACTTTAGTCGGGACGCTATTAGCGCTAATGTACTGAAATATGGGAGCTAGAAGACAGAACCATAGAAAAACGTGATGTTACAATGATGTTAAATTAGCCAAAGGTCTAACAAAAAGGGATGAATTAGAGTGCGAGTCATAAAATTTAACAACTAAATGACTCAGAAACGGTATTTAGTCCTGCATATGACACGAAGCGAAATATAAGTTTGTTATAGTAACTATGGTGCTTTCACCGGCCGTGACTTGCTTAACGGCAGAAGATCAACAGGCTTAAAGCTCGGGTTTTATTCTTTGGGGGAACGAATTGGACGCAATAACCATTAATCACTTATTTTTGACTGGTGCCGTACTCATCGCCATCAGTGTACTTTTCTCACAAGTGTCCTCTCGATTGGGCGTTCCGATTCTTTTGATCTTCCTTTTCGTTGGCATGCTAGCCGGTGAAGATGGACCCGGTGGCATTAATTTTGATGATTACTCACTCACTTACTTGGTGAGTAATCTTGCGCTTGCAGTGATCTTGCTTGATGGCGGTATGCGAACCAAGGTTGCGAGTTTCAAGGTCGCTTTCTGGCCGTCGCTCTCGCTGGCGACGATAGGTGTCGCATGTACAGCAACCTTAACCGGATTAATGGCGGCTTGGCTGTTCGACTTGTCATTGATGCAGGGTATCTTAGTTGGTGCGATTGTCGGTTCGACCGATGCAGCTGCGGTATTTTCTTTGTTGAAAGGGCAGAGCCTCAATGAACGCGTTGGCTCAACCCTAGAGATCGAATCCGGTACCAATGACCCAATGGCGGTCTTCCTGACCGTGACTTTAATTGCGCTACTCGGCACCCCAGACGCCGAGATGGGAATGAACTTCCTACTCAAAAGCTTCGCGATGCAGTTTGGTATCGGCACCCTCGTTGGTATTGGTGGTGGTTGGGTTCTATGGAGTCTAATTAACCGAGTGCAGCTGGCCGATGGCCTTTACTCGATTCTGGTGCTCAGCGGGGGCGTGGCGCTGTTTGCGTTCTCTAACATGCTTGGTGGCAGTGGCATCTTATCGATTTACCTCGTAGGTCTGTTCATTGGTAATCGTCCAACGCGTTCTCGACACTCTATCCTTAATGTTCTTGATGGCATGACGTGGCTAAGTCAGATCGTGATGTTCTTGGTGTTGGGTTTATTGGTGACACCATCGACCTTAATGGACATTGCACTTCCTGCGTTAGCACTGGCTTTCGGTATGATTTTGTTTGCTCGTCCAGTGTCGGTTTGGTTGGGTTTGCTGCCGTTCAGAAGCTTTACCACCAAGGAGCGCTGGTTTGTCTCTTGGGTCGGTTTACGTGGTGCAGTGCCGATCATTTTGGCGGTTTTTCCGATGATGGCTGGCCTGCCAAATGCCCAACTTTACTTCAACATCGCCTTCTTCGTGGTTATGGTTTCGCTGATTGTTCAGGGCGGTAGCTTGATGAAAGTTGCGAGGTTGGCTCAGGTGACCTTACCACCGACACCGACACCGATTTCTCGTACCGGCATGGAGATTTATCCGACCAGTGAGTGGGAGATGTTTGTCTACAAGCTGAAAGAGGAAAAGTGGTGTGTTGGTGAACCGCTTAAGCGTTTGTCTATGCCTGAAGGGACGCGAATTACGGCGCTGTTTAGAAAAGATGCTTTGCTTCACCCATCGGGCAGCACTGTGTTAGAGGCGAACGATATTCTCTGTGTGCTTGGCCAAGATAAAGACCTAGATAGCCTAAGTGCGCTATTCAGTGAGGCTCCTCTAGCTGAAGAGGCCGCTCGATTCTTTGGTGATTTCTTCTTGGATGTCGAACTATCGGTTGCAGCAGTCAGTGATTGTTATGGCATTGAACTGGGCTCGGAAGAAGAGCGAGAAATGACGCTAAAACAATTGGCTGAGCGAGAGCTTGGTGCCCACCCTGTATTAGGCGATAGTTTTGTGTGGCATGACATTACTTGGGTGGTTGCAGAGATAGATGATCATAAAGTCGTCAGGTTGGGTTTATGTTTACCAAAGACGACTTTAGAAGAGGATATAAGCGAAGCCTAGTTGTGGACTTCTTGTAGCAAGATAACTGCTTGAGTTCGGTTTTTCACATCCAGTTTACGGAAGATGGCTGTCATATGTGCCTTGATAGTCGCTTCCGAAACATTCAATTCATAGGCGATTTGCTTGTTCAGTAGGCCGTCTGAAAGCATCCCTAACACCTTGTATTGCTGAGGCGTCAGTGTGGAAAGCTTTTCCGCAAGGTCGCTACAGGCTGCATTGTTGGTGATAAGCCCTTCAGGAAAGAACGGGTCGCCATTCAGCACTTGATTCAGTGCACTGACCAATTCACGCATATCACTCGACTTAGGGATGAAGCCAAAGGCACCGTGGCTCTTCACTTGAGTGACAACGCTGGCATCCTCGCTGGCTGAGATCACCACAATCGGTAAATCTGGATATTCAGCACGCAGTTGAATTAAGCCCGACATCCCGTTTGCTCCCGGCATTTTAAGGTCGAGAAGCAACAGGTCGGGTTCATCTTCTTTTTTTAGTAGAGTCAGTAAGGCATCGAGAGAATCAGCCTCAAGCAGGTTCGCACCGCTGATAGCCATATGAACTGACTGAAACAGGGCGTTGCGAAAGAGAGGGTGGTCATCAGCAATGATGATGGTATAGGTCGAGTCCATGACGTTCATACTTTTAACAATTTAGTTAATATTTATTATCATCCTGATTGAGTATGTGGACAATATCTATGCATGAAAAGTCTGAACCATATCGACTTTTATCCCCGGAATAAGAAAGCGTTACTCTGAATAGCAAAAAAGCCGCACTGCCATCTCGTTACTGAGGGGCGGTACGGCTTTCGTTTAGGCGGATATTCCGGTGAATATTGCCGTTATAGCTGGTGGTCTTGCATGTGTTTTAAGAATACATCTGCCGGCATAAAACCCGTCACACGAGCATTTGGAACATGGTTACCCTCGCCATCCCAGAACTCTATGGTTGGCAACCCGAGTACCTGCAATTGTTTAAGCAGTTCAATGTCTTGAGGCATGTTTCTCGTTACGTCAGCCTGAAGCAGGACGAAATCAGAAAGCTTGTTCTCAACATCTGCTTGGTGGAAGGTGTACTTCTCAAACTCTTTACATGCCACACACCAATCGGCGTAGAAATCGAGCATCACTGGTTTGCCGAGTTTCTTGGCTTCGATGAGCTGGATTTCTAACTCTTCAACCGTGTTGACGCGGGCAAATTGGATTTGTTGCTCAACCACAACGCTCTTTTCTGCGAACCAGTAATTGAGTGCAGGTTGAGCTGATGCGAACAGGCCAAGCATCGCGATGATACCTACAGCGCTCTGTTTCCAACCACCGAATGGCAGTGCATTCTTGCTGTGGTAAAGCCAACCAAAGGCGATGAACCCAAGACCAGACCAAAGTACCGTTGCCCACAATTCAGGAATAATTCGCTCTAGCAGGAAGATAGGCGCTGCCAGCAAGATAAAGCCGAATACGATCTTCACCTTGTCCATCCAGCTGCCTGCTTTTGGTAGTAGCTTATTACCAAACACCGCAACCAAAATCAGCGGAATACCCATACCCATCGCTAACGCATACAGAGCGATCGCTCCGGTTAATAGGTCGCCACTTTGAGCCACATACAATAACGCGCCTGACAGTGGCGCTGTGGTACAAGGTGAACACACCAAGCCAGAGATAGCGCCCATTGCGAACACGCCCAAGGTATTACCACCTTGTTGTTTGTTGCTTTGGTTATTAAGCCAAGTTTGGATACTGCTTGGCAGTTGTAGGTTATAAACGCCGAACATCGACATCGCCAACGTCACGAACAGAACACTCAGCGCGATTAATACGTAAGGGTGTTGCATCGCAGCTTGGAACTGCATGCCAGCTGAAGCAACCACTAAACCTAATAAGGTGTAGGTCAGCGCCATGCCTTGCACGTAGATGAAGGACAGCATCAGCGCACGACCTTGGCTGAGCTTACCGCCACCTAGCACAATACCCGTTAGAATCGGATACATAGGCAGGACACACGGCGTAAAGGCCAAGCCAACACCGAGTGCGAGGAATAATAATGGCGTCCACCAACTGTCACCCAGCTTATCGGCTAAGCCTGCTTCTTTTGAAACGGGAGCATTGGTTTGTTGAGTGGTATTGCTTGCTGCGTCAGCGGTAGGAGAAGAGGCTTGTACTGAATTGTCAGCTTCACCAGCTGCATCAGAAGAACCTTGTAAAGCACCACTGTTTTGCACATCACTGCTTTTCATATCCCCAGAACTCGTCGCAGTAAACGGTTCAATGTCGATTACTCGGATCTCTGGTGGGTAACAGAAACCAGCATCTGCACAGCCTTGATACTTAACGATCAGCTGTGAGCCATCTTGGTAACTCTGTAGAGGAACTTGCACGAATAACGGCTGAGTATAAATGCTCACCTCACCGAAGAATTCATCTTGGTGTGGTTGGCCATTTTCCATTTCAACATTGCCGATAGTGAGATTTTGGCCAGTGAACGAGAGGCTATGTTGATAGAGGTAGTAGCCCTCTTTTACTTGCCAGTCGAGAAGGACCTTGCCGTCTTGCTGGTAGTAATTGAAAGGGAAAGCTTGGTCTACAGGGACAAAACCGTTGTTATTGCCTCCGAAGCTTGGCTCGGCGTTGTCGTTTCCAAAAAGCGCCCACGCAGGCTGGGTGAACAGGGAAACACAAACAAAAAGTAATGTGGCAAGTCGTCGCATACTATTTAGTCATCAAAATGGAGTTGAAGGTATCTTAACTCAATCAGACCGTAATAGTTTGTGATTAGTTTCATCGGTAAACAAATATCCCCTAAGGCGGGTGGGCTATTTTCTGGGGCAGTCGAGAGAGTGTCAGTCGCTCAACATGAGTTGTCAGCTTTTGCCAATAAGACATTTAAGCCACTCCTAAGCGTGCTCTTACTACTTGTTCGCAAGCATCTATATTCGTGGTGTCTTTCGGAATAATTAACACCGTGTCATTGCCGCCAACCGTACCGATAATCTCGGTATGTGGGTCGATATCAACCAATCTTGCGACCAACTGTGCGCAACCAGGGTTTGTTTTTACGATCACCATTGCTTGGTTGTGAGTAATTAATTCGATTTGTGATGAGATTGACGCATCGACACGTACCGGTGCGCTTTCTACGGTGATGCAGTAAACCTTTTTGCCACAGGCGTTCTGGATTTTGACAACACCGAGTTGTGACAAAATACGAGACACAGTCGACTGGCTAATGCCTGTATAACCAATGTCGACGAGTTTCTCTCGCAGCTGGTTCTGGGTCGAGAAGCTTTGCTGTTGTAGTAAGCGTTTGCACGCTGCGGTCAGTGTTTTATCTTCAGCTGAATACAAGCAACCGTGCTCAGTGATTTGGTTCATGAACAACTCCTTAAAGCCAACGTGTGGGTATCGCTTGTCCATAGCGCAGAACGCACTCCCAAAGCCGTAGAGTACGATTGTTAATTAGGGCTTACCGATGAATCCCGAAATAAATAGGAAGGGTATGCGTGATGTATGATCTTCTATTCATCCAGTCTACCACTAAAGAATAGTTATCTTTTTGAAGGTGATCACCAAACAAAATTCTGGTTATTTGCTTTTTTTGTGGAATTTTATTCTTTAGGTAAGTGGATATTTATTCCGGGTTAGGAATAAATATCCATGTAGTTTGAGCGGTTTCTTTTACGAAGGTAAGAGTGCTAAGGGCTAGCGGATTTCACTCATGATCTCGCGAGAGAATACTTTTTCACAATAGTGACATTTTAGTTGGACGTTTTCGTGTTTTAGCTGCACTTTAAAGCTACTTTCAACGGGTTCACCGTGCGAAATACAGTTGCTATTCGGGCAAGAGTACACACTGTTGATTTGGTCTGGCAGTACTAATGTTAGCTTATTAACCACCTTGTACTCTTCAATCTGATTTACCGTCGCTTGCGGCGCATACAGAGCCAATTGGTTGGCTTGTTCCTTGGTCAGAAAGATGTTCTCAATCTTGATCAGATCTTTATGACCAAGCGCAGATGATGGCAGATTCAACCCCATGGTGATGCGTTGTTCTGTTTTGTGTAGCTTAAACAGTTTGAGGATTTTGATACCAAGATGAGCAGGGATGTGGTCAATCACGCTGCCGTTACGGATCGCTTCTACTTGTAGCTGAGTTTGTTTAACCATGACTGTTTCTCCTGCTTATAAAGTGTCGTTAAGAACTAGGGCCAATAGGGCTTCGCGAGCGTATACACCGTTTTCAGCTTGTTCAAAGTAGTAAGCGTGTGGCGTTTTATCTACGTCGGTTGTGATTTCATCGACGCGTGGTAATGGGTGAAGCACCTTCATGTTCTGGCGTGCATCTTTCAAGGTATCGGCCGTTAGAATGTAAGCCGACTTCATGTGCGCGTATTCTGACGCATCAAAGCGCTCTTTCTGTACGCGAGTCATGTACAGGACATCCAGTTCAGGCACCACTTCTTCAATGCTGCTGTGGGTGCTGTATTGGATGCCCATCTCTTCCAATTCTTCACAGATGTAATCAGGCATCGCTAACACTTCTGGCGCGATAAAGAAGAAACGCACGTTATTGAATTTTGATAGTGCTTGCGTCAAAGAGTGTACGGTACGGCCATATTTTAGGTCGCCGACGAAAGCCACATTGAGGTTATCGAGCGTGCCTTGCGTTTCGTAAATCGAGAACAGATCCAATAAGGTTTGCGTTGGGTGTTGGTTTGCACCGTCGCCACCATTCACAATTGGCACACCGTTAGAAAATTCAGACGCTAAGCGCGCCGCGCCTTCTTGTGGGTGACGCATCACAAAGGCATCCACGTAAGATGAAATCACTTGAACGGAATCGGCAAGTGTTTCGCCTTTTTTCGCCAGCGATGTGTTGCCGCCATTATCAAAGCCGATGACTGTGCCGCCAAGGCGTTGAACTGCGGTTTCAAATGAGAGGCGAGTTCGAGTTGAAGGCTCAAAGAAGCAGCTCGCAACGACTTTATTTTTCAGCAGCTCAGGGTTTGGTTCTGCTTTGAGTCTTGCTGCAGTATCGACGATAAGCTCCAGTTCATCACGAGATAGCTCTGGAATGGAGATGATGTGCTTGTTAAATAACGAATGCGCCATAACGGGTCTTCCTTTTTCTATGCATACAGTCAAATTGCGGACAAAAAAAAGCCCCCTAAAAATAGGAGGCTTCGAAATGATCAATAGAGCAAAATAAAAATGACACCAACGCCGTTCTAAGGCGTATTGGCTGACAATCGTGTGCGAAAAAATTGCGGTTCATTTTTTGCTCTCTTAAGACAAATTGCGGAGGATTATACTCAGATAAAAAGGCCATGCAATACTTTCTGTAAAGTATTCATTTAATGGATTTTTATGCGAGATTACGTCCATTTTAAACTCCCATTTAAGTCTTTGTTGGGGCTGAGACTTACAGGGTTTTTCAGGAAATTATCTCTTCAACCGCATGAAAAAAAATGCGAGCTTTATTCAAGGTCAAAATCCCAAGAACGCCACCCGCATTTCCCTGTCATTGCACTTAACTTATCAACGTATTTCGAACAAGTGAGTGCCTAGCTTCTTAATTTTTAACGTCTTAACTGTTTAATTTCTTAGGTAATTAGCTGCCTAATGTCGCAACCATTACTGCTTTGATGGTGTGCATGCGGTTTTCTGCTTCATCGAACACGATAGAGTATTCAGACTCAACCACTTCATCCGTCACTTCTACGCCATCTTTAAGCTGTGGATATTCAGCAGCAAGCTGTTTACCGACAGTTGTATCTTCGCCGTGGAAAGCAGGTAGGCAGTGCATGAATTTCACATGTGGGTTGCCTGTTGCTTTGATCATGTCCATGTTGACTTGGTAAGGCATCATTAGGTTGATACGCTCAGCCCATGCTTCTTTCGCTTCGCCCATTGATACCCAAACGTCGGTGTATAGGAAGTCACAACCTTGCACGCCTTCTTGAACATCTTCTGTTAGCGTGATTTTGCCGCCAGTGTGTTCTGCGATTTCACGACATTGAGCCAATAGCTCTTCTTGTGGCCAGAATTGTTTTGGAGCAACAAGGCGAATGTCCATGCCCATTTTTGCAGCGCCAACCATTAGAGAGTTACCCATGTTGTTGCGAGCATCACCTAGGTAAGCAAACTTGATTTCATGCAGTTGCTTGCCACGGCCGTATTCCGTCATAGTTAGGAAGTCAGCTAGGATTTGTGTTGGGTGGAATTCGTCAGTCAGGCCATTCCATACAGGAACGCCAGCGTAAGCGCCTAGCTCTTCGACGATTTCTTGACCAAAGCCGCGGTATTCGATGCCATCGTACATACGGCCTAGAACGCGAGCGGTGTCTTTCATTGATTCTTTGTGGCCAATTTGAGAGCCAGATGGGCCTAAGTAAGACACGCGAGCACCTTGGTCGAATGCTGCTACTTCGAATGCACAGCGAGTACGAGTTGAGGTTTTTTCAAAGATAAGCGCAATGTTTTTGCCAGTCAGTGTTGGCTGTTCGTAACCGTTGTACTTCGCTTTTTTTAGCTCCATAGAAAGATCTAACAAGTGTTGAATTTCGCGTGGAGTGAAATCTAGTAGTTTTAGGAAGTTACGATTGCGTAGGTTAAAAGCCATGATGTATTCCTTCTTAGATTTAGGCGCTTCCTTGTTACAGGGAAATAAAATTCAAGAAAGCGCGATTCAATTTTTAGTTAAAGTTGTTCGGTTTTGTTTGTTTCGTTTGATTCTGTTTTCGCAAGCTTTCAAGACTTAAGGTTCTCAAGCTTTAAGTTTTTCAAGATGATAAAGCTCGCTAGTGCATTAACCTTTGGTGATATTGGTGCCCGCTTGGCCTTGCAGGATTTGCAAACCATCTTCGAGTGCGCCGATACCCACTACTTTGCCGCCTTGCTGAATGAACTCGCACGATGCTTCAATTTTTGGCCCCATTGAGCCTGCATCAAATGTAAACTTCGCCAATTCACTTGGTGTAGTACTGCGCAGTGCGTGTTGAGTCGGTTTGCCCCAATCAAGATAAACAGCGTCAGCATCGGTCAGAATAAGTAGTGCATCCGCATCCAATTGTTTCGCCAAGAAAGCCGCTGACATGTCTTTGTCGATAACCGCTTCAACGCCGACTAATTTGCCATTTTCTTTTTTCACTGGGATGCCACCACCGCCAGTACAAATTACGAGGTGACCTGCATCGATAAGTTGAGTGATCGCTTCGTGTTCAACAATGCCAGTAGGGCGTGGGCTTGGCACTACTCGACGGAAATGTTGACCGTCTGGTTTTACGATCCAGTGGAATTTCTCCGCTAACTCACGCGCTTCTGCTTCTTCGTAGATCGGGCCAATTGGCTTAGTTGGATCTGCGAATGCAGGATCGTTTGGATCAACGGTCATTTGCGTCAACATGCATGAGATGTTGCGGTCAGGCAGGTAGTTTTTGAACTCTTGCATCAGCATGTAGCCGATCATGCCTTGAGTCTCACTGCCCAATACATCCAATGGATACGGGTTTACTTTTTTGTACTCCAAACCTTGCAGAGCAAGTAAGCCAACTTGTGGACCATTACCGTGCACTAGAACCACGTTGTACACTTTCGCGATTTCAGAGATGGTTTTAACAGCCGTTTCAATATTACGGCGTTGAACATCGGCTTCTAACGGCTCACCGCGACGAAGTAGGGCATTACCGCCGAGTGCAACAACAACAGTTTGCTTAGTCATAATTGTGTTCTCTCATTTTGGCCAAGTTGAGATTATTTAAGATCGTTCAACTTGGCCGTTTCGTCTTAGTGATTAGATACCATCACGCTCAATTGGGCAGCTCATGCAGCGTGCACCACCGCGACCGCGACCAAGTTCGTCTCCTGGAATCGGAAGAACCGTGATGCCTGCTTTGTCGTATTTTTCGTTGGTGTATGTGTTGCCTTCGTAGCCAATAACAACGCCAGGTTTAACCGTTAGAACGTTGTTTGCATCGTTCCACTGCTCACGTTCTGCATGGAAGTTGTCGCCACCCGTTGTGATTAGGTTTAGCTTGTCTACGCCAAGTGCTTTCTCGATAGCTGTTACGAAGTAGCCTTCTTCTTTCACTTTCACTGCGCCTGACTCATCGCCAGTTAGGTTCCAGCACTGCACGTCTTTACTTACCACTTCAGGGTAAACAGAGAACGTATCTTCGTTCATGTGAGTCATCACGGTGTCTAAGTGCATGCAAGAACGGTGTTTTGGTAGCTGCATTGCGATAACTTGTGTCGCTTGACCGTGTTTGAATAGGCTAGACGCTAAGTGTTCAACACCTTGTGCTGTTGTACGCTCAGACATACCGATAAGAACCGCGCCACGGCCGAGAACAAGAACGTCACCACCTTCGATTGTTGAGTTGTCGTAGTTGATGTTTTCTTCATCACCGAAGTATTTAATGAAGTCTTCGCCTGCGAATGTTGGGTGCCAGCGGTAAATAGCGCGAACGTGGTTTGTTTCACGTTGACGAGCAGGTTTCGCCATCGGGTTGATAGATACGCCACCGTATACCCAGCAAGATGTGTCACGAGTAAATAGGTGGTTTGGTAGAGGTTCGATAATGAAGTCAGTTGGTGCGTGCATGCCTTGCATCATTGAAGATGATTTCATTGGCATTTCAGCGTAAGACAGACCGCCCGTTAGGATTTTTGCTAGCTCTAAGTTTGGTAAGTCGCCCAAGTAGCAGCGCACATCATTAGCGAATGTTTTACCCAAACGGTAATCAGATACCTGGCAGCTTAGTAGCCAGTCTTTCGCTTCTGGCACTGCTAGTGTGTCTGCTAGTAGGTCAGTAAGAAGAAGAACTTCAACACCCTGATCACGTAGCGTTTTAGTAAATGCGTCATGCTCTTTACCTGCGCGCTCAACAGCCAGTACGTCATCAAATAGTAAATCGTGACAGTTAGAGGGTGTTAGGTGAGTCAGTGCGCGTCTTGGGCGGTGAACTAGAACGCGGCGCAATTGACCTATTTCAGAACCTACATAGAACTTACTCATGATCGTCTCTCTCTTATATATTTGAATTACTTTTATCGCTAAGAGTAATTATTTATTTTCAGTGGAGAATAATGAATTATTTTATTCATATCTCTTGTCTGGAATTAATATTACGCCTGCTAGTCAGGTATTCTTAGAGATCTATCACAAATCGTTTTTTATCCTGCAGCCCTTTAAAATTAAGGGTTTTAACAAACTTTATGCACTTTTAGTCATGACGATTACATTCTAAATAGTTAGCTGTTAGGGAACTTTATGCACGCTTTTTTGATGAACCTGCCTAGAGTCAAAATTGTTAGGTATTATATGCATAATAGTTTTATTGATAAGAATGTACTTAGCTTGGAAGTATGCAATGTTTCTATTTAGATATTTAATTTTGGATGTGAAATTAATTATTTATTAACAAAATAAATGCGAATAAAGCTGTTGTGGTCACACTTTATAATTGGTTTTTTTAAGCCGGTTTTCTATAAAAATAGCTTTTATTTCCCCTTTGATTATTACAAGGTGAATAACTTTAAATATAATTAACGTTAATAAATGACTAAATATCTTTATAAACATAATGGAGAGGAATGGATTATTTTTTTATTAGCCTTAATATCAATATTAAAACGTTGATTTACGCTTTGTCGAAGGTGTCCTTGGGTTGTTTAAGGTTGGCTGATGAGGTTGGCTATAGAGAGGCTTAAAATAGAGTGTGTGCAGCTCGTGAGGTTGTTTTGGGGACTGGCTCTGAGGGAGATAGCAATAAAAAAGCCGCTAGAAAGCGGCTTTGAACGAGAAGGTGGTGTGTAGGTTTTAGATAAGCGCACCAATACTTAGTACAACGATGCAGAACACCATCAAGATTCCGATTAATGGCATCACCCATTTAACCCAGCGCACGTAAGGGACACGAGCAATCGCCAAGCCGCCCATTACCACTGCAGAGGTTGGAGTGATTAAGTTGACCAAGCCAGATGCAGATTGGTAAGCGGTGATAACAAGGTCACGACCTACGCCAGCAAAATCGGCTAATGGCGCCATGATTGGCATAGTCAGCACTGCTAGACCAGAGGTTGAAGGTACTAAGAATGACAGTAGAATTTCTAAGAAGAACATCACGTTAATGAAGACAACTGAAGAAAGGCCAGTCACCATTTGTTCTGCTGAGAAAAGAATAGTGTCGGTGATCATACCGCGGTCCATTACGACTACGATACCACGTGCGATACCTATGATAAGCGCAACGCCCAGTAGGTCTCGAGCACCGTCAATGAAGCTAGTTGTGAACTCTTCCTCGCTCATGCGAGACACAATGCCGACAATAATAGTCGCAGCTAAGAACATCGCGGAGATCTCTGCCATCCACCATCCAGCAACGGATACACCGTAAATCATGACAGCGAAAGAGCCACCAAAAATGGCCAGGATCAGTTTGCGAGTCGCGGTGAACTCCAGTTTTTCACCACTTGCGTTGCCAAGGAAGTGCGCTTTGTTCTCTTCGTATTTGTCGTAAACAATCGATGTTGTTGGATCGGCTTGTACCATTCTTGCGTAGCGCATGACGTAGGCGACACAGATACCCCAACCAATAATCAGCATTCCAATACGCAGCGCGATACCGTCGGTAAATGGAATACCAGAGGCGTTGGCAGCAATAACGGTCGCGAATGGGTTAATGGTAGAGCCTAGCACCCCAATGCCCGCGCCAAGCAATACCGTCGCAGCCGCAACTAGAGGGTCAAAGCGAGCTGCCATCATTACTGGTACTAGTAATGTATAGAATGGCAGTGATTCTTCCGCCATGCCGTAGACAGTACCACCTGCGGCAAACAGTGCCATCAGTATTGGTATCATCAACTCTTCTCGCCCTTCTAAGCGGGCGGTAACGCGCTCGATGCCAGCATCAATGGCACCTGTTTTGGTTACTAGTCCTAAGAAGCCACCAATGATTAAGATGAACAGCGAAACGTCGATAGCCGCTGCTTCATAGCTATTGTGGTCGTAGAAGCCATCAATAGGCGCTAGCAGTACATCAATCACGCCTTGAGGGTTACCTTCTACCGCTTGATAGGTTCCGGTTACGGGGACTTCTCGGCCTAGCTCTTCATTCATTGCACGGTCGTATTGGCCTGCTGGAACAATCCAGGTAAGCAGCGCGACGAACGCAATCAGAATAAATAGAATGGTGTAGGCAGAAGGAAATTTAAAGTTGGCAAAGAAGCCGCCCTTTTTTTTCTCGCTTGGTATCGTTTGAGTTGTCATGGCTATCTCCTTACATCATCTTAAATAGAAGTGATGTGAATTAGCGACTAATGATTTATAGATTGTAAATACACGGACACTTATAAAGCACTCAACGATATAAAGTTGCTGACTTTAAATTAAGGTTGTTTTTATATTTACCAATCCAAATGAAGTTAGATTTAATTTAGCTGCGGTTATTTTATTCCTTACGTCAGTATTTAAGTTTGGTGCTGTTCACAAAAATAATGGCTAATGAAAGGGCTGAAAAATGGCAGAAAATTGGCAAGGTTTTTTGGTTAGTTAGCTTGGATTAATATTCGATGGGGATGACGGTAAATCAAAGGGAGATTGACTGGGTAGGCATTCCTAATTAATGGTTTGAATAATCCTGGAATTTTATTCAAACTTTATTTTTAGTTGGTTTTTGAATTTTATAACGGTTATTTGACGTGTATCAAATAACACATTGAGCAGAAAACAAAAAAGGAAGCCGAAGCTTCCTTTTTTAGTTTAGAACATTAGTGATTACTAGATGAATAGGCCGCCAAATGCGAAGCCGAGTGCAACCGCTGTACTGATTGTTACCACACCAGGAATGAAGAATGGGTGATTAAATACGTACTTACCAATACGCGTTGAGCCTGTGTCATCCATCTCAACCGCTGCCAGTAGCGTAGGGTAAGTTGGAAGTACGAACAGTGCACTTACTGCAGCAAAAGAAGCCACGGCTGTTAGTGGTGCTACGCCAATCGCTAGAGCTGCTGGCATTAGTGCAACTGTTGTTGCGCCTTGAGAGTAAAGCAGCATAGAAGCGAAGAACAAAACAAGAGCCAGCATCCATGGGTAGTCAGCCAGTAGAGCACCTGCTACGTCTTTGATCTCAGCAACGTGTGCGTTTACAAACGTTGAACCTAACCAAGCCACACCTAGTACACATACACACGCAGTCATACCAGAGCGGAATGTTGGCGCTGAAGAAATCTTCGCTGCATCAATCTTAGTGAACATAACAATTGCAGCAGCTGCTGCCAGCATCACAGACATGATTGCTTCGTTACGGCCCAGAGCTGGGTTTTCAATTAGGCCAACAGAGCTAGAGATAGCCGCTGCGTAGCAAACCACGAAACCAATCGCTGCTAGGAAGATGTACGTTGCTCTCTTCGCTGTTGGTAGAATTTCACGTTTCTCTTCTGTCGCCAGTTTGATTAGACCTTTCTCTAGACGTTCTTGGTAAACAGGATCGTCTTTCAGTTCGCTACCCATGTAGTTAGCAACAACCGCACCAACCATACAAGCGATGAAGGTTGTTGGGATACAAACCATCAATAGCGTTAGGTAATCAACACCAAACGGTGCCAGCATTGCTGCGAAAGCGACAACGGCAGCCGAGATTGGCGAAGCTGTGATAGCAATTTGAGAGGCGACAACTGCGATAGACAGTGGACGAGAAGGACGAACACCTTGGCCTTTCGCTACTTCTGCGATTACAGGAAGCGTAGAGAATGCTGTGTGACCAGTACCGGCCATTAGTGTCATTACAAAGGTCACAATCGGCGCGTAAAAGGTGATGCGTTCAGGGTGTTTACGCAAAAAGTTTTCTGCAATTTGCACCAACCAGTCCATACCGCCAGCAACCTGCATAGCAGCAATTGCGGTGATAACCGACATGATGATCAAGATTACGTCGATCGGGATGAAAGACTGGCTTGTTGGAACGCCAAGAATCAGTGAAAGGGCAATAACACCAGCACCACCGGCAAAACCTATACCGATACCGCCAATTCTGGCCCCCAAAAAGATAAAGAGCAGGACGACAAATAGTTCTACTGCAATCATAAGTAACACCTCATTTTAGATTTTATTATGTGAGCATTCGCGGCTGGAATGTTCACATAATAGTTCTATGGTTTAGATTCTATTTCGCAAAAGTGCAACCAACAGAAATCCACAAAATTAACATGGTTAACCGTATTGGAGCCTAAAAAAGGGCTCCGTTTGGAGCCCTTTTTCGCTAACGTTATTCGTAGCGTTTTGCTTTATACTGAGGATGCATCAAATTTTCAACAGAGAAAATGTCATCAAGTTCTTCTTCGGTTAATAACCCGCGCTCTAGAACCACATCACGCACGCTTTTACCTGTTTCAGCACAGATCTTACCAACAACATCACCCTCGTGGTGGCCAATGTATGGGTTTAGGTAAGTGACGATACCGATAGAGTTAAATACGTGAGATTCACACACTTCTTTGTTCACAGTAATGCCGTCTACACACTTGTCGCGTAGGTTCACACATGCGTTTGTTAGAATGTCTAGAGACTCAAACATGCTTTGTGCGATAACAGGTTCCATTACGTTCAGTTGAAGCTGACCGCCTTCTGCTGCGAAAGAAACCGTGTTGTCGTTACCTAGAACTTTAAAGCAAACTTGGTTTACTACTTCAGGCACTACTGGGTTTACTTTAGCTGGCATGATTGAAGAGCCAGCTTGCAGTTCAGGTAGGTTTAGTTCGTTAAAGCCAGTGCGTGGGCCTGAAGAAAGAAGACGTAAGTCGTTACAAATCTTAGACAGTTTAACCGCTAGGCGCTTAAGTGCACCGTGCGTCATTACGTATGCGCCACAGTCAGATGTTGCTTCGATAAGATCTTCAGCCGCTACACACTCTAAGCCCGTTACTTCTGCTAGGTGTTTCACTGCTAGGCCTTGGTAACCCGGTGCTGCGTTCAGACCAGTACCGATAGCCGTTGCGCCTAGGTTAACTTCAAGAAGAAGCTTTGAAGTGTATTCTAGGTTTTTGATTTCTTCGTTGATGGTTACAGCCCAAGCGTGGAACTCTTGGCCAACCGTCATTGGAACAGCATCTTGAAGTTGAGTACGGCCCATCTTCAGGATTGTGTTGAATTCTTGGCTCTTAAGCTCGAATGCGCCTTTTAGGTATTCGATAGCGTCAATCAGTTTACGAACGCTGTTGTAAACTGAGATACGGAAACCAGTTGGGTAAGCACAGTTTGTTGATTGGCTGCGGTTTACATGGTCATTCGGGTTGATGAACTCATATTGGCCTTTTTCTTTGCCCATAAGTTCAAGTGCCACGTTTGCCACAACTTCGTTAGCATTCATGTTTACAGAAGTACCAGCACCACCTTGGAATACATCCGATGGGAACTGATCCATGCACTTACCAGTGTCTAGAATGAGGTCACAAGCTTCGATGATGTATTTAGCTACTTCGCTTGGGATTACACCTAACTCTTTGTTTGCTAAAGCCGCTGCTTTCTTTGTCATCACCATACCGCGAACGAATTCAGGTACATCTGAGATCGTTACATTTGAGATGTTGAAGTTTTCAACTGCGCGTAGAGTGTGGATGCCGTAGTAAGCATCAGCCGGAACATGACGTTGACCTAGTAGATCTTCTTCGAGACGAGTAGCTTGAGGAGCTTCAACTTGAGCTTCTGGTAGATTAGCCATAACAGGATCCTTAGAGAATTATTCTGATTATATAGTTAGTTATTAGCCTATTCTGTGTGCAAATACTCCGTTCGCTAGAATATTGGGCTGATAAATCCGTCCTGACTTATGTGGCACATGATACTGTACTTAGCGCATAAAAATATTAAGTTGATCACCTTTTTCGGTTTTGTTTCGTCAATATTTTGCAAAGTTATTCTCGGTCAATAAACACGCTTATTTACAGGATAAATTTGAGATTGATAGGGCTTTCAGCGTAAACTGGATGTAACAAAGGAGGGCGTGTGTTTCCTATCTTATTATTACTATTTATCTTCGTACCCATCATTGAGATTGGGCTATTTATTCAAGTTGGTGGCTTCTTAGGATTGTGGCCAACTATTGCGTTGGTTTTGATTACTGCATTTGTTGGTGCATCGCTTGTTCGTAGCCAAGGCATTCAAACACTTATGTCTGTGCAAGGTCGATTACAACAAGGCGAAATGCCAGCACAACAGATTCTTGAAGGCGTGATGCTTGCGGTTGCTGGTGTATTGCTGCTGACTCCTGGCTTTATGACGGACGCACTCGGTATGTTGGTATTGCTACCAGCACCAAGAGCGATGATTGCTAAGAAAATGATGGAAAAAATGGTGGTGACCAATATGTCTGGCGGTTTCCATGCGGGTGGACAGGCTGGTTTTGGTCAGAGTCCATTTGGACAAGACCCATTCAATCGCGATCCCTCTGACCAATCAAAAGACGGCAACACCTTTGAGGGTGAATTTGAGAAGAAAGACGATGACAACGATCGTAACCGCTTAAACTAATCCGTTTTTTCTCTTCTTTGTTTTTATCTCTTCTTTATATAGAGGGAAAAACAGAAAAGGCTCTTACCTTTATCCTTCGCAAGAAAGTGATAATGGTAAGAGCCTTTTTTATTGCTAGCAGGGGGTGAGCGTTCGGTTATACCGCGCCTTCAAAGCCCATTTGTCGCCACGCTTCGAATGCAATAATAGCAACCGCGTTAGATAGGTTGAGGCTACGCGCATCTGGCATCATTGGAATACGAATGCGTTGTTCCATTGGCATGCTTTCGATGAACTCTGCAGGCAGGCCACGTGTCTCAGGGCCAAACATCAACACATCACCTTGTTGGAATTTCGCATCCACGTGGTGACCTGTGGTCTTTGTCGTGCAAGCAAAGATGCGGAAGTCACCCTCGCGTTCATTCTCTAGATACTCAAGAAAGGCTTCTAGGTTCTTGTGACGCTTAACACGCGCTAGGTCGTGGTAATCCAAGCCAGCACGACGAACTTTCTTCTCTTCAAAATCAAAGCCAAGCGGCTCAATCAGGTGCAGGTTTGCGCCGCAGTTAGCACATAGGCGGATGATGTTACCCGTATTGGGCGCAATTTCAGGTTCGTATAGAGCGATATCAAACATGTTGGTTCACAAGAATAATCAAAGATAGCCAGAGTATACGGTGGCAAGCTGAGTGAGTACAGTTCACCACCATTGGCTTACGCTTTATTCGCGAGTGCTTGTGCGTAGTTTTCAGAAACCGCATTCCAATTCACCACGTTCCACCATGCATTGATGTAATCAGGGCGACGGTTTTGGTAGCTGATGTAGTAGGCGTGTTCCCAGACATCCAGTGCAAGAATCGGCTCACCGTTGCTGGCGATGGTATCCATCCACGGGTTGTCTTGGTTTGAGGTCGAGATGATTTTCAGTTGTCCTTCTTCTACTACCAACCAAGCAAAGCCTGAACCGAAGGTATTGATTGCCGCTTGAGCGAACTGATCTTGGAATGTCTCGAAATCTCCGAAAGTACTTTGGATCGCGTCGCCAAGTTTACCTGCCGGTTCACCCCCGCCATCTTGAGCCATGCAGTTCCAATATAAAATATGGTTGTAGTAACCGCCGCCATTGTTGCGAACGGCAGGGCTGTGCTGAGAGATGTTAGCGAAGATCTCGGTCAGAGATTGCTGCTCAAGTTCACTGCCAGAAATCGCCGCAACAAACTTATCGTAGTAGGTTCTATGGTGCTTGCTGTAATGCACTTCCATCGTCTTAGCGTCAATGTAAGGTTCTAGGGCGTCGTAGGCGTAGGGTAGAGCAGGAAAAGAGTGTGACATGGTAAATCCTCCTTAATTAGAGGACTTACCATAATGATAATGGAAATCATTATCAACTGTGATCTTTGTAGGGGTATTACACTGGCAGGATAGGCAGGGTGATTTTGAGTTGTAATCCACCGAGCTGGCTACGGCTTGCAGTGATGGTTCCGCTGTGTTGACGAATCGCACTCTCTGTAATGGTTAGGCCAAGCCCTGTGCCGCCAGAGTTACGATCTCGCGCCGTTGAAACTCGGTAGAAAGGTCTAAAGATAGAATCCAGTTCGTCATCAGGCACACCATCGCCATTATCATTGACGCAAATCGTCAGCCGATCTTGGACAACATCGAATTGCACATCGACTTGGTCTTTACCGTAGTAGATAGCATTGCGCGTAATATTGTCCAAGGCACTCATCAGTAGCTTAGGGTTACCCGAAATAGAACGGTCTGGGATCTCTGAAAACGTCAGTAATTTACCCATCTGTTCAGCTTCAAATTCTGCATCTTTTAAAATCTCTTCCCATAAGCTCGAAATAGGCTGAACCTCACGAGTAATATGGCTGTCGACCTGCATGCGTGATAGCGTCAGTAGCTCACTGATCATTTGCTCTAATCGCTGAGCTTCCATATCAATACGTTCTAACTCTTGGCTCTCACCCTGTTTACGAATCGCAAGAGCATTGGCCATGCGAAGGCGGGTCAATGGCGATCGTAGCTCGTGTGAGATATCTGAAAGTAGGCGTTGTTGCCCCGAAATCATCTGATTAACCGCTTCGACCATCTGGTTAAAGCTCTCACCCGCTTGTCTGAATTCTGAGGTGCCTTTTTCGAGTGTGGGATCGACCTCAAACTGACCTTTCGCCACACGTTGTGCTGCGCGTTCAAGCCTACGAGCCGGTTGGCTCAATGCCCAAGCTAACCATAATAGCAGTGGGGTACTTGCTAGCATTACCGCAAGCAATAATTGTAAAGGTCTATCAAATAAGCGCAGCAAAAATGGAGGAGGTTGGTTCCATTTTACTCCGGCATACATCAGTAATTCTTCTCCAGCGAGTGTGATAGGGACTGGCCCTGCTACCATGTAATGTCCGTATAACTTTTGCTTGGGTAATTCAGGGTTATCTATCGAGGTAACAAAATTACGAATCGCTTTAAGTTTGTAATTTGAGTGTCTTTTCGATGTAAGGACCGCGCCTTCAAGGTCGGTTAGGTAAATACGAGCACGAGAATCCTTGCGGCTACGCGGAGCCTCAAGTTGGAACACTATTTTTCCCAGGTTAGATTCTTTGGCGTAGCGCTTTTCTGTGAATTTAGCGATACGTTCGAGTTTATCGAGATGATCGGCAGGCACATCGCGCGCCACTCGCGGGTCTAAATGGGGAAGTGACAGT
This sequence comes from Vibrio sp. 1F279, assembly GCF_041439815.1. Classification (NCBI taxonomy): domain Bacteria; kingdom Pseudomonadati; phylum Pseudomonadota; class Gammaproteobacteria; order Vibrionales; family Vibrionaceae; genus Vibrio; species Vibrio sp. 1F279. The sequence goes on along the minus strand of NZ_JBGOOU010000010.1, from coordinate 85,117 downwards.
ACCGACAAAAGCACCAGTAACATGGTGAACCAAAAGATAGCAAAGATACGTCCATATAAGCTGGTGATTTTAGGTATACGCATTAATCTTCCTCTACCAATAAGTAGCCACGGCCTCGTAATGTCTTGATGCGAGATTTACCGTCACTGCGTTCTGGGATTTTTTTACGTAGGTTGGATATGTGCATGTCTATCGCACGGTCAAATGCTGCAAGCCTTTTGCCCAGCACATCCAAACTCAACGCTTCCTTGGTGATCACTTGCCCTGGGTTCTGGATTAGGTGACTCAGCAAAGCGAACTCGGTGGTGGTAAGATCGATAAGCTGGCCATTACAATAAGCTTCTTGCTTGCCGGGGAACACTTCAATGTCTTGATATTGAATCTTATCACTGGCTGCTTTAGGAGCGGTGTTGATCTGCGTTCTACGTAAGATGGCACGAATACGAGCGAGCAGCTCTCGGTCACTGAAAGGCTTTGGCAAGTAATCATCTGCGCCAAGCTCAAGGCCAATCACACGATCGATCTCTTCACCTTTAGCTGTCAGCATCAGTACTGGCGTTTCCCAATTTTCTCTTAGTTTCTTTAGCGTTTCCATACCGTTAAGGCGCGGCATCATCACGTCCAAAAGAATCAAATCTATCTCATCATTGATAGCTTCCAATCCCGCATAGCCGTCGTTGGCTTCGGAAACAGTGAATCCCTCAAAGCTCAGTATGTCTTTAAGTAAGCCGGTTAGCTCGGTGTCGTCATCAATAAGAAGAATGTTCGCCATTGGGAAGCCTTAATCAGTTGTTTATAGGTTAATAATACTGCTAATTATTCGTCAATTTTCACTCTTTACGATTCTTTACGATTTCTAAACGTCGCTTTACGAGGGAAAGACTAATCTATATCTAAGCGCTGAAAACAAACGCAACACATGACTGATTATACCGAATTGAGGCAAAAATTATGAAAATGACTAAGAAACTTGTACTAGTAGCTGCGGCACTTCCACTTATGTTAGGTACAGCAAGCGCGTTCGCATATGGCGGTGGCGATAAAGGTGACCACAAAGGCATGCACGGCAAGTGTGGCGGCTTTGACAAAAAAGTGATGCGTCAACTGGATCTGACGGATGCTCAAAAAGCAGAGCTAAAAGAGATGCGTGAAGCGAACCGTGCTGAGATGAAAGCAAAGCATTCAGGTAATAAAGCGGACAAGATGGCGCAGATGAAAGCGCACCACGAGAAAGTTCAAGATTTAGTTCTAGCCGATACCTTTGATGAAGCGGCGGCAAACGACCTAGCAACCCAAATGGTAGAGAAGCAAACAGAGCGTCGTTTAACCATGCTGAAGAAGCAACATCAAATGATGAGCGTGCTAACACCTGAACAGAAGACTCAACTGAAAGAAATCCAGCAAGATCGCATGGCTAAATGTGCGGACAAAATGGAAAAACGCATGAACAAAGATAAGTAATTCATGGTTTGAAAAAGCTGAATTGATTGAAAGTGTTTAGAAAGAAGCGGCCTAGTGCCGCTTTTTTTGATCTTTAAAATGAACGTATTAGATCCTAGCTGTCATATTCAATCGGTGTTTTGCGGGTTATACTTTGTGCTATCAGTCACTTTATAGCCAATTTATGAAACAAGAATACGCACGTTTAGTTACGCTCGCCGCTTGGGCTGCCACCATCATTGCCTCCATATTATTGGTTGTGAAGGTTGCAGCGTGGTGGGTGACAGGCTCAGTCAGTTTATTAGCTTCTGTTGTTGACTCACTGTTGGATATCGCCGCTTCTGTCGTCAACCTTGTGGTGGTTCGTTACTCTCTGCAGCCAGCTGATAAAGAACATACCTTTGGTCATGGCAAGGCCGAATCTCTTGCTGCATTAGCACAAGCGATGTTTATTTCTGGTTCGGCTTGTTTCCTTATTCTTAACGGTATTGAACGTTTCTTCCGACCGCATGAACTGAACTCTCCTGAAATTGGTATTTATGTCAGCTTGTTCGCAATGGTCATGACCTTCGGTTTGGTTCGATTCCAAAAGCATGTTGTGAGCAAAACGGGTAGCCAAGCCATTGCGGCTGACTCACTGCATTATCAATCTGACCTCTATATGAATGCGGCGATTATGCTGGCGCTAGCACTGAGTTGGTTTGGTATCGGTCAAGCAGACTCTGTATTCGCGATTGGTATCGGCATCTACATTCTTTACAGTGCTTACCAAATGGCGATGGAAGCGGTGCAATCTCTACTTGATCACAAGCTACCCGATGAAGAGCTCAAGCAAATTAAAGAGGCATCGTTGAGTGTGGAAGGGGTACTGGGTGTACATCAACTAAGAACGCGCCGTTCTGGGCCTGTTCGTTTCATTCAATTGCATTTAGAACTCGAAGATAATATCCCACTGATTGAAGCACACCGCATTTCTGACGAAGTAGAGGACAAGCTTATTTCTGTGTTCCCTGATGCTGATGTATTAATTCATCAAGATCCATATTCGGTCGTATTTGGCCCAGAGAAGCAGCAGAAATTTCACTCATGGTAATGCGTCTAAAAATTAGGCAGCAAATGGCAAGTGAATGGCTTTTGAACTAAAGTGAGTAAAAATTGCTAACTCAAAGGTGATTCAAAAATCACCTTAGTAACAATTAATGTTGATTCTGATGTGAATCAACAAAGTTATTGAGTAAAACTGTAATACTCTTACAGAAGTAGAAATGTTACATAATTTTACGTGATTTAAGTGCTATTCCTGTTGAGGAAATGTAACATAACGTACAAATATAGATTTAAAATCTTGTTGATATACAATCAGCAAGAACAAGAATTGAATAATAGATTCCCAAAAATCGAGGGTGAGCATGATTAAGAAGATCGGTGTTTTGACCAGTGGTGGTGACGCTCCAGGCATGAACGCAGCAGTTCGCGGTGTAGTTCGTACTGCGCTATCAGTTGGCATTGAAGTTTACGGCATTTACGACGGCTACCAAGGCCTTGTGGAAGACCGTATCGAAAAGCTTGACCGTTCAAGCGTATCTGATGTGATCAACCGTGGTGGTACTTTCTTAGGTTCTGCACGTTTCCCTGAGTTCAAAGACGTTGCTGTTCGTGAGAAAGGCATCGAGAACCTTAAGAAGCACGGTATCGAAGCACTTGTTGTTATCGGTGGTGACGGTTCTTACATGGGTGCTAAGAAACTGACTGAGATGGGTTACCCATGTATCGGTCTTCCTGGCACAATCGATAATGATATCGCGGGTACTGATTACACTATCGGTTACCTAACTGCGCTTAACACTGTTATCGATTCAATCGACCGTCTACGTGATACGTCTTCTTCTCACCAACGTATTTCTATTGTTGAAATCATGGGCCGTCACTGTGGTGACCTTACGCTTATGTCAGCAATCGCGGGTGGTTGTGAGTACATCATTACACCTGAGACTGGCCTAGATAAAGATCAGCTAATCAGCAATATCCAAGATGGTATTGCGAAAGGCAAGAAGCACGCAATTATCGCTCTAACTGAACTAATGATGGACGCGAACGAATTGGCTAAAGAGATTGAAACGGCAACAGGTCGTGAGACTCGCGCAACCGTTCTTGGTCACATTCAACGTGGTGGTCGTCCTACTGCATTTGACCGTGTACTGGCTTCTCGTATGGGCAACTACGCTGTTCACCTTCTTCAAGAAGGTCAAGGTGGTCGTTGTGTTGGTATCGAGAAAGAAGCTCTTGTTCACCACGATATCATCGACTGTATCGAGAACATGCAGAACCCAGACCGTTCTGAGTTGTTCCGCGTTGCAGAAGAGTTATTCTAAGCCAAGCTTAGCGTTCGCTTAAAAAATATTAAAAACCGCTGATTGTTCAGCGGTTTTTTTGTGCCTGTCGTTTGAGTTTTTACAAACGGCAGGCACAAAAAAGGCCAACCTAAGTTGACCTTTCATCTAATCTAAACGGTGAAGTTTAAATTAAGCTTTTGCTTCAGCTGCTGCTTTAGCGATAGCTGCGAAGCTTTTCGCGTCAAGTGCTGCGCCGCCAACTAGAGCACCATCGATGTCTGGTTGTGCGAAGTAAGCTGCTGCGTTTTCTGGCTTAACAGAACCGCCGTATTGGATAACAACTTTCTTAGCAACGTCTTCAGATTTCTCTGCGATGTGTGCACGGATTTGAGCGTGGATGCGTTGTGCATCTTCAGCTGTAGCTGCTTTACCAGTACCGATAGCCCAGATTGGTTCGTAAGCGATGATAGCGCCTTCAAGAGCTTCAACACCTTGAGTGTTGATAACAGCGTCAAGTTGACGAGCACATACAGCAACAGTTTCGCCTGCTTCGTTTTGTGCTTCAGATTCACCGATACAAAGAACTGGAGTTAGGCCGTTCTCTTTTAGGAATGCGAATTTCTTAGCAACGAATTCGTCAGACTCAGCGTGGTATTCACGACGCTCAGAGTGACCGATGATGATGTGAGATGCGCCGAACTCTTTAAGCATTGCTGGAGACATGTCGCCAGTGAATGCACCGCTGTTGTTTAGGTCAGAGTTTTGAGCACCTAGGATGATAGCGCTGCCCGCTTCAGTAAGCGTACGCTCAGCAAGATCAACGAAAAGTGCTGGTGGAGCAACTGCTACGTCTACGCCTGTTACGCCTTCAAGTTCAGCGTTAAGACCGTTTAGTAGATCAACAACCATTTCTTTGCTGCCGTTTAGTTTCCAGTTACCCATAACTACAGGATGACGCATAGGAATATCTCCAAAGTATTTAAATAAATCGAATGTAAAAAAGTAAACTTTATTACGAAATAATATAACAGAATAATATCAACAGATCATGACTGTGGTCATGACTTTCTTGGATCTTACTCAATGGTCAGAGTAGATTTTGAGCAAATATCAGTGATCCGGCAGACAGAATAATAGCTAACTTCTCGGATTTTTCATCGTTAGTTGCTATTAAGGGACAAACGATTGCGTTAACAATAGGAAGTAATAATGCCGAATCTAGTTCTAGAGTACTCAAATTCAGTGGATGAGCGAGTGAATATCCAAGGTTTACTGGAAGACCTTCATCAAGTTACATTAAACTGTGGTTTGTTTGATGTACCTTCTGTGAAGTCTCGTTCACTACGCTGTCATAACTGGTTGGTCGGTGATGAAGAGGACAATGTAGATTTTGTTCATATTAGCTTCGAGTTACTTTCTGGACGTACTGAAGAACAGAAAAGAGAATTGTCGCGTTTGTTAATGCAAACCTTACAAGAACAGGCAAGCCATATCCGTAGCCTAACGGTCAACATACGGGATATGGATAAAAGTTGCTTTCAGAAAGTGATTAACTAGCTAAAAATAATCAACTAACTAAAAGTGATTCACTAACTATTTGCTGCTAACTTTTTGGTAGCGTATTAATTTTTGAGTGTTTTAAGATGTCGATGAAAGATTTACTGCTCTCTTTCAAAGGGAGAATTGGTCGTAAGACTTACTGGATTTGGAATATTTTCTACTACATAGCGATTACTGGTTTTGCTTCTGGTATCTCTGTGTTGTTCCCTGCTTACTCTTACATCCTACTGCCAGTATTCCTATTGCTGCTAGTGATCCCAGATCTTGCGGTCACCGCTAAGCGCTGGCACGACCGCAATAAGTCGAATTACTGGTTACTACTAAATGTGCCCCTAGTACTGGGTCGTTTGGCTTCGCCAATGGCTGCGACTACCACTGAGCCGGTATCGCCAATCCATATGGTTGCGACCGTTGCAGCGTTAGTGTGTGGCTTATGGATTCTGATTGAGTGTGGTTTGTTGAAAGGCACAGAAGGCCGTAATGATTACGGTGAAGATCCAGTTTAAAGATTGGATGATTCATCAGTAAAAAGGGAGCATTGCGCTCCCTTTTTTCTTTTTGATACTTTTCTACTTTTAGTACATTTTGGGTTCAGTATTCGGCCTGAAAGGCACGACATTTTCAGGTTTAGGTTCTTCAAAACTACAGCGACCTTCGAGTGCCTCTTGGAATTTACAGACCTGACAGCGGAGCTCTTGCATGAGCACGACATTAACATGATGTGGGTTTTTACAGCGACCGACCACCAAATCGATGTGACTTTGCTGAGCGCGTAGCCTGTCTTGCATAGTTTCTGAGGCCGAACAAATCATCTGTTCGCACATCTCATGTTTGAATTGATTGAATGCTTTCGGATCGCTTTTGGCGAGTTGGACCAGTTCATCAAAGGGGGGCAGTTTTTGATTTGGCTGTGGCTGTGCCATGATTCCTTCCTTAGCATTAAGCGTGTTTCATATGCTTTAAGCTTAAGAAATAAATTTGTACAGATTTTAATCTATTCTCATTTTCTCAATATTGAGACGGAATCGGTGGGTTGGGACTAGCCCTTAGCGCTTGGTATTACGATAAAGGCGTGGGCGTTAAGGTGTAAGTACAGCGTCTCTCGCCGGAAATAATGTGTTCAGTGCGGCTTACATGACACTCATTTTTGAGCAGTTCAGTGAAAACATTGAGCTCAGATTGGCATAGGCTAGGGCAACGAGTTGCTGCTTTGCAGATGGGGCAGTGGTTCTCAATTAAGATGTAGTGCTCATCATGCTCTTGAAGTTCAGCCATGTAGCCTTCGTCTTCACGAAGCTGTGTGAGTTTTTCAAGCTTACTCATGAGCGAATCACAGCCAGACAGTGCAGATTGATACTGCTTCAGAGTGTGTTGTTCTCGCTCGGCAGCAACCTTAGCCAACCCCTCTTTACCGAATAGATTTTCTACGGCATCAATTACTTGAATAGTGAGTTCACCGTGTCGGTCTGAAAACTGGCTATGGCCTTGTTGAGTCAGGGACCAGTGGCGAGTCGGGCGACCCACTTTTACTTTCACATCATGAAACGCAAGAATACCGTCATCTTCCAGGCTTTGCAGATGTTGCCTTGCACCCATTGTCGTCATGCCAAACTCTTCTGACAGTTGTTTCGCGGTTACCGCGCCTTGACGCTTAATGGTCTGTAAGATTTTGTCGCTTGTTTTCATACTATCCCTACCTCATCAACCTTACTATTATGAGGCAAGGTGTTTATAAAGCAAACCATTTACTATATTGATGGGGATTTACTATATAGACAGCGTTTTACTCTAGCGACAGCAAATGGTGAGATTCTGGTGCACTAATAAAACAAAAGGCTGATACTTGGTATCAGCCTTGGAACGTTTCTGTTAGAGCTAGTTTAGGTCTACAGGATGTGACCGATTACTTCTGGGTCTTTACGCTCTAGGTAGTGGATAGATTTGATGCGGCGAATCGTACGACAGCGGCCACGGATAAGCAGAGTTTCTGTGGTTGCGATATTGCCTGTGCGAGTGATGCCCTCTAGAAGATCACCCTTAGTAATACCTGTTGCCGAGAACACAACATTATCGCTGCGTGCCATGTCTTCCATTTTCAAGACGATGCCCGCCGTTACGCCCATTTCTGCACAACGCTCTAATTCAAGCTCACCGTGTTTGCGGTTCTCTTCTGTATCGCCTTTTACTTCATGACGAGGAAGCAGACGTGCGTGCATGTCGCCGTCGAGTGCGCGAATAACAGCAGCCGAAACGACACCTTCAGGCGCGCCGCCGATGCAGTACATTACGTCTACTTCGCTGTCTGGCATACACGTTAGGATAGAAGCAGCAACATCACCATCTGGCACTGCGAATACACGAACGCCCATCGCCTGCATGTCAGCAATCACTTGATCATGACGTGGTTTAGCCAGTGTGGTTACTACTAGTGTATCGAGTGTTTTACCTAGTGCTTTCGCAATGTTTTCTAGGTTTTCTGTCAGTGGCAGTTCTAGGTCAATCACGCCTTTTGCGCCAGGGCCAACAACCAATTTTTCCATGTACATGTCAGGCGCTTTAAGGAAGTTGCCTTTTTCGCCTGCAGCCAATACCGCCAATGCATTTGATTGACCCATAGCTGTCATGCGTGTCCCTTCAATTGGGTCTACGGCTATATCGACTGCATCGCCGCCCACACCGACGTTTTCACCGATATATAGCATAGGTGCATCATCGATTTCACCTTCGCCGATAACAATCTCACCGCTAATTTCGGTTTTGTTTAGTAGGCTACGCATTACTTCTACAGCAGCGCCATCTGCAGCGTTTTTATCGCCACGACCAAGCCACTTGTAACCAGCTAGTGCTGCACCTTCTGTGACACGAGAGAATGACATTGCTAAATCGCGTTTCATGCGGACTCCAAAATTATCAAAGGGGGAATAGAAATTTCGCGGCGAATTTTACCATATCCCAAAGGAAACGTTTGCTTTTTTGTTTTTTGGAGATTGCTCTCGATCAATTCGCAGTGGAAAACAGTTATTATTCATCAAAATAATCGGTTTGCCCTTGTGGCGGTAATCACTCACGTCAATATTCGGTAAAAAGCGCTGTTTTTTTCATCGAATGGCGCAAAATATCGAATATATTGAGTGTTTATCCTTGCTCTGCTGAGTAGAATGGGGAAATAAGTGGAGTGAACCTTCACCATCAAACGGATAACTTAAAGGTAGGCCAGAATGTCTTTTGAAGTACTAGAGCAGCTAGAAGCAAAAATTCAAACAGCAGTAGATACAATTGCACTTCTTCAAATGGAAGTGGAAGAGCTTAAAGAAGAGAAACAAGCACTAGCAACAGAAGCTGGTGAGCTTAAAGCAAGCCGTCACGAGCTAGAGCAAAAAACTCAGCAAATGCAGGAAGAGCATTCAGCATGGCAAGATCGCATCCGTAACCTTCTTGGTAAAATGGATGACGTAGAGTAATCGACTCTTCAGATTTTAAAAAACGCCCGCGACTCAGTAGCGGGCGTTTTCGTTTGTATTCTTATGCTTTGTGTTCTTTGGCTTGTTTTATTATTTGAAGCTGAGTGAGTTACTCGGCCTCTTCTTCTTCAACATCCAGATCGAGTTCTACATCCAAAGGCTCTGCCGAAAGAATAATGCCAGTGTTGTCTGCATAGAGGTAATCTTCAGGTAAGAAGGTCACGCTGCCAAAGTTCACAGGTACATCCAATTCGCCGACACCTTCTTGGCTTGCACCCACAGGAATAGAGGCTAAAGCCTGAATACCAAGATTCATGTCTTCTAGCTCATCGACTTCGCGTACGCAGCCGTAAACCACAATACCTTCCCACTCATTGTCTTCAGCAAGTAGGGCAATCTCAGCATCGATCAGCGCTTTACGCAGCGAGCCGCCACCATCGATTAACAACACACGCCCCAAACCATCTTGTTCTAATACGGAGCGAATTAAAGCATTGTCTTCAAAACACTTTAATGTCGTGATCTGTCCTGCGAAGGATGCACGTCCACCGAAGTTGCTGAACATTGGCTCCACGACATCAACTTGATCCAAATATATGTCGCACAGTGCTGAAGTGTTGTATTCCATTAGTATACCTTTTGAACAATGAGCTTACTTTGAGTATATCGGTGCTTGATCCCTTTGCAATGATTAGTCTCATTTAACTCAATAGAGTTTGAGCTACGACAACCCCTGCAAACAATAGGTTAGTGACCAGTGAACATTTCACTATCACGGGCATCATTGGTGCAATCTGCGCTGGCTTTTCGGTTTCCCAAACGGCCTTACCGTGCTTATAAACAATAATAATGCTCAGTAAAAACGGCAGGCTGATCCAGACCGGTTTTTCTTGAATCAGTAGGTAGATAGCGAAAGAGGCAAGGGCGAGCCCAAGCAGTGCAAAATGATAGTGTTTGGCTTTGCGCTGCCCTAGGCGAACCGCCATGGTGCGTTTGCCACATTCGCTGTCGTTTTCAATATCCCGCATGTTGTTGATATTGAGTACCGCAACCGCCATCAAGCCGCAGCCCAATGCCGGAAGGAATAGGCTTGGTTCAACATGGCCAGTGTGTAAGAAATAAGTCCCTGAAACGCCTAACAAACCGAAGAAGATAAATACCGATAAGTCGCCAAGGCCAATATAACCATAAGGTTTATTGCCGACGGTGTAAGCGATGGCTGCAACAATGGCTAATACGCCTAACGCAATGAAAGATAAGATACTCTCAATCGAGGTTAAGGCATGAAAGATAAGAATCAGCCCAGCGAGCATGGTAAATACGATGTTGAGGATGATCGCTTGCTTCATGGTTTTCGCGGTCACCGCGCCAGATTGCATTGCACGTGTTGGCCCTAGACGGTTTTCGTTGTCTGTGCCTTTTACCGCGTCGCCATAGTCATTGGCTAAGTTCGACAGAATCTGTAATAGAGTGGCGGTTAAAAATGCCAGCAGGGCTATTGATAAAGAAAAATGACCACCAGCGAACGCTAAACTACTTCCTGTAAGAATAGAGACAAGTGCGAGAGGCAGAGTTTTTGGGCGTGCGGCATCAAGCCAAATCAGTAGAGATTGTTTCATCGTAGGTCTAATTCTTTGTAAGTCTTCGTTTCATACTGTGATTTGAGTATACGCCCATTTTTCGGGTAATAAAAAGCCCACTCGAAAGTGGGCCTTGAATTCGCTTATTAGCTGCTATTTCTTTGAGATAGAGCAATAAGTTGGAGTTTCCTGTGCTACAGGATGAAGCGACTTAGGTCTTCGTCTTCTACGAGCTCGCCAAGCTTAGATATTACATAAGCTTCATCAATTACTAATTTGCTGCCTGCTCGGTCTGTTGCGTCGAATGAAATCTCATCCATTAGGCGTTCCATTACCGTGTGTAGACGACGCGCACCGATGTTTTCAGTGGTTTCGTTGACACGCCATGCTGCGTCAGCAATCTGGTTGATGCCATCTTCAGTAAACTCAATGCCGACATCTTCTGTTTTCATCAGAGCAATGTACTGCTCTGTCAATGATGCTTTTGGCTCAGTCAGAATACGTTTGAAGTCATGTGCAGAAAGCGCTTCAAGTTCAACACGGATTGGTAGACGACCTTGCAGTTCAGGGATTAGGTCTGATGGCTTAGCCACTTGGAATGCACCTGATGTGATAAACAAAATGTGGTCAGTTTTAACCATACCGTGCTTAGTCGATACTGTACTGCCTTCGATAAGAGGAAGCAGGTCACGCTGAACGCCTTCACGAGATACGTCTGGGCCTGAGCTGTCGCCACGCTTACAGATTTTGTCGATCTCATCGATGAATACGATGCCGTTGTTTTCAGCATTGAAGATCGCGCTCTCTTTTAGCTCTTCTTGGTTCACAAGCTTCGCAGCTTCTTCTTCCGTTAGTGCTTTGAATGCGTCTTTGATTTTCATCTTACGCTTTTTCTTGGTGTCGCCAGCGAGATTTTGGAACATGCCTTGTAGCTGGTTAGTCATCTCTTCCATGCCTGGAGGTGACATGATTTCAACACCCATTTGTGGCGCCGCTACATCAACTTCAATCTCTTTGTCGTCTAGCTTACCTTCACGCAGTTTCTTGCGGAAAATCTGGCGAGTGTTTGAAGAGGTTGTGTCTTCAGTTGATTGCTCGTTCTGACCCCAAGCATCACGCGCTGGTGGTAGAAGGGCATCAAGAATACGTTCTTCAGCTTGTTCTTCAGCGCGGTATTGTACTTTTTCCATCGCTTGTTGATGTGTCATCTTAATCGCAACGTCCGTTAGATCACGGATGATGGTTTCAACTTCTTTACCTACGTAGCCCACTTCAGTGAACTTAGTCGCTTCTACCTTGATGAAAGGCGCGTTTGCTAGTTTCGCAAGACGGCGAGCAATTTCAGTTTTACCGACACCGGTTGGGCCGATCATCAGGATGTTTTTTGGTGATACTTCAACACGCAGACTTTCTTCAAGCTGCATACGACGCCAGCGGTTACGAAGGGCGATAGCCACTGAGCGCTTAGCGTTGTCTTGGCCGATAATGTGGCGATTGAGTTCGTGAACAATTTCGCGAGGAGTCATCTCAGACATGGTTTTTCCTTAATTCTTTAATCACTGTTGAATACAACGTTATTGATGGAAGCGGTCGTTACTCTGGCTTTGGCAGTTCAACGGTGCTTTCTAGTTCTTCAATAGTGTGGTGATGGTTGGTGAATACACAGATATCGCCCGCAATGTTCAGCGACTTTTCTGCGATTTCACGCGCATCTAAATCTGTATTTTCTAATAGTGCAGTGGCTGCTGCTTGAGCGAAGTTACCGCCCGAACCGATCGCAATCAGGTCGTTTTCTGGTTGAACGACGTCACCGTTACCTGTGATGATCAATGAAGCAGTTTCATCCGCTACTGCTAGCAGTGCTTCTAATTTACGTAGAGCACGGTCGCTACGCCAATCCTTCGCCAGCTCAACGGCAGCTTTGGTTAGGTGGCCTTGGTGCATTTGCAGCTTGCTTTCAAATTTTTCGAATAGCGTGAAAGCATCTGCCGTACCGCCAGCAAAACCGGCCAGTACTTTGTTGTTGTATAGGCGACGTACTTTACGGGCATTGCCCTTCATTACGGTGTTGCCTAGAGATACTTGTCCATCACCCGCGATGACGACTTTATTATTACGACGTACAGATACAATGGTAGTCACGAGTAGGGCCTCTTAATATTTCTTATCTTTGGGTATAAAAAGTATATGAGGATGGTGCTCGGATAATTCAAGGAAGGTCGAGTGATGTCGCGCAACTTATCGGCGGAAGTTGTAAGGAAATTTGGCTAAAGGGTGTAGATAAAAGAAAACCTCCACAATGGGAGGCTTTCGGTGTTTGGTTTTTCTGCTTCTGCTTCTGCTTCTGCTTCTGCTTCTGCTTCTGCGGCTAAATCTATAACTACTCGGTGTCTTTCCAAATAGCACAAGGTTCGATTTTCGCTCGCTGCAGCTTATGGCGATCTCGCTCTGCATCACGCTTCAATTTATATGGCCCTAGAACCACACGGTACCAGCTACTTCCATCTTTTTTACGGATTGAACTTGAGATACCTTGGAAAGCAATATCCAACTTACGTGCTTCAGCTTGGCTTGAGGTTTTGTACGCGCCACATTGCATGATGTAAGGGATCTTCGAGATCTGTTGCTCTTTGGCTTTTACTTCAATCTCACGACTTGGCAAGGTTTCAACGTAATCCCACTTCTCCTCTGGAGGGGGCGGAATTACTTTTGCTGGTTTCGGCTTAGGCTTTGGTTTGGTTACCACTGGAGTCGGTGCTGGCGGCTCAGGATCATTACTCAATAGGTAAAGGCCGTAACCAAAACCACCGGCAAGGAGGATCGCCAAAAGACCACTACGCCATGGTTTACGGCGAGGGGCTTGTTTTTTGGTCGGTTTTTTTGTGCCACGACCGCGCTTTACATAATCTCTATTAGCCACAAGACAATTCAATAGTTGCTGATTCTGCTCTCATGGTAATCCAGATTGAGCGAGGATAACAGTGCAGAAATGGAAGCGGCACATCAAAATGTGCCGCAGAATTATAAGGATATTTCTTCAGATTAGATTCGAGGCGGCGCTGTACTACCTCGAACGACTAATTTGGCTTCAAGCAGGCGCGACCCCGCTTGCACATCGTTGCCTTTAAGTACGTCGAGCATCATCAACATTGCTTGGCGTCCAATCTCATAACGAGGCTGAGAAATAGTGGTTAGCGGTGGATCGCAGTATTGAGCGAATTGGATGTCATCAAAGCCGACAATCGATAGGTCTTGAGGAACGCGTAAGCCTAATTTTTTCGCTTCTTGAATCGCGCCGATGGCCATCGCATCGTTATGACAGAAGATCGCTGTAGGTTGTTCAGGAAGAGCGAGTAATTGACGAACAGCTTGAGCGCCCGCTTCAAAGGTAAAGTCACCGACAGTGCTGTAGGCAGGATTCATTGATACTCCTGCACGACGTAGCGCTTGTTGGTAACCTTGTTGGCGGAATTTACACAGCGTTGCCGATATGGGCCCTGAGATTTGAGCGATACGTTTATGGCCTAACTGAGCTAGGTAGTTCACCGCTTCAAATGCTGAGGTCAGGTTATCGATGTGTACGGTAGGGAGTTCAAGCTCAGGGGCAAACTCACACGCCATCACCATCGGCGGTAAATTTTTTTGTTCAGGCTTACTGACATCAAACGGGTGGTCGGTGCCAAGTAGTAGCATGCCGTCAGCTTGTTTGGTGAATACTAAGTTAACAAATGAAGACTCACGCTTCTTCTGTTGGCCGCTATCACCCAGTAAAACGAGGTAGTCATTTTCTACTGCGGCATCTTCGATACCACGAATGATCTCTGCGAAATACGGGTCACAGATATCAGGAACAATAGTGATGATGGTTTTTGATTCGTTGCGACGTAAGTTTCTAGCTAATGTATTGGGTGAGTATCCAGCTTCAAGTACTGCTGTCTCCACTCGCTTACGAGTAGAAACCGAGACTTTTTCAGGGTTCATCAATGCACGTGATACCGTGGCTGTTGAAACGCCTGCTAGCTGGGCAACATCCTTCATTGTCGCCATAAATTAAACCCTCTTTTTAATTCCTTTGCTGCCTAAGTATCTAAGGCATGAATAATAAATGTAATCGAATAGATATTGTGAAAGTGTTGCTAACACTTTTTTTATTGCAATATTTTATTCGTTTCACCCATGTAAAGTTACGGCTAGATTAACAAAAATCACATGACTAGTGTGAAGTTGCTCACGAGAAATATGAAATATTTGTGAACAAACTTATCATTAGTTTTAACCCAAGTGGGTTTAGCTCAGATCTTGCGGCTCAATATCGAGTGACCAACGGACTTTTTTCGCAGCGGGTAACATATTGATTGCTGGCTTGGCGCTCATTAATAGCTTTTGCATCAACGAGCGAGTCTGTGTTTGTAAAATAAGCTGCCAGCGAGATTTACCTGCTCGTTTGGCTAGTGGTGCCGGGGTTGGCCCTAGCACCATACAATATTGGTCAAATAACGGATGCGATTCCAATGTGTGGCGCACTTGACGCAGAAACTCTTCCACTAAGCGAGTGTCATTGGCTTCCGCTCTAAACAAAGTCATGAAGGTATAAGGTGGCAACATCGCTTGTTTACGCTCTGCCAATGCAGTTTGAGCAAAGTGGTTGTAGTTTTTGTGCAGTAATGCCTGTAATAAGCCGTGTTCTGGATGGTGAGTTTGTAAGATCACTTCCCCCTGCTTACTGGCTCGTCCTGCTCGACCAGCGACTTGAGTAAACAATTGGGCCAATCGCTCAGAGGCGCGGAAGTCACTGCTATATAAAGAGGCATCAACGTCCAGCAATGCCACAAGTGTCACATCTGGAAAGTGATGCCCTTTAGCAAGCATCTGTGTACCAATCAGAATTTGGTATTCACCTTTACGAATCGATTCTAACGCGCTTTCTAAACTGCCTTTGCGGCGAGTGCTATCGCGGTCAATACGAATGGTTTTGTATTCAGGGAACAGTTGACCAAGTTGCGTTTCAAGTTGTTCAGTGCCGACACCCACCGTCACTAAGTTAGCCGAACCACAGCCTTGGCAATTGTGCACGATATGCTGCTGCGAGCCACAATGGTGGCAGCGCATTTCATTGCTGTATTGGTGATAGGTGTAGTAAGCATCGCAGCGTTTACATTCAGCTGTCCAACCACAGTCGTGACACATCAATGCTGGGGAGAACCCACGGCGATTGAGAAACAGCATCACTTGGTTGCCCGCTTTTAAGTGTCTTTGCATTTCTGCAATTAACGATGCAGATAAGCCACTTTCCAGATATTCCCCTTTCACATCCAACACTTTATTGGTGGTCGGCAGTGCGACACCAGCGCGAGAGGTGAGGGTAAGGTAGCTATATTTACCTATCTGAGCGTTGTGCAGCGTTTCAAAAGCCGGAGTTGCTGAACCCAAAACTACTGGAATTTGCGCTTTATGAGCACGCATGATCGCGACATCACGAGCGTGGTAGCGCAGGCTGTCTTGCTGTTTATAAGAAGCGTCGTGTTCTTCATCAACAATGATAATGCCCAGATCCGCAAACGGCGTGAACAGAGCCGAACGGGTACCAATCACGATGCCAGCAATCTTATCGCGTGCTGATAGCCATGCATTGAGTCGTTCAGAATCGTTTAATCCAGAGTGGATAACCTCAACAGGCACATTAAAGCGTCGCTTAAAGCGGTTAATCGTTTGTGGAGTGAGGCCAATCTCAGGGACCAAGACCAACGCTTGCTTGCCTTGATCGAGAATCGGCTTGATCATATTCAGGTAGACCTCGGTCTTGCCCGAGCCTGTGACACCCTCTAGCAAGAAGCACCCAAAATCGGTTTGGCTGTTTACTGTCGCAATCGCGATGGCTTGCTCTGCATTGAGTTTAGGCTTGTCTTGGTCGTTTTCGAGTTCAACTGGCCATGGTTTACGCTTCGGCTTTTTCTCTACCGACTCAATCCAGCCTTTTTCTTCCAACGTCTTCAGTACTGCGCTGCCCACCTCTTCATCAATGAACTCTTGATGAGGAACTGGGCCGTGTTCAAGCATGTGCATCACTTTGGCTTGTTTGACGGCGCGACCAAAGCCTTGCATCAGTTGATCTCTACCTGATGGGGTCAGTTGCCACTCGACAAGCGTCGCGAAATCGGCAGCTTTGCCTTTTCGTAAAGCGCTGGGCAGAGCGTTAGCCAAGGTTTCGCCAAGAGGGTACTGATAAAACTGACTGCACCATACCAAGAGTGAATAGACCGATTCAGGCCAAACGGGTTGGTTGTCTAATAAGGCTTTAATCGGCTTGAGCTTGTCGAGCTCGAATTCTGATTCGTTAACCAGAGCCGTCACGATACCGGTTAAGGTTTGTCGTCCAAAAGGCACAGAGACTCGACCGCCAATAATCGGGAATAGGTGGCTAGGAATCTTGTAATCGAACTGCTTGTCGAGTGGAACCGGCAGTGCCACACGGGCAATCATTGGACGCATAAAGGGACGGCTTTATCTGAGTTGACGAGAGCGAACAGTCTAATGGATAAGGGCGTTAAATTCGAGGAGCAGTTTAGATGACAGAGCTTACTTGAGGCTTGAATGCTACTGGAGCCAGAAAATAACGCTTAATGGAAGGTTTAAGGACAGTGTTGGTGAAAAATGTATCAAATCAGTTGATCCTACCTCACAGATTCATTACTATACTGCGCCTTAAAGGTATGGCTTTATCGCGGTTTAGTGATACAGCGGTGTCTTTATTTATTTTTTAACTACGTGTGGTGTCCGGCTTAGAATCGGATGGCGACGCGGCCTAATTGAGGTTTTCCCATGAAAGTTGGTATCCACCCAGAATACAAAGCAGTTTCTGCAACTTGTTCTTGCGGCAACACATTTGAGTTCAACTCAACGCTAGCAAAAGAATCAATCCACCTAGACGTATGTGACAAATGTCACCCGTTCTACACTGGTAAGCAACGTATCGTAGATACAGGCGGCCGTGTTGATCGCTTCAACAAGCGTTTCGGTGCTCTTTCTAGCAAGAAGTAATTCTCGCTATTTAGACATAAAAAGGACACTTCGGTGTCCTTTTTTGTTGCCTGAAATTTGAAAAAATACTGAATCGTATTTCATTATTAGATCATTTTAAGTGAGAGGTTACTGGCGTAAATTTTATTTCATCACTTACCCCAACACTCCTTCCTCGAAATTCGCTCTAAAGTTGAGCAGGCGACAGTAATTTCAACTGCCCACTGGTCTTATTAGTAGTGAAATCTCGTTTTTTAATGATACAGATGCTTCAACCACCTAGGAACTTTGAAGTACATCCATTAACATGAACAAGATCCCCCAAATAATAATATCCTAGGAACCTACACCTATGTCTGAAGACAGCCGCCAAGATCAATCCTCTCAAGAATTATCGCCTCAAGAACAATTCCGTCAGCAAGCTCTTGATTATCATGAGTTCCCAATTCCAGGCAAAATTGCCGTAGAACTGACGAAGCCTGCAAACTCTGCAGAAGACCTAGCACTGGCATACAGCCCTGGCGTAGCTGAGCCTGTTCGCGAGATCGCACAGAATGTCGATAACGTTTATAAGTACACAGGTAAAGGCAACATGGTTGCAGTTATCTCTAACGGTACTGCAATTCTTGGCTTAGGTAATCTTGGTCCTATTGCTTCTAAACCAGTTATGGAAGGTAAAGCGCTACTGTTTAAGCGTTTTGCTGGTTTAGATTCTATCGATATTGAAGTAAAACACCGCACAATCGATGAGTTCGTTGATACGGTTGCGAATATCGCAGATACATTTGGTGGTATTAACCTAGAAGACATCAAAGCACCAGACTGTTTTGAAATCGAGCGTCGCCTGATTGAGCGTTGTGATGTACCTGTTTTCCATGATGATCAACACGGTACTGCGATTGTAACGGCAGCGGGTATGCTTAACGCGATCGAGCTTCAAGGTAAGAAACTGGAAGAGTGTAAGATCGTTTGTTTAGGTGCTGGCGCAGCAGCGGTTGCTTGTATGGAGCTACTGATTAAGTGTGGCGCTCAGCGTGAGAAGATCTACATGCTTGACCGTAAAGGTGTGATCCACACTCGTCGTGATGACTTGAATGAATACAAAGAGCTGTTCGCAAATAACACCGACAAGCGCACGCTTGAAGATGTTATCGAAGGCGCTGACCTGTTCTTGGGTGTATCGGGTCCTAATCTGCTACCAGCTAAGGCACTTACGCTGATGGCTGATAAGCCTGTTGTGTTTGCATGTTCAAACCCAGATCCAGAGATCAAGCCTGAGCTTGCTCACGAGGTTCGTTCTGACCTTATTATGGGTACTGGCCGTAGTGATTACCCTAACCAAGTAAACAACGTACTTTGTTTCCCATTCATTTTCCGTGGTGCACTAGACGTGCGTGCGAGCGAAATCAATGACGAAATGAAGCTAGCGGCGGTTAAAGCGATTCGTGAACTAGCAAAAGAAGAAGTTCCAGCTGAAGTACTGGCAGCTGCGGGCGAGACTGCACTGGAGTTCGGTAAGGGTTACATCATTCCTAAGCCAATGGACCCACGTCTGCTTCCTCGCGTTGCAAAAGCAGTTGCTGAAGCGGCTGTTGAGTCTGGCGTTGCTCGAATTGAGATGCCTGCCAACTATATGGCTTAATGCCTTAGTAGCTCAGTAGCTCAGTAGCTCAGTAGCTCAGTAGCTTAATAGCTGTTGCTCTATTGAGCGAAAAAGAATAATAAAAAACCGACTAATAGGAGTCGGTTTTTTTATGTCTATCATTCACAGCGCAGCTACAGATAACGTAGTGGGTGATGTGACAAATAGGGTTCAGCTATAGCGAATCAATAATGAAGGCGGTGACTGAGTTGTTTTTATTCTTCGTCAAACGCTTCGAACTCGATGCCCATCTCTGTCATCAGTTTTTTGACTTCAGTCGGGATGTCGTCTGGACGATCTTTACGAAGGTCTTCATCCGTTGGCAGTGGTTGGCCTGTGTACGCATGTAGAAAGGCTTCGCACAGTAGCTCACTGTTTGTTGCATGGCGTAGGTTATTGATCTGGCGGCGAGTGCGCTCGTCAGTAAGAACCTTTAACACTTTTAGAGGGATAGAAACTGTAATTTTCTTTACTTGTTCGCTTTTCTTTCCATGCTCAGCATATGGGCTTATGTATTCACCATTCCAGTCGGCCATTGCGTACCTTCATCACTTTAGTTGTTAGAATAAATTAATAGTGCTGATTTTAGCGGGATTTACTGCCATAAGCAAAGACATATAGACGTCCGGAAGTGTTGACGTCTCACGTTTATGAAAGTAAAGTGAGTAACATATATCTAACACAGCCACAAAATGCCGACAAGCAGCTGTGATTCTCAGACGCAAAACTTGTAAGGAAGCACCTATGAGCAGCCGGAAGCCAGCAACCATCGCAGTACGTACTGGCATCGAGTCAGACACGCAACACCATGCCGTTGTCCCACCTATTTATCTTTCGACTAACTATGGGTTTCCCGCTTTTGGTGAAGTGCCAAAGTACGATTATACCCGCTCTGGTAACCCAAACCGCGGTCTATTAGAAACGGCACTATTTGAGCTTGAGTCTGGTAAAGGCGCGGTTGTTACTAACTGTGGTACGTCGGCACTTAACTTATGGGTATCCGCTTTCTTAGGTGGCGATGATCTTATTATTGCACCGCACGACTGCTATGGCGGTACTTACCGTCTGTTTAACACACGCTCACTCAAAGGTGACTTCAAAGTTCTGTTTGTTGATCAATCGGATCAAGCCGCACTGGATGCTGCGATCGCGCTTAAGCCAAAGTTAATCTTAATCGAAACGCCATC
The DNA here is from genome assembly GCF_041439815.1 of Vibrio sp. 1F279. Classification (NCBI taxonomy): domain Bacteria; kingdom Pseudomonadati; phylum Pseudomonadota; class Gammaproteobacteria; order Vibrionales; family Vibrionaceae; genus Vibrio; species Vibrio sp. 1F279. The sequence goes on along the minus strand of NZ_JBGOOU010000010.1, from coordinate 64,897 downwards.
GAATCCATTGGTTCGTGTGGTTGATATTGCAGAAACTTGCCGTAAAGCGAAAGAAGTAGGTGCTCTGGTTGCTGTCGACAACACGTTTTTGACGCCTGTGTTCCAAAAGCCTTTAGAGCTGGGTGCGGATTTTGTTATCCACTCAACCACCAAGTACATCAACGGACACTCAGATGTCATTGGTGGTGTTGTAGTTACTAAGACAGAAGAGCACGCTGAAGAGCTAGCATGGTGGGGTAACTGTATTGGTGCAACCGGCACACCATTTGATAGCTACATGACGCTACGTGGTATTCGTACGCTAGGTGCACGTATGCGCGTTCACGAAGAGAGCTCACGTGAAATTCTGACGGCTCTGCAACAACAAGATCTGGTGGGTACGATTTACCACCCAAGCCTTCCTGAACATCCGGGTCACGAGATCGCGAAGAAACAGCAGTTGGGCTTTGGTTCCATGCTGAGCTTTGAATTTTCGGGATCTTTTGAAGCACTTAAATATTTTGTGGATAAATTAGAGCTATTTTCTTTGGCTGAATCATTGGGCGGTGTTGAAAGCCTGATTTGTCACCCAGCGTCGATGACTCACCGTGCTATGGGCGAAGCAGCATTAGCAGAAGCGGGTGTTTCTCAACAATTACTGCGCCTTTCTGTTGGCCTTGAAGATGCAGAAGACTTGATTGATGATCTCAAGCAAGCGTTTGAAAAAACACAAGGCTTTATCGCAGAAGGGGAGGTTTAATAATGACAACCTTTCGCCAGCTACATAAATTTGGTGGCAGCAGTTTAGCGAACCCTGAGTGTTACCAACGCGTGGTCAATATTCTTAGAGAATACTCGTCAGCTACTGACTTGGTCGTGGTATCGGCTGCGGGTAAAACAACTAACCGCTTGATTGAGTTTGTTGAAGCGCTCGACAAAGATGGTCGTATTGCGCATGAATGTCTACAAACCCTTCGTCAGTTCCAGCTTGAGCTGATTGAAGCGCTGCTTGAAGGTGAGTCTGCGGCTCAGCTAACGGCCACTATTCAACAAGAATTTACTGCTTTAGGTGAGCTAACTGCTCCTCTAAGCGAATCGCAAAAAGCACAGGTGTTAGGACACGGTGAGGTTTGGTCTTCACGTTTGTTAGCTGCTCTGTTGTGCCAACATGACTTACAAGCAGTTGCTCAAGATGCGCGTGCCTTTTTACGTGCAGAAGCGGGTGCTCAACCCGAAGTGGATCGCGCGCGTTCTTATCCTCTGATTAAAGAAGTTTTGGCTCAGCATACGCATTGCCGAGTGGTGATTACGGGCTTTATGGCTCAGAACTGCGAAGGTGAAACAGTACTGCTTGGTCGTAACGGTTCAGATTACTCAGCAACCGTGATTGGCGCTTTGGCTGAAGTTGAACGTGTGACGATTTGGAGTGACGTGGCAGGCGTTTACAGCGCTGACCCTCGTTTGGTTTCGGATGCGTGTTTGTTGCCTCTGCTTCGCCTTGATGAAGCGAGTGAACTCGCTCGTCTGGCGGCTCCAGTGCTCCATAGCCGAACGCTACAGCCTGTGGCTCAAAGTGCTATGGATCTCAGCTTGCGCTGCAGCTACCAGCCGGAGGCGGGCTCTACACAGATAGAGCGTGTACTGGCATCGGGTCGTGGCGCAAAAATCATTACCTCTCTGGATGAAGTTCTGATCGTTCAGCTGACCTTTGGTCATGGCCATGATTTTGACCGCTTAGAAAGTGAAGTTCTTGAAGGTCTTAAACGAGCTCAACTTGAGCCGCTTGCTTATGAGCTTGAACCCGATCAGCACTGTTTGCGCCTTGCTTATACAGAAGAGATCGCTGGTGGCGCTTTAGAATATCTACAAGACCACGCGATTGAAGCGGAAATTAAGCTTAAAGAAGGCTTCTCTCTGATTGCGGCGGTGGGTGCTGGTGTGACTAAGAACCCGAACCATTGTTATGGATTCTACCAACAACTCAAGAGCTCACCGGTTGAGTTTATCTCAGAAGCAAACTCTGGCTTGAGCTTAGTGGCTGTGATTCGTAAGAGTGAAACATCAAGCCTAGTGAAAGGCATTCACTCTCAACTGTTCCAAGCGCAGAAGCGTGTTGCGATTGCTTTATGTGGCAAGGGCAATATTGGTTCAAGTTGGTTAAGCCTGTTTGCTGAGCAAAAAGCGGAACTTGAAAAGCGTCGTGGAATGAACTTTGAATTGGTTGCGGTGATTGATAGCCAAACTTATTGGTTCGATGATCAAGGCATTGATGCGACTTCTGTGAGCAAGCGTTTTGATGATGAAGCGATTGCCAATAACGGCAACGACTGGCTAGAGCGTTTGGGTTCTATTCAGGGCTACGATGAAGCGGTTGTGTTAGATGTTACGGCAAGCCCGGTGCTTGCTGCAAAATACCTGCAAGTCGCACAACAAGGTATTCACCTGATCTCGGCTAACAAGGTGGCAGGTTCTGCATCAAGCGAGTATTACCATCAGGTACAAGATGCTTTCGCTAAGATCAGCCGTCATTGGCTGTACAATGCGACAGTGGGTGCTGGCTTACCGATTAACCACACGGTACGTGACCTGCGCGAAAGCGGTGACGATATTATTGCTCTGTCAGGTATCTTCTCGGGCACTCTATCTTGGTTATTCCAACAGTTTGATGGCACTGTGCCGTTCAGCGAGTTGGTTGATTTAGCGTGGCAACAAGGCCTGACGGAACCGGATCCTCGTGCTGACCTCGATGGCTCTGACGTGATGCGTAAGCTAGTGATTCTGGCGCGTGAATCGGGTTTAGATATTGAGCCTGAAAACGTCAAAGTAGAATCATTGGTACCTGAAGAATTACAAGATCTGTCAGTGGATGACTTCTTTGATAAAGCTTCTGTACTGAGTGAAGAGTTGGCCGAGCGTTTAGAGAAAGCGCAGTCTCAACAGAAGGTCCTTCGTTACGTAGCGCGTTTAGAGAAGAATGGTAAGGCAACGGTAGGCGTTGAAGCGTTATCTAAAGAACACGCTCTGGCGAACTTACTGCCTTGCGACAACATCTTTGCGATTGAGAGCAAATGGTACAAAGATAATCCATTGGTTATTCGTGGCCCAGGTGCTGGTCGTGAAGTGACAGCTGGTGCAATTCAGTCTGATTTAAACAGAATGTCTAGCCTGTTTTAATACTTAGAGCGGTTGGTTTAATACTTAGAGCGATTGGCTTAATAGTCAGATCAATTGCTTTAATACTCAGATTAATTGTTTAAATGCGTAAATAGCATACTATCCACTAAGATAAATAAGGCTGAAAGCACGATGTGTTTTCAGCCTTTTTTCTACATTATTTCTTCTTTGCGACCCACCTATCGGCTTGAGCTTTTCTCACTATCTACTTGAAAAAAATTCATAATGGATCTGTTGACATTAAATCGTATTCAATTCATTCTGGAGACATATAGACGTCTAAACGTCGCTAGGGATTTGAGATTATTTAGTGGTTGCTTTTGCCACAGGGAGAGTAAGATGGGATACACACACGCAAGTCATATCGACGCTTTAAATCAGAATATTGCAGAGCTTTCTGACAACATCAATGTGTCATTTGAATTTTTCCCACCAAGCAGTGAGAAGATGGAAGAGACCCTGTGGAATTCTGTTCACCGTCTTAAAACACTTCAACCTAAATTTGTATCAGTAACCTATGGTGCAAACTCGGGTGAGCGTGATCGTACCCACTCAATCATTAAAGAAATTAAGAACCAAACAGGCTTAGTTGCTGCACCACACTTAACGTGTATTGATGCTAGCCGCGAAGAGCTTATTCAAATTGCCGACGATTACTGGGCAAATGGCATTGAAAGTATTGTTGCGTTGCGTGGTGATATTCCAGCAGGCGGTGGTGCGCCAGATATGTATGCGTCTGATTTAGTCGAGCTGCTTAAATCTCGTCACGACTTTGATATATCAGTAGCGGCATTCCCTGAGGTTCACCCTGAAGCAAAAAGTGCTCAATCTGATCTTATTAACCTAAAACGTAAAGTGGATGCGGGTGCAAATCGTGCAATCACTCAGTTTTTCTTCGATGTAGAAAGCTACTTACGTTTTCGTGACCGTTGTGTGGCGGCTGGCGTTGACGTAGAGATTATACCGGGTATCTTGCCAGTTTCTAACTTCAAGCAAGCATCTCGTTTTGCTGCGATGAATAACGTAAAAGTACCAGGTTGGATGGCGAAGCAGTTCGAAGGCTTGGATGATGATCCAACAACTCGTCAGTTAGTTGGTGCTAGCCAAGCGATCGATATGGTTCGTACGCTAAGCCGTGAAGGTGTGAAAGATTTCCACTTTTACACGCTAAACCGTGCAGAAATGACTTATGCACTTTGCCACACATTAGGTGTTCGTCCACAAGTCGCTGCGCTTTAAGTAAAGTCTAGGAAGTAAAGCCCAAGCGCTTGTAAAAGCTTCTGGTAGTAACATTTCAAATCCTATAGATACAAAAAAGGCTTGGACTCTAAGAGTTCAAGCCTTTTGCTTTTCTAGCTTCTAGCTTCTAGCTTCTAGCTTCTAGCTTCTAGCTTCTAGCTTCTAGCTTAACTTAAGCAAGAGCGCCAAGTTCAAGCAGTACTTCGTCAGCCCATACAATCCATGCTTCACGGATCAGTAGGTTACGACGAAGCGTTAGACGCTCTAGGCGTGCTTGCTTGTCTAGTGTAGATGGCGTTGCGTAGTAAGCCGCTTCGATTTCTTTGTAGTGAGAAACCAGCTTGCGAGACTCTTCTACTAGTTCAGCAAGTTGTACACGGTACGCATCAGAAGGTTGTACAGCACAAGCGATTAACTTAGCTGAGAACTCGTCACGAACGGTTGGGTGTGCAGTTGGTTGTTCAAACCATTCACCTAGCGCGCCACGGCCAGCATCGGTGATAGAGTAAACTTTACGATCAGGTTTGCCTTCTTGAGGCTCAAGTACGCAAGTTACCTGGTCGTTCTGAGCCATTTTATTTAGCTCGCGGTAAACTTGTTGGTGGCTAGCTTTCCAGAAGTAACCAATGCTTGCGGAGAATTCTTTTGTGATATCGTAACCAGTAGCATCGCGTGTACTTAAAACGGTTAAAATTACGTGTGGTAATGACATGTCTGAAATCCAAATGGTAAACAGTAAACAAATACTTGAACAACAAGTGTGCTTCTATGGCACGTTATATTGGTTATGTTCAAGTAGCACCAACTCAATCGTTGGTTATGTCACCTTACAAAGCCGTTTATCACCTAGGTTGACCAGTTTATTGGTCGAGTGCCGCAGATTATTATTTTGGAGTGTTTCTGCAGCGGAGCAGTAGTATATCTAAATAATAAGCATAAAGTAGAATACATGGACAAAATAACCCAAAAAACTGACAAAATACTCACCAGTGGTCGCTTGGTAAAATAAAAAGGCCGCCAATGGCGACCTTTTGTTCTTTTTGTAGATGTAAATGCTGATCAGGTTATAGTAGGAATCACTAATTAACCAGTGTTTCGCATACCTGCTGCAATACCTGCAATCGTCACCATTAGCGCTTCTTCTAGCTCTGCTGGTGGTGTTTCACACTTACGAGTACGGTAAAGCAGTTCCGCTTGAAGCATGTTTAGTGGCTCAACATAGATGTTACGTAGACGAATTGACTCAAGTCCCCAAGGGTCGCTTTGCATCAAGTTCTCGTTATTTTCTACATTCAGCACCGCTTTGATGTCTTTTTGCAGCTGTTCACGCAGTAACTCACCCAGAGGTAATAGCTCTTCGTCAACAAGTCGCTGGTCGTAGTACTTAGCTATTTCCATGTTGCACTTCGAGTACACCATTTCCAACATACCTAGACGAGTCGAGAAGAATGGCCATTCACGACACATCTCTTCAAGTAGCGCTTGATGGCCTTGATCGACAGAGTATTGAATCGCTTCACCAGCGCCTAACCATGCAGGAAGTACCAAACGGTTTTGGCTCCATGAGAAGATCCATGGGATCGCACGTAGGCTTTCTACGCCGCCGTTCGGGTTACGTTTCGCAGGACGAGAACCAAGAGGTAACTTGCCTAACTCTAGCTCTGGCGTCGCTTGGCGGAAGTAAGGAACAAACTTCTCTTCACCACGAACGACGTTGCGGTAAGCTTCGCAAGATACTTCAGACAGCACTTCCATTAGGTCGCGCCATTCTTGTTTTGGCTCTGGTGGTGGCAGAAGGTTCGCTTCTAGAATCGCACTTGCGTATAGGTTGAAGCTATTAACTGCAACATCTGGCAAGCCAAGTTTAAAGCGGATCATTTCGCCTTGTTCAGTTACTCGTAAGCCGCCTTTCAAGCTTTTAGGTGGCTGAGAAAGAAGAGCCGCGTGCGCTGGCGCACCACCACGACCAACCGTACCACCACGACCGTGGAATAGAGTCAGTTCAATGCCTTCTTCTTCACAAGCCTTAACTAGCTTGTCCATTGCATCGTATTGCGCCCAGCCTGCAGACATTACACCGGCATCTTTAGCTGAGTCAGAATATCCGATCATCACCATTTGGTGGTTCTGGATAAAGCCACGGTATAAATCGATGCTCATTAGCTGTTTCATTACGGCTTCTGAGTTGTTCAAGTCGTCTAGCGTTTCGAACAATGGACATACGTCCATGCGGTACGGGCAACCACATTCTTGTAGAAGCAAATGTACAGCCAATACATCCGACGCAGTACGAGCCATAGAGATCACGTAAGCACCAAAGGCTTCTCGAGGTTGAGCAGCAACGACCTTACAGGTGTCTAAAACCTCTTTGACCTGCTCAGATGGTTCCCAGTCGCGTGGTAACAGTGGGCGCTTTGAGCTTAATTCATTGGTTAAGAAAGCAACCTTATCTTGCTCGCTCCATTGGTCGTAATCACCAATGCCTAGGTAGCGAGTCAATTCAGATAGCACATCTGAGTGACGAGTACTTTCTTGACGAACATCGAGACGAACCAAATGCACGCCGAATGCTTTTAGGCGGCGTAGCGTATCAAGTAGAGAACCGTCCGCGATTACGCCCATGCCACATTCGTGCAGTGATTGGTAACATGCGTAAAGTGGTGTCCAAAGTTGGTCTATGTTCTGTAGAGTTTCTTTCTTCGGTACTTCTGCGTCGTGCAGTTTTGCATCAAGCACTTCTAGCGTGTTGTTGAGCAGAGTACGTAGGCTCTTCAGGATTGCACGGTAAGCTTCGTGCTCATCGCCAGCCAATTCACGAACGGCATCATTACACTTGGTCATCGACAGTTCGGTAATCAACTCGTTCACGTCACCTAGGTATAGATCAGCGGCTTTCCAGCGAGATAGACGCAGTACTTCTTTAGTGATGGTGTGCGTTACGAATGGGTTACCATCGCGGTCACCACCCATCCAAGATGAGAAATGAACAGGGCGCGCATCAATTGGCAGGCCTTCACCAAGGTAACCTTTTAATCGACCATCCATTTCACGTAGGAAATCAGGCACAGCTTCCCAAAGTGAGTTTTCGACAACCGCAAAGCCCCACTTAGCTTCATCAAGTGGCGTTGGGCGTTGCTGGCGAATCACATCCGAGTGCCAACCTTGAGCGATAAGTTGCTCTAGGCGGCGTTCTGTCTTGGCACGCTCTTTGTGTGATAGGTCGCTTAATTCTAATTTAGACAGACACTCGTTGATCTTAACCAGCTTGTTGATCATGGTGCGACGAGTGATTTCTGTTGGGTGTGCAGTCAGAACGAGTTCAATGTTCAGGTCGCGAACGGCTTGAGCTGCGTCTAGCTTGCTGATGTCATTCTGATTTAATTTGGAAAATAGAGATTGCAGCACATCTGGTTCACAAACATGCTCCTCACAGTGGCGAGAGATCGTATGGTATTGCTCTGCCATGTTGGTGAGGTTGAGAAATTGGTTAAATGCACGAGCAACAGGAGTGAGTTGTTCGTTCGGCAGGTTTTTGATTTCTTCAACTAGGCTGTCACGGTCAGCTTTGTTGCCTGCGCGGGCGGATTTGGAAAGTTTACGGATAGTCTCCACTTTCTCTAAGATAACGTCACCATGTGCATCTTGGATTGTGTTACCTAGCAAGCGTCCCAGCATGCTTACGTTACTCTTGAGAGCGGCGTATTTCTCGTTCATTGTCATCCTGCCTCGTAAAAAAATTACATCCATTGTTCCTTGTTAAGTACACAATCTAGCGAAAAGTGCTGTATCTAGTCAAATAAAGCATTCTAAGTTTGCAATTATTAGGTTTAAAAATGCGGGAGAAGTAAATTTTTCAAAACTTAGGGAAAAAGTGAAATTTAATTACAAGATCGGGCTGTGTCAGGGATAACAGAATAAAAGCCACCTTTTCGGGTGGCTTTTATATGAAAATATCGGAAGGAAAGTAATAACTAGAAACAATATTTACGGATCGATTTACTCAGAACATCAATTGTAGGGTCAATAAAATCGAAGCTTAAGAACTCATCCGGTTGGTGAGCTTGGTCGATTGAGCCTGGGCCTAACACTAAGGTTGGACATAACTCCTGAAGGAAAGGTGCTTCAGTACAATAGTTCACAGTTTGAGATTCGGTTTCACACACTGATTCCATGCCACCGATAAATGGATGATCGTGCTGACATTCGTAACCCGGAATCGGCTCATGCAGGGGAGTAATCTCAATCCTGCCCGGCCATTTTGCTTCTACTTCCTTGAGCGCGCTGCGTAGCATGTTATCCAAACCATCTAAGCTGATGCCCGGTAAAGGACGAACGTCGTAGTGTAATTCACAACAACCACAGATTCGGTTAGCGCTATCTCCTCCGTGAATATGCCCAAGATTTAGAGTAGGGCTTGGAATCGCGAAACCCGGGTGATGGTACTCTTTGACTAACTTGTCACGCAGCTGCATTAAAGCAAACAGCACTTCATGCATGATCTCGATGGCGTTAACGCCTAATGCAGGATCAGAAGAGTGACCTGATTTACCCGTTACTCGCACAGCATTAGCGACGTGACCTTTATGACCGCGAATAGGCACTAGGCTGGTCGGCTCACCAATAATGCAGTAGTCCGGTTTAAACGGCGCATTTTCAGTGAAATGACGTGCACCTAGCATAGTGGTTTCTTCGTCACACGTAGCTAAAACATAAAGCGGCTTGGTTTGCTTGCTCCAATCCATTTTCTTAGCAGCTTCATAAACGAAGGCAAAAAAGCCTTTCATATCGGCGGTGCCTAATCCGTAGAAGCGGTTGTTGTGTTCTGTCAATGCGTGAGGGTCGAAGTTCCAACGTCCTTCATCGAATGGCACGGTGTCGCTGTGTCCTGCAAGCAATAAGCCCCCTTCGCCAGAACCCATCTTTGCGACCATATTATGCTTGCCGGGTTCGACTTCCACGACCTCAACGCTAAAGCCTACGTCTTTAAACCATTGAGCCATTTTTTCGATCACTTTCTCGTTGCCATGATCCCAGCTTGGATCTGTTGAGCTAATGGAGTCGGTGGAAATTAGGCCTTTATAGACCTCAAGGAAACTCGGTAATTGCATAATATCTTCACTTCTACTATTGACAGGAAAACCATAAGTCGGTAAAACACATATTAAATCATATTTAATGCATAAGAAATCAAATATAGCTAAAAATTAAGTATGAATAGTCAAATTTGAAATATAACTTACCTCAAGAATGGATGTGTTGAGATGTTGAAAACCACGATCATTGGTGCAAGCGGCTATACAGGAGCAGAACTGGCTCTAATGATAAACAGACACCCTGAGCTCACGCTATCAGGTTTATATGTCTCAGCCAATAGTGTAGATGCGGGCAAACCTATCGCTGCACTGCACGGTAAGTTAGCTGGCCTGATTGATATGCCAGTACAACCTTTAACAAATCCGGAAGAAGTGGCTAAACAGTCTGATGTGATTTTTCTAGCAACGGCACACGAAGTCAGTCACGACCTAGCGCCCATTTTTCTAGAGAACGATTGCCAAGTTTTCGACCTATCGGGTGCATTCAGAGTTAAAGGTGAAAACTTCTATCAAGAGTTTTACGGTTTTGAACATCAACACGAACAATGGCTAGACAAAGCGGCTTACGGTTTAGCGGAATGGAACGAACAAGAAATAAAAGAAGCTCAGCTTGTTGCGGTAGCGGGTTGTTACCCAACGGCATCACAACTGGCGATTAAGCCTTTGGTTGAAGCCAAGTTACTTGATGAGAACCAATGGCCAGTGATTAACGCAACCAGCGGTGTAACTGGTGCAGGCCGCAAGGCGACCATGGTTAACAGCTTCTGCGAAGTGAGCCTGCAAGCTTATGGCGTCTTCAATCACCGTCATCAACCTGAAATGGTCGCACATTTAGGATGTGATGTGATTTTCACCCCGCACCTCGGCAACTTTAAGCGTGGCATTTTAGCGACCATTACCATGAAACTGGCTGACGGTGTGACAGAACAACAGATACAAGATGCCTTCGAGCAAGCTTATCAAGGTAAGCCAGCCGTGAGATTGCTCGAAGAGACATTGCCAAGAATTCAAGATGTAGAACAGACACCTTTCTGCGATTTAGGCTGGAAGGTACAAGGTCAGCACATCATCGTTGTTTCGGCGATTGATAACTTATTAAAGGGTGCATCTAGCCAAGCGATGCAGTGTTTAAATTTACGTTATGGTTTTGCGCCATTAACTGCGTTAGTGTAAGGGAATCTAGATATGAGCCTTAATAATCAACCATTAATCATAAAGTTAGGTGGCGCTGCGCTATCTTGTGGTGAAACACTTAGCAAGTTATTTGGTGCGATTTCAGCTTACCAACAACAGGCACAGCGACCAATCGTGATTGTTCACGGCGGTGGTTACCTTGTTGATGATTTGATGAATAAGTTGAACCTCGAAACCGTTAAGAAAGAGGGGCTTCGTGTTACTCCTTATGATCAGATCCCTGTTATCGCTGGCGCGCTAGCGGGCACGGCCAACAAACTACTTCAAGGTCAGGCAATTAAAGACGGTATCAATGCCGTTGGTTTGAGCCTTGCAGATGGTGGTTTATGCAAAGTCAGCGAACTGAACCCTGAACTGGGCGCGGTAGGAAAAGCGGAGCCGGGCGACTCAACCGTTCTGCAAGCGATTCTTAATGCGGGCGCACTGCCAATCATTAGCTCAATTGGTCTGACTGAGCAAGGCCAACTGATGAACGTCAATGCCGACCAAGCTGCGGTTGCCGTTGCAGGCGCGCTTGATGCTGAACTGGTACTGCTTTCTGATGTAAGTGGTGTGTTGGATGGTAAAGGCCACCTGATTCCAAGCCTTAATCAGCAACAAGCCGATGACCTTATTAAAGGTAAAGTGATTACCGACGGCATGATCGTGAAAGTACAAGCTGCATTAGAAGCGGCTAATGACCTTGGACGACCAATCGAAGTTGCCACTTGGCGATACCCAGAAAAACTGACACAACTTTTTGCAGGTAAAAGCATAGGAACGCAGTTTTTACCTCAGTAGACCTCACAACGAGTCACGACTTAAAGAATTTAGACAAATAAATTTAACACATAATAATGAAGTCATTTCCAACGCTGACCGCCATGTGCAGTATGGAAACTAGGAGAAAGAAAATGAGCAAAGTTAACGTAAAGAAAGTTGTAGTAGCCTACTCTGGCGGTCTAGACACATCAGTAATCATTCCATGGTTGAAAGAGAACTATGATTGCGAAGTTATCGCATTTGTTGCAGATGTAGGCCAAGGCGATGAAGAGCTGATTGGTATCGAAGAGAAAGCAAAAGCTTCTGGTGCATCTGAGTGCTACATCGCAGACCTTAAAGAAGAGATGGTGGCTGACTACATCTACCCAACACTAAAAACGGGTGCTTACTACGAAGGCAAATACTTGTTAGGTACTTCAATGGCTCGTCCAATCATTGCGAAAGCTCAGGTTGAAGTTGCACGTAAAGTAGGTGCAGATGCATTGTGTCACGGCTGTACAGGTAAGGGTAATGACCAAGTTCGTTTTGAAGGTGCATTTGCTGCACTAGCACCAGACCTACACGTAATTGCACCTTGGCGGGAATGGGATCTAGTGAGCCGTGAAGAGTGTCTAGACTACCTAGCTGAGCGTAACATCCCTTGTACCGCTTCTCTTACTAAGATTTACTCGCGTGATGCAAACGCATGGCACATCTCTACAGAAGGTGGCGTTCTAGAAAATACATGGAACGCACCGGATGAAGATTGCTGGGCTTGGACTGTAGACCCAGAGCAAGCGCCAAACGAATCTGAAACTGTGACGCTTAAAGTTGAAAAAGGTGAAGTAGTAGCGGTTGATGGCGAAACAATGACGCCATACAACGCACTGGTTTACCTAAATGAGAAGGGTGCGAAGCACGGTGTTGGTCGTATCGATATCGTAGAAAACCGTCTTGTTGGCATGAAGTCTCGTGGTTGTTACGAAACTCCAGGTGGCACAATCATGATGGAAGCACTGCGTGCAGTAGAGCAACTGGTTCTTGATAAAGCGGCATTCGAATTCCGTGAAGAGCTAGGTGTTAAAGCTTCTCACCTTGTATACGATGGCCGTTGGTTCACTCCGCTATGTAAGTCAATTCTTGCAGCAACAGATGAGCTAGCACAAGACGTGAATGGTGAAGTGGTTATCAAACTTTACAAAGGCCATGCAACTGTGACTCAGAAGCGTTCTGACAACAGCTTGTACTCAGAAGAGTTTGCAACCTTTGGTGAAGATGAAGTTTACGACCAAAGCCACGCTGAAGGCTTTATCCGTCTTTACTCGCTATCAAGCCGTATCCGTGCTCTGAATAGCCAAAAGTAATCCGAACAATGAGTTAGTGAGCTAGCCTTTTACGAATAACGGAAGGCTAGCAAATAGACATTATTACGCAAAGCCCATCCACTATTGATTAGTGAATGGGCTTTTTTCTATCTATTAGTCTAATAAATCAGCTTCGGTTTTTATCATTGAATGGCATATAATTCGCGAATCACGCTGAAAATAAATAGTGGATTAAATCATTGGTGAATAAATATGTTAAAATAATGAATTAATACTTTATTTTCATTTTGAATTGCCGTAAGTTTAAACCATCAGAAAAATGCTGAATTTTAATCAGAATTATCATTTGCAAAAACAGTGAGCACTGTGCAATTAGGAGATACACAATGGCATTATGGGGCGGTAGATTTACCCAAGCAGCAGACACCCGGTTTAAAGATTTTAACGATTCTCTTCGTTTTGATTACCGATTGGCTGAGCAAGACATTGTGGGCTCAATTGCCTGGTCTAAAGCTCTACTGTCGGTCAACGTATTAACCGAAGAAGAGCAACAGAAGCTTGAGTTAGCGTTGAATGAGCTAAAACTTGAGGTGATGGAAGATCCTGAACAGATTCTACGTTCTGATGCAGAAGATATTCACAGCTGGGTCGAGCAACAACTTATCGGCAAAGTCGGTGACTTGGGCAAAAAACTTCACACTGGCCGTTCTCGTAATGACCAAGTGGCGACAGACCTTAAACTATGGTGTCGTCAGCAAGGTAACCAACTGCTACTTGCATTGGATCGCCTACAAAGCCAAATGGTGAACGTCGCTTCTCAGCATCAAGAAACCGTACTTCCTGGCTACACTCACTTACAACGTGCTCAGCCGGTAACTTTTGCTCACTGGTGCTTGGCTTACGTTGAAATGCTTGAGCGTGATTATTCTCGTTTGAATGATGCGATTAAGCGTCTAGATACATGTCCGCTGGGTTCTGGTGCCCTTGCTGGAACTGCTTACCCGATGGACCGTGAAGAGTTAGCTCACAACTTAGGTTTCCATCGTGCAACGCGTAACTCTCTAGATTCAGTATCTGACCGTGATCATGTGATGGAGCTGATGTCGATTGCATCTATTTCTATGCTTCACCTTTCGCGTCTTGCAGAAGATATGATTTTCTACAACTCGGGTGAATCGAACTTCATCGAGTTAGCAGATACCGTGACATCAGGTTCATCTCTGATGCCACAAAAGAAAAACCCAGATGCGCTAGAGCTAATCCGTGGCAAAACTGGCCGTGTGTACGGTTCATTAGCTGCAATGATGATGACTGTAAAAGCTCTGCCTTTGGCGTACAACAAAGACATGCAAGAAGATAAAGAAGGTCTGTTCGACGCTTTAGATACTTGGAATGATTGTATGGAAATGGCTGCTCTTTGTTTTGATGGCATTAAAGTGAACGGCGAACGTACACTTGAAGCAGCGAAGCAAGGTTATGCGAACTCAACAGAATTGGCTGATTACTTAGTAGCGAAAGGCATTCCTTTCCGTGAAGCTCACCATATTGTTGGTGTAACAGTCGTCGCAGCGATTGCTAAAGGCTGTGCATTAGAAGAGTTAACCATCGCAGAGATGAAAGAGTTCTCTGAGGTGATTGAAGAGGATGTGTATGACATCCTGACCATTGAGTCGTGTCTTGAAAAACGTAGTGCGCTAGGCGGTGTATCACCACAACAAGTGGCTTACGCGGTTGACCAAGCAGAGAAGCGTTTATCACAGCGTGATACTTCTATCGTTAAGGTTCGTTCTGCTCGTCTGACCGATATTGAAGCGTTGGAAGGCATGGTGGCCTACTGGGCGAATATGGGTGAAAACTTGCCTCGTTCTCGTAATGAACTGGTGCGTGATATTGGTTCGTTTGCCGTCGCAGAGCATCATGGTGAGGTGACAGGTTGTGCATCACTCTATGTGTATGACTCTGGTTTAGCGGAAATTCGTTCGTTAGGTGTTGAAGCTGGTTGGCAAGGCCAAGGGCAGGGCACCGCTATTGTGCAGCACTTGGTTGATAAAGCGCGACAAATGGCCATTAAGAAGGTGTTTGTGCTGACTCGTACCCCAGAGTTCTTTATGAAGCATGACTTTTTACCAACATCGAAATCTTTGCTACCTGAGAAGGTACTGAAAGATTGTGATCAGTGTCCTCGCCAACATGCATGTGATGAAGTGGCGTTGGAAGTGAACTTGGTTGAACAGATTATCGCAAAGGTGAATGTTGCATAAGGCATTGATTTTATGGCACCTAAAAAAAAGATCAAAAATCTGATCTTTTTTGGGAACAAACTAAGAAAAGTCCGGTCTATTAAAGTACCACTGCTTTTTCTTAGAATTTTCTAAGAAAGCCCTAGAATCGATTGGTTCTGGGGCTTTTTTCTATCTGCTGTTTGGGAAGTGAAGATAGGTCGTTAAATCGAAGCACTATCGGGTCATTGAATCGAACATCTAGCCATTATCGTTTATCTAATAAAGTCTCTCTGCTAACGCTTTTTGTTCCTTAAAGGCAGCACGACAAATTTCATTATCCAATGCAACGACAGCAAGCCGCTGAATACGAAAGCGGCCATCATCAAAGCGATGGCATTGATGGTTTTTGGGTCTTCTTTGAAAAACAACCACCATGCTCCCCAACTTAAAATCGACAACACCATCAGCTGATTCATGCAGCGCTGGCAGCGGCCGAGTTTGTTACGGATTTTTTCACTTTTATTGCAATGAATGCATGTCATCTTGGGTTTGATTCGCGTTATGCTTGTTGCCTTGATAATAACACGTCACAAGATATTGGATCACGGTGACACAGAGAGAGAAAGTCGATGATTGAGCGTCAAGAAACCAAACAACGCATGAGCCGTATTGTGAAACACAACGGCACTATCTACCTATGTGGCCAAGTGTGTGCTGATGCAACCAAAGACATCACTGAGCAAACACAAACGATGCTGGATAAAGTGGAAGCCCTACTTGAGCAAGCGGGCAGCGATAAAGAGCACATGCTGTCAGCAACGATTTACTTGAAAGACATGAAAGACTTCCAAGAAATGAACGCAGTATGGGATGCATGGGTTCCTGAAGGTCACGCTCCAGCTCGCGCATGTGTGACGGGCGATATGGCTCGTGAAGCGCTACTTGTTGAGATCTCTGTGATTGCTGCTGAGAAGTAATTGCTTAAAGCTTTTAGTGACGCAATGGCTTCAAGAGATTCCAGATACCTCGTCCCTCTGTTCTGGAATGACGAGTTAAAGCTTGGATTAGTTTATGCGTTGTTCTTATTGGGCTTCGGATTTGCTCAGTATTAAAAGCAGCGTCATTCCCGGTAGCGACGAAGGAGCGTGGTCGGGAATCTGTTATTTGCTCGTTGCCAAAAACAAAAAGGAAAGCCAATGGCTTTCCTTTTTAGTATCTAGTCTTTGTTGACAAATTAAGCTGCTAACTGCCTAGCAATATTCTGCGATTAACAACCAGGGCCACAATCTAGACAGTGTTTCACCATCTCTGGACCTAGGTGCAGTTTCGCATTGAGGTCACGTAGCGCTGTTCGTACACCTTCTTCAATTACTGGGTGGTAGAACGGCATGTCTAGCATTTCAGAAACCGTCATCTTGTTCTGGTGTGCCCAAGCTAATAGGTGAGCTAAGTGTTCTGCGTTTGGTCCCATCATTTCAGCACCAAGGAAGCGGCCTGTACCTTGCTCGCCGTATACGTGCAGAATACCTTTGTTGCGCAGCATGACTCGTGAACGACCTTGGTTCTCGAAAGACACTTCACCTGTTGCGAAACAACCACATGTGCCTAAGCGTGTGGTGATCTCTTTGTAAGTTTCACCAACCATAGCGATTTGTGGATCAGAGAATACCGCAGAGATTTTAGAGCGGCGTAGGCCTGCACGAATCTCAGGGAAGCGACCTGCATTATCACCGGCAATACGTGCTTGGTCTGCTGCTTCATGCAGTAGAGGCAATTGGTTGCTTGCATCCCCCGCAATAAATACTGATGGTAGCGATGTTTGTAGCGTGTAGTAGTCTGCAACTGGCACACCACGTTCATCAAGTTCTAGAGAGGTATTCTCTAGGCCAAGCTTGTCTGTATTTGGACGACGACCTGTAGCTGCCAGTACGTATTCAACGACGTTAGTTTCTAATTCACCTTGTTTATTGATGAACTGGATTTCGACGCGAGCTTCGCCTGATTCCGTCGTAATACGCTTCATGCTTTCGATTTTTACATCAGCATCTAGGTAGAACTCTTCATTGAAGGCTTTGTCTGCGTAAGCCATGATCTCTGGGTCGGTTACTGGGCCAACTTGACCACCTAAACCGAACAGTTTTGTTTTCACACCCAAGCGGTGTAGTGATTGACCAAGCTCTAGGCCAATGACGCCCGGGCCAAATACCGCCACTGATTCTGGTAAATCATCCCAGCTGAATACGTCATCATTAATGATTAGACGGTCGCCAAGTTCATTCCAAGCTGCAGGGTATGCAGGGCGAGAACCTGTTGCGATAACAATACGCTTAGCCGTCACAACTGTGTGGTCATCGATTTGTAGCGTGTTGTCATCTAAGAACTTTGCGTAGCCAGAGATCTTGTCTTGCTCTGGGATTTCATCAACACCTTCTAAAACAAAACCAACAAAACGGTCACGTTCAAACTTCACTCGGTCCATTACTTCACGGCCGTTAATCACGATATCACCTTGTGGGTGAACGCCAAAATCCGGAGCTTTCTCAATTTGGTGTACACTTTCAGCCGCTGCAATAAGCAGTTTAGATGGCATACAACCAACACGAGCACAGGTTGTACCGTAAGGGCCGCCTTCAATCATCACAACACTGTCAGTGTGTGCTTTTGCAGCGCGGTAAGAACCTAAACCTGCCGTACCGCCCCCGATAACTGCTACATCTACATTGACTTGTTTCATAATAATTTTCTCGCAATAGCTAAATTTAGTTTGAACGAACCCCTCCAACTCTGGTGATTTTCTAAGAGTCAGGATTGCGGGTCAGTTTTGTGATTCTGTTTTATTAGGTTTAGCTCGTCGCTCTGCCTTTATTGCTAACTGCTTCTTGTTACTAACTATAGGTTAGTTAAAGACGGACGAGTCACAAGCTATATTCTTTTCCAAAGCTCAGATAAGAGTATTTGGAATAGCTAACCCACAAGAGGGTGGGTTAGCTGATATTGCTTAGTTAACTTAACGATTAAGCTTATATCGATGGTAAGTCATTAACCTAGGAAAGCTTCAAGTTCTTCGCTACCACCGATGTGTTTGCCACCGATGAATACTTGAGGAACCGTTGTACGACCAGAGATTGCACGTAGGCTTACTGTTGTCGCGTCTTTACCTAGTACTACTTCTTCGTAGTTCAAACCTTTGTCGATTAGGTTCTGCTTCGCTTTCATACAGAAAGGACAGCCTGGCTTAGTGAATACTGTGATTGACTCTTGCTCTTTGTGCTCAGGAGCAATGTAGTTAAGCATAGTATCTGCATCAGAAACCTTGAACGGGTCGCCTGGTACGTCTTCTTCGATGAACATTTTTTCTACCACGCCGTTTTTAACCAGCATGCTGTAGCGCCATGAACGTTTGCCGAAGCCGATGTCGTTTTTCTCAACTAGCATACCCATACCGTCTGTGAAATCACCGTTACCATCTGGGATGAATGTGATTTTTTCAGCTTCTTGGTCTGCTTTCCAAGCGTTCATTACGAATGTGTCGTTTACTGAAACACATAGAATGTCATCAACACCGTTTTCTTTGAATACAGAATGTAGCTCGTTGTAACGAGGCAGGTGGCTTGAAGAACATGTCGGTGTAAACGCACCTGGTAAGCTGAATACGATAACTGTCTTGTCTTTGAATAGCTCTTCCGTCGTTACGTTAACCCATGCATCGCCCTGGCGAGTTGGGAATGTTACTTGAGGGATTGATTGACCTTCTTTAGATGCAAACATATTGATTTCCTTAAATAGTATTTTGAATTTTGTTCTATCAGAGCTTAACGTTTTTCTTTGCTCTGTTTCGTTTCGTTGAGCCCATTATTAGACAAATCCTTTGATAGCTCTAATCGTTTGATGTTATGGTTTTGATAGGTAAATTCTATCAAGAGCATTTTTCTTTTAAATGTTTCTATGAAACCCCTTGTTCTTATTAAACCAGAGGTAAGAGACTGATCATGAACATTCGTGACTTTGAATACTTGGTGGCGCTCGCAGAGCACAAACACTTCCGAAAAGCGGCAGAAGCGTGCTTTGTCAGTCAGCCGACACTAAGCGGTCAAATACGCAAACTAGAAGATGAAATTGGACTTCAGTTAACCGAGCGTAGTCCAAGGAAGGTCATATTTACAGAATCAGGGTTACAACTTGTTGAACAAGCCAAGCGTATTCTCAATGAAGTAAAGACTTTTAAGGATATGGCTAGTGGACACGGTGAAGCGATGACGGGGCCGATGCACATTGGTTTTATTCCGACCGTTGGCCCTTATATTTTACCTAAGATCATCCCTCATCTTAAAGATAGCTTTCCCGATCTTGAGCTTTACCTGCATGAAGCGCAGACCCATCAGCTAGTGAGTCAACTTGAAGATGGCAAGCTTGATTGCTTGGTATTGGCTGCAGTTGATGAAACGGCGGCGTTCAAAGAGATTGATGTGTATAACGAACCGTTAAGCGTCGCAGTGCCATGTGATCATGAGTGGGCTAAGCAAGACACGGTCGATATGTTGCAGTTAAATGGACAAACCGTACTTGCACTGGGCGATGGTCACTGCTTACGAGACCAAGCCTTAGGCTTCTGTTTTGCTGCGGGTGCAAAAGACGATGAGCGCTTTAAAGCGACCAGCTTAGAAACGCTGCGTAACATGGTAGCAGCAGGGGCGGGCATTACCTTGTTACCTCAGTTATCGGTTCCAAAGGAAAAACAGAAAGATGGTGTGTGTTACGTTCCAGCGGTGAATCCAACACCTTCACGTCGCATTGTTGTTGCCTACCGACCGGGCTCTCCGCTAAAGGGGCGTTTTGAGCAACTGGCTGAGGCTATCCGAATTCAATTAGATAAAGCTGTTTAGTCATTTAATTTAAATCGTAGATAGATCAGGTTAGAGACATAAAAAAAGGGTTGATATGAATTCATATCAACCCTTTTTGTTGGTTCATGTTACTTGGTTCAACAAACCCTAATTAGAACAGCTCTTCTACTGCTTCACCTGATGACGTTGAGTAGATGTCATCATTGAAACGTTCAGTAATGTACTCGGTTGGCTCAGTGCCTTTCTCGAAATACTCGAACATTGATGAGCTATCGAACTTGTTGGTCAGTAAGCCAGTTTCACGGTCGATACGAACGCGAACGATATTTTCTGGAAGCTCTTTACGTTGTGCAGGAACACCCGCTAACGCTGTGCCCATGAAATCAACCCATGCCGGCTCTGCTGTTTTAGCGCCCGCTTCTGCACCTGTAATTTGATTCTTACCAAGGTTAGAGTTCGCTTTGGTTCGACCTAGGTTACGGTTGTGGTTGTCAAAGCCAACCCATACCGTTGCAACCATGCCTGGGCCGTAACCGCTGTACCAAGTATCTTTCGAATCGTTGGTGGTACCGGTTTTTCCGCCAATATCGCGACGCTTCAGCGGTTGAGCACGCCAACCTGTACCATTCCAGCCTGTGCCTGCACTCCAGTCACCGCCGCCCCAGATATTGCTGTACATCATTTCACGAACAAGGAACGCGTTCTGCTCAGTGATCACTTGAGGTGCGTACTGTACTTGGGCATCCACATCTTGCTCTGCAAACTCATCAGCCATTGAATCTGAGGTCATAGGCTGTTGGCAATCGTCTTTACACACAACTTTCGGTGTCGCTTGGAATTCAGTCTCACCAAATGGTGTTTCAATGCGGCTGATGTAGAAAGGTTCAACGTAGTAGCCGCCATTCGCAAATACTGAGTAACCTTGAGCTACCTTCATTGGCGTTAAGCTACCCGCACCCAGAGCAATGGTTTCAGAGCGCGGTACTTCGTCAATATCAAAACCAAATCGAGTTAGGTAGTTACGAGTATCATCCAAGCCCACTTCGCGCAGTACACGTACCGCCATTACGTTTTTAGATTGAGCTAAGCCAATACGTAAACGAGTTGGACCCACATAGGTCGGTGGTGAATTCTTTGGTCGCCATGCCGTACCTTGGCTCTTATCCCATTGATTAATAGGCGCATCGTTGATCAGTGAGGCTAGTGTTAAACCTTTTTCAATCGCCGCTGAGTAGATAAATGGCTTGATACCAGAACCCACCTGACGAATAGATTGGGTCGCACGGTTGAATTTGTTGTGTACAAAGTTAAAGCCACCCACCATCGACAATACTGCGCCGTTGTTAGGGTTCATGGCAACAAACGCGGTGTTTGCATTTGGCACTTGGCTTAGTCGCCATACAACCGGTGTTTCAGGTTCAGTTGTTGTTTCTTCGGTAGGCTCTTCAGATACTTCATCGCCTGTTACTGCTTCATGTCGAACCCAAACTTGCTCACCAACAGCCAAAATCTCCTTCGCTTGAGAAGGCGCTGGTCCTTGGCGGTTGTCCGTTAGGAATTTACGTGCCCAGTTCATGCCTTGCCACTCGATAGTGCCTTCGCCTTGGTTCTTAACCCAAACTTGAGCACTTTTCGAATCAACAGCAGTTACAACTGCTGGTACTAAGTCACCATAGGTTGGTTGAGACTTAAGGTGCTTAACGATTTGTTCTTGATCCCAAGTTGATTGCGCCGTTTGCCATAATACTTTTTCAGCACCACGGTAACCGTGACGCTCATCGTAGCCGAGCAGGTTCTTAATCGCGGCTTGGTTCGCTGCTTTTTGCAGTTTTGAATCAACGGTCGTGTAAACCTTCATGCCTGATGTGTAAGCGGCTTCACCATAGCGTTCAACCATCCAAGCTCGTGCAACTTCTGCTACATATGGTGCGCTCAGTTCAATCTCGGCACCGTGATATTTCGAGATAAGTTCTTCACTGCGAGCTTCATCGTACTCCGATTGAGTGATGTATTTTTCGTCTAGCATACGACGTAATACCACGTTACGACGGTTGGTCGCACGCTCAACAGAATAAATAGGGTTCATAGTTGAAGGTGCTTTTGGCATGCCCGCAAGCGTAGCCAATTCACTTAAGGTGAGCTCAGGAAGATCCTTACCAAAATAAACACGCGCTGCTGCGCCGAAACCATATGAACGGTGACCAAGGAAGATCTTGTTTACGTAAAGCTCCATGATTTCTTCTTTACTCAGAAGTTGCTCTATGTGGATCGCAATGAAGATCTCTTTGATTTTACGCATGATCTTTTTCTCATTAGATAAGAAGAAGTTACGCGCAAGCTGCTGAGTAATGGTACTTGCCCCTTGTTTGGCTGAACCGGACATAGCAACCACGAGTGCTGCTCGA
Source organism: Vibrio sp. 1F279 (assembly GCF_041439815.1). NCBI lineage: Bacteria > Pseudomonadati > Pseudomonadota > Gammaproteobacteria > Vibrionales > Vibrionaceae > Vibrio > Vibrio sp. 1F279. The sequence continues at coordinate 42,681 of NZ_JBGOOU010000010.1, read as the reverse complement.
GTGATACCGATTGGGTCAATACCTGGGTGCTCGTAGAAGCGGCTATCTTCGGTAGCAATCAAAGCTTCAACTAGGTGGCGAGGAATCTCGTCATAAGTCACGGGATTACGACGCTTTTCACCAAATTGAGAGATCAATTTACCGTCTTGACTGAAGACTTGCATTGGCGTTTGGAGTTCTACGTCACGCAAAGTGGCAACATCAGGCAACTCTGGTTTTACGTAATAGTAAAACCCGAAAATTGTACTGACTCCAAGAATCATGCAAATCAATGTAAATATGAATAATCGCTTTATGAACTTCACCGGATAATCCCTGATTAGTTAAGGCTGATAAGCAGCAAACCCTTGTACTCTAGGTTAAAAACTTAGCTTTCGTTTATTAACGCTTATTTAACTAATAATCACAACCCCTAGATAATCAACGAAATGCTTGGCACTTCAGGAGCTAGGTCACATGGGTTCATCATTAATTACAGGTATAGATATAAATCATCACAGCATCAAAGCCGTGGTACTAAAACCCGTGGGGGAGTTGTATGCCCTAGTGGGATACAAAGAGCTGCCGATTTCGGACGACATTTTTACAGCTAACCATACTTTGGAGTATCAGAAAACTGTTAAGAAACTTAAAGAACTTAGGAAAGGACTGCCTTTTGGCTGTCGCAACGTCGCCATTTCGGTACCCGATAACACGGTGATCAGCAAAGTACTGCAAATAGAGAGTGACTTAGAAGACAGAGAAAAGGAGTTTTCTATCTATCAAACCTTTGCTCATCAATCTCCCTTTCCTATCGAGGAGCTGAGTTTAGATTTTGTAAAGCTGGAAGACAAACGATTTGGTAAAGGATCGACAAGTAGCTATCAGATATATGCGACTCGTAAGGAAGTTGTAGACAGTCGAGCAGATGCTTTAAATAAAGCTGGGTTTAAACCTGTTGTCATCGACACCCAAGCACATGGTCTGCTCAATATTTGGCAGTTGGCTTCACGCCTTTATCCTGAAAAAAGTAACTGGTTGCTGGTGGACGTGGGACTTGACCAAACGTCGTTAGGCATTATCCCGCAGGATTCAGCACCTTTCTATAAAGACATCGCCTTTGGTACTCAAGATCTTCGTGGCACTGACAGTCCGAGTTATACAGAAGGTGTGTTCGGCAACGCAGAGGAGACACATCGGTTTATTGTCAATTTGGTTGAAAAGCTTAAGCGACAGTTGCAACTCTATTCCTCAGTGAATGCACTTGAGCCGATATCCGGGATCTGGCTGATGGGCGAAGGAGCCTGTATTCCGATGGTGGCTGAAGATCTAGAGCGCCATTTTCAGATGAGTTGTGAATCGCTCAATCCTTTATCGTTATTTGAGAACAAGGTGGCGAAGCGGCACCAACTGCCGATGAACTGGCAACATTTCGGCATTGCCGCGGGTATGGCGATGAGTGGACTCAAGTGGCAAGGAGAGAAGCATGTTGCATCAAATTAACCTGCTGCCGTGGCGTGATGAGATTCGCGCTCAGCACAAGAAGCGTTTTATTCACCTAGTCATTCTTGGCGTCATCATTGCACTTACAGGGCAATGGGCGGTTGGTCACTATTTTCAAGATCAACAAGCCAAACAGCAAGCTCGCCTCAATTATCTTAATCAATACATTGCCGAGCTCGACCGACAAATTCAATCGTTAAAAGTTGCAGAACAAGAACACAAAGCCATTCTGACTCGACTTGATGTCGTGGAGTCGTTACAGCTTGGCCGTAATAAGACCACCGACTTTATGAATCTAATGCCGGAGCTGATTCCTGAAGGGGTGTATGTCGACAAGATAAAGATGAATGGTCAGGAGATTGAGATGGCCGGTATCAGCGACAGTACGGCTCGCCTCGCCACAATGTTGGACAATCTAGAGCGTTCTGATTCTCTTAAAGGGGTCGAGATGCACTCTATTATCCATAACCGAAAACGCTTCAATAAAGAGTTTCAGACCTTCAAGGTCTCTTTTGTGTTTAGCCCTGTTTCTTTAGAAAACACAACCGCAGAGAGCGCAACCGCGAGCAGAAAAGAGAAGGGGGCAAATCATGGCTAACCTTCAAAGTAGGATTAGCTGGCAAAATAGTGTGAGCTTGCAAGATCTCGATGCTGATGAGATCACCGAATGGCCGTTGTTGTCCCAACTGCTCGTTATTCTGTTGCTGATGATATTAATCCAAGGTGTCGGGACTTGGCTGTATTTGCTGCCTTTAGACGATGAACTGCAGCAGATGAAGCAGCAAGAGCAGACTTTGAAAGCAACGTTAAGGATAAAAGCGAACAAGGTTGCGGCTTTGCCTAAGCTTCAGAGTCAGTTGGATGAGCTAACCAGTCGCTACGACTATCTGTTAGAACAGTTGCCAGTTCAAAAGGAGCTAGCCAGTATGTTGGCCTCAGTGAATGAACTTGGTTTGGATAATGCGCTGACCTTTACGCGCATTGATTGGGGGCAAAAGCAGAACAAGGAATTCCTCTATCGGTTACCCCTCAATATTGAGCTAACCGGTGATTACCACGAGATTGGCGATTTCTCCGCGGCCATCGCGAAACTGCCGCGCATTATTAGCTTTGATGATGTGAATTGGCAGCGAGTCAGTCAAGAAAGCAGCACGCTACATTTCAGGGTTCGAGCTTACACCTATCAGTTTAAATCGGAGGTGAATGATGAAATTCAGTAGCGTCCTTTTGTCCCTATTGTTACTGCTTGTGCTTTCAGGCTGTAAAGCCAATCAGGATTCGTTAGAAGATTTTGTGAGGCAAGTTGAAGCTAAGGCGAGAAAAGAGGTAGAAAAACTTGTCCCAGAAACGGAGTTCTTGGCCGCAACTTATCAACGCCACGCCTTTCGCCCTCCCTTTGAACTTCCTAAAGAAGCCATCGTACAAAACCAACCCTTGGTGAAGAAAGACTGTTGGCAACCAAGCGCACGCTCTCGCAATGGCAAGCTAGAAAAATACCCGCTGAGTAAGCTGCGTTTAAGAGGCGTAATGGGCAGTGGAACAAGCGTTTCAGGGTTAGTACAAACCCCGAAAGGGAACGTGGTCAATGTGAAAAAAGGTCAGTTTATTGGCTTAAACAATGGTCGAGTTACTAAGGTGACGAGCCAGTACGTACAGATTAATGAAACCCTTCCAGATGGTTTAGGTTGTTGGCATAAGCGCAACGTTAAGCTCGCTCTGAAGTAAACCAATGTCACATGATGTGGATATGAGATGTAAATATGATTAAAGGACTAAGTAAGTTAATAAACAAAGGGCTGCAAAGCCTAGTTGTGTCTGTGATGTTGGTGGTTAGCGTGTTCAGCTATGCCGAGAGCTTGCCAAATCAATTGGAAAATATTGATTTTAGGGTCAACAAGGAGAAAGACGCCGTCATCATTATCGAATTGGCAACCAGCACTGCTGTGGTGGATGTTCAACGTGCTCAGGAAGGTTTAAGTATCGAGTTACTCAATACTCAGGTGAATGACGATAAGCTTTACCTCCTGGATGTGAAGGAATTCGCGACCTCAGTTGAAGGTATTGAGGTGTATAAGGAAACGCCCAGTACGCGATTGTTGGCAACGATCGCTGGTGACTATCAATATGAATACAACTTAAAAGGTCGCTTTATTGAGGTAGTGATCAGTAGGCCTACTATTGATGAAGTGACAATAGAGAAAAATGTTTTAGAAAAAGAAGGCAAGGTGATATCGATTAACTTCCAAGATATCCCTGTACGTAATGTTTTGCAGCTTATTGCTGATTACAACGATTTCAATCTCGTTGTTTCTGATTCAGTCACGGGTAATCTGACTTTACGTTTAGATGGTGTGCCTTGGCAGCAAGTTCTCGACATTATCTTGCAAGTTAAGGGATTGGATAAGCGTGTTGATGGCAACGTTATCTTGGTGGCACCTAAAGCTGAGCTCGACCTTAGAGAGCAACAAGCGCTAGAGAAATCTCGTTTGGAAGAAGAGCTAGGTGAACTCAAGTCGGAAATCATCAAGATTAACTTTGCCAAAGCCACCGACATTGCCGACATGATTGGTGGGGAAGGGGCGGTAAGCATGTTGTCCGAGCGAGGCTCGATTACCATTGATGAGCGAACTAACTCCCTGTTGATCCGTGAATTGGAAGAAAACATTGCGGTGATACGAGGCATTATTGAATCGCTAGACATTCCCGTGAAGCAAGTTCAGATAGAAGCACGTATTGTCACTGTTACTGAGGGTAATCTTGATGAACTAGGAGTGCGTTGGGGCGTTTCCTCGACTAACGGAAGCTTCAAAGTTGGCGGCTCGATAGAGGGCAACCATCCATCGCAAATTACGCCGTATGACGATAATGGTGGGAATAGTGCGATTGACGATTTCCTCAACGTTAATTTAGGAGCAACTTCCCCGAGCGCGTCGAGTATTGCGTTTCAGGTAGCCAAGCTGGGTTCTGATACCTTGCTCGATCTTGAATTGTCAGCACTGCAACAAGAGTCGAAAGCAGAGATTATTTCTAGCCCACGCTTAATTACCACCAATAAAAAACCCGCTTATATTGAGCAAGGTACTGAAATCCCTTATTTAGAGTCTTCTTCAAGTGGTGCTACTTCAGTCGCATTTAGAAAGCGGTATTGAGTCTCAAGGTGACTCCGCAGATCACACCCGACAATCGTTTGGTATTGGATTTGAGCGTGACTCAAGATAGGCCGGGGCAAGTGGTGAAAACCGGCACCGGTGAAGCTGTCGCCATTGACACGCAAAGAATTGGAACGCAAGTGCTTGTTAATAATGGTGAAACGGTCGTGTTAGGTGGTATTTTTCAACACAGTGTGAGCAGCCAAGTTGATAAAGTTCCACTATTAGGAGACCTTCCTGTTCTTGGCGCATTGTTCCGTCGTAGCTATGAAAATGTAGGCAAAAGTGAACTACTTATTTTTGTTACACCTAAAGTTGTGATTCAGTAATGAGCAATTAGATTAAAAATAAAGTTGCATTAGTGGCACCTAACCTTGATAATTTCGGGTCTTATCACGAATTATCTGTGAGGAATCGGTGCCACGGGCCTTTTAATTTCAGTACTTGTACTGACCTACCTTGTGGCGATGTCATTGAATTAACGTTGTAAATTACTGCTAAAAACATGGCTGAGAAACGCAATATTTTTCTTGTTGGCCCAATGGGCGCCGGCAAAAGTACAATTGGTAGACACCTAGCTTCCCAACTTCATATGGAGTTTCTAGACTCTGACACTGTGATCGAAGAGCGCACTGGCGCAGACATCGCATGGGTTTTTGATGTTGAGGGCGAAGATGGTTTCCGTAAGCGCGAAGAATCTGTAATCAACGATCTGACAGAAGAACAAGGTATTGTTCTTGCGACAGGTGGTGGTTCAGTGCTGAGCAAAGAAAACCGTAACCGTCTATCTGCACGAGGCATTGTTGTATACCTAGAGACAACAATTGAAAAGCAACTTGCTCGCACTAACCGCGACAAGAAACGCCCTCTACTTCAAACAGACAACCCGCGTGATGTGCTAGAAGATCTAGCTGTATCTCGCAACGCACTATACGAAGAAGTGGCGGACTACACAGTTCGTACTGACGACCAAAGTGCAAAAGTGGTAGCCAACCAGATCGTAAAAATGCTAGAAGAACGTTAAGTTCATTTTTCGGAGAGCAAACCCATGGAACGGATTACGGTCAATCTAGCTGAGCGTAGCTACCCTATCTCTATTGGCGCCGGGTTATTTGAAGACCCGGCGTACCTTTCTTTTTTATCAGGTAAGCAGAAAGTTGTTGTTATCAGTAATGTGACAGTAGCGCCTCTTTATGCTGATAAAATTTTATCGCTATTGGATCAAGTCGGCTGTCAGACATCTCTTTTAGAGTTGCCAGACGGTGAGCAATACAAAACACTTGAAACGTTCAACTCAGTGATGAGCTACATGCTTGAAGGAAATTACAGCCGCGATGTGGTGGTGATTGCTTTGGGGGGTGGTGTTATCGGTGATTTGGTCGGTTTTGCTGCCTCTTGCTACCAGCGCGGTATTGATTTCATTCAAATCCCGACGACCCTTCTTTCTCAAGTGGACTCCTCTGTAGGTGGTAAAACTGCAGTGAACCATCCCCTTGGCAAGAATATGATCGGCGCTTTTTACCAACCAAAATCTGTCATCATCGATACTAACTGCCTATCAACGCTTCCAGAGCGTGAGTTTGCAGCGGGTATGGCTGAGGTGATCAAATACGGCATCATTTACGATGAAGCCTTTTTTGGCTGGTTGGAACAGAATCTAGAGAAACTGTATCAACTTGATGAAGACGCACTGATTACCGCGATTGCTCGTTGTTGTGCAATTAAGGCTGAAGTGGTTGCTATCGATGAAAAAGAGTCAGGAATCAGAGCGTTATTGAACCTAGGTCATACATTTGGTCATGCGATTGAAGCAGAACTAGGCTATGGTAATTGGCTACATGGTGAAGCTGTGTCGTCAGGCACTGTAATGGCAGCAAAAACCGCCCAATTACAGGGACTGATTTCTCAGCAGCAACTTGAGCGAATTATTTCTATACTCAAGAATGCGAAACTACCAATCCATACGCCAGAAAGCATGTCTTTTGAAGACTTTATGAAGCACATGATGCGCGATAAAAAAGTGCTGTCTGGTCAGTTGCGTCTGGTATTACCAACAAGTATTGGTACTGCTGAAGTGGTTGCTGATGTACCTCAAGACATCATTAAACAAGCGATTGATTTCTGCCGTACTCTTTAAATTCGGTTGTGAGGTTGCCTAGCTAAACTCTAGGCAACTCAAGCGCTTTACAGATCGAACTTATCAGTAGGGATCCCCAATGAGTTTGGCTCATGATTTAAGAGTATTGGAGTTAGAGTCTCAAGTTGAGTTGCTAGAGCGTTTACAGCTTTTAACTAACTTTGGTTCAAACTTTGTAAATGTTGCTGGTAAAACGGGTTCTGGCCGATCTTGGTTAGCTCAGCGTTATCTTGAAGCATGGTCGACAGAAAAAAATCAGTGTTTACTGCTTTGTCACCCAAGCCAAGACGATCAACAGCGCCGCGCACTTATTCTTAGTCAGATTGTTTCTGACCCACTCTTTAATCAACATGATTCTTTATCTGATAGCCTTGCTAGGTTGCTGGATGGAGATACGTGTAATGTGCTTATTGTCATTGATGACGCCCACCGACTGTCTGAGCTACTGGTATCAGAATTATGGATGTTGGTACTTGAATCTCAATCAAACCCTCAATGGACGATTAATATCGTTCTGTTCTCGCAAACTGGTCACCTAGACACGCTATTAACACGACTTAGTTACGGTCAGCCGCACAAACCTATCGCCCTTGAGATCGATGATCTTTCGCAACCAGAAGCTGAACATTTCTTTGAGTCACTGGTGATTCGATATGTCGATGATGAGTCAGAATCTCGGGTGCGAAATGCATTTAAAAAAGCGCAACCTTTGCCCGGTGAGCTAATAGCCTTAGGAGAATTGAAAGTGGAAAAAAGGATTATTATTCGCTCAATCATTGGTTCACCTATCAATATTGCGATTGTGGTGGCGTTGTTGTTGCTTGTTATCGGCGGCGGTTACTGGTGGATGTTTAATCAACCAACGCCTGACGATAAAGCGCAATCTATTATCGCCCCTATTGAGCAGACAGTTATTCCAACGTTGGAAGTGGAAAATGTAACTGAGCAAGCCACAATCGACGGAACTGTCGATTCTGAAGCCGAAGTTGATATGAGTTATCAAGGTGCTGACGATGACAGCTCTTCTCTGCCGCCGGTCGTGGTTGAAGAGACAGCCAGTGTTGGTCAGGTAGAACAAGACCAGCAACGTGTGGTGATCACCTCTGATGTGGTCGATGCCTTGCTTGATGATAAACCTGAGAGTGTTGATACCAGTGCAATTGAAGCTGTAGTTGAAGAAAAGACAGATGCAGTCGTTATCCCGCAGCCTGATGTTGTGGAACGTGAGTCATTGCCGGCAACGAATGAAGGTTCAGAGCTAACACAATCAGCACCTCCGATAAAAAAAATCACATTTTCATTTGCACGCGAAGAGCTACAAGCTATCTCGCCGCGCGCTTATACCCTGCAGTTGAGTGCGATGACATCATTGGAAGATGTACAATCTTTCATTGAAGAGTATGAGCTTGAGAACAAGGTTCGTATTTACCCAACACTTCGTAACGACACCAAGTGGTTTATTATCACTTATCAAGATTACCCAACGATTCAAGTGGCGCGAGATGCGGCAAGTGCGTTATCAAAACCACTTCAACAGTTGGAACCTTGGGCAAAATCGATGAATCAAGTGCATCGAGAGATAGAACGTGCGAAATAACCCTGAGCTTAGCCTCAAAATATGTTACATTCCGCAGCCTTATTTTTGAGTTGATAGATAGAGCAGTAAATGAAAAAGCAGCGTGCCTTTCTAAAATGGGCTGGTGGTAAATATGGCCTAGTTGAAGACATCCAACGTCACCTGCCACCTGCTCGTAAATTGGTAGAACCGTTTGTCGGTGCCGGATCAGTATTTCTGAATACTGATTTTGAACAGTACCTACTTGCAGATATTAATCCTGATCTTATCAACCTATACAATCTACTTAAAACCGATCCTGAAACCTATATCACTGAAGCGAAGCGTTGGTTCTGTCCGGAGAATAACCGTAGAGAAGTGTTCTTAGATGTTCGCGCTGAGTTCAATGGTACAGATAACGTTATGTATCGCTCGTTAGCTTTCTTGTACATGAACCGATTTGGCTTCAATGGCTTGTGTCGTTACAACAAGAAGGGCGGTTTTAACGTTCCGTTTGGTTCTTATAAAAAACCTTATTTCCCTGAAGCCGAGCTAGAGTTTTTTGCTGAGAAAGCGAAAAAAGCCACCTTCGTCTGTGAGGGATACCATGAAACCTTTAGCCGCGCGCGCAAAGGTTGCGTGGTTTACTGTGATCCTCCATACGCACCGCTGTCGAACACGGCTAACTTTACTTCTTACGCAGGTAATGGTTTTAGCTTAGATGATCAAGCTGCACTGGCGGATGTCGCTGAAAAAGCGGCGATGGAACGCGATATTCCTGTCTTGATTTCAAACCATGACACCACCTTAACGCGCCGTTTATACCATGGTGCGGAACTGAACGTGGTCAAGGTGAAACGCACAATTAGCCGGAATGGCGCAGGGCGCAATAAAGTTGATGAGTTACTGGCGCTTTTCCATAAAGAGAAAAACCAGCAACACGCTTCAACAGAATTGCCGTCGTCAGCATAATCCTCGAACTCATTAAATTGAGTGACCCACGGGTACTTTCTTAAACTAATCTTTCGAACTGCTAGGATCTGCTTAGGTGCTTAGGTAGAATTGCACACCAAATAGTCTTGGGATTGAGTCTTGTACTTGTGTATGAGAGGTCACAAGGCGGTGATATTCGCAATTTACTCACTCTTAAGAGGTTTGGTATGAAAGATTTTCTAATCGCTCCATCGATTTTGTCTGCAGATTTTGCTCGTCTTGGTGAAGACGTCGAAAAAGTACTCGCAGCCGGTGCCGACGTTGTGCACTTCGATGTGATGGATAACCACTACGTACCTAACCTGACTTTTGGTGCACCGATCTGTAAAGCATTGCGCGACTACGGCATCACAGCTCCTATCGATGTTCATCTAATGGTTAAGCCAGTAGACAGCATCGTACCTGAGTTTGCCAAAGCTGGCGCATCAATGATTACCTTCCACGTTGAAGCGTCTGAGCACGTTGATCGCACTCTACAGTTAATCAAAGAACACGGCTGTAAAGCGGGTGTCGTACTTAACCCAGCAACGCCACTTTCTTGCCTTGATTACATCCTAGACAAAGTCGACATGATTCTACTGATGTCAGTGAACCCTGGCTTTGGCGGTCAATCTTTCATTCCTCATACTCTTGATAAGCTGCGCGCTGTTCGTAAACTTATTGACGAATCTGGCCGTGATATCCGCCTTGAGATTGATGGCGGCGTGAAGGTTGATAACATCCGTGAAATTGCAGAAGCGGGTGCAGATATGTTCGTTGCGGGTTCCGCTATCTTCAATCAACCAGATTACAAAGAAGTGATTGATGAGATGCGTTCAGAGCTTGCAAAAGTAAACGCATAATCGTAAAACTACAGATAGATTGAATATTAAGGGGCTCATTGGCCCCTTTTTTACGTCTTATAGCTCAACTCATAAGGCGAAAATTATAAATAGGAAAGTAAGATGTCATTAAGCTCAATAAAACTGATCGCCTTTGATTTGGATGGAACCTTGTTAGATAGCGTGCCTGATTTGGCTGTCGCTGCTGACCAAGCTTGTCAGGAACTGGGGTTTTCTTCAGTAAGCGAAGAACAAGTTCGCGACTATGTGGGTAATGGTGCTGATGTTCTTATCGGACGTTCACTGAGCCGCAACCTGACGGTTGACCCAAGCCTAGAGCCTGAGCTTCTGAAGAAAGCGCGCATCCTGTTTGATGATTTCTACGAGCAGGGAGGCCATAAGCTAAGCCACCTTTATCCATCAGTAAAAGAAACGCTTGCTGAGTTGGACAAAGCGGGCTTCACCATGGCGCTTGTAACCAACAAGCCATCGAAATTTGTACCAGACGTTCTGGCGCAGCACGGTATCGATAAGTACTTTGTTGATGTGTTGGGCGGCGACTCTTTCCCAGAGAAAAAGCCGAACCCAGTGGCGCTGAACTGGTTGCTAGAAAAGCACAATGTGAAGGCTGAAGAGATGCTGATGGTTGGTGATTCAAGCAACGACATCAAAGCCGCTAAGAATGCAGGCTGCCACTCGTTTGGTCTGACTTACGGCTACAACCACGGCGAGCCAATTTCAGCATCAAACCCTGACTATGTCGCAGACAACATTGCGCAATTACTAGATGTCGTTCTAGTTTCAGCATAAAGCGGACAAAAGTTAGCTAACCTACTAGCAAAATACTTATCAATGAGTACACTGGATGAGCCGTACAGAAGAGCTGTGCGGCTTTTCTATTTTAAAGTTAAGAAGCTAAGTTTTTCAGATACTACGTTAAGAAACTAAGTTAACGAGCTTAGCGAACAAGCAAAGGAATTAAAACCATGAGCAAGCCCATCGTATTGAGTGGTGTTCAACCATCTGGTGAACTAAGTATCGGTAACTACTTGGGTGCTCTACGTCAATGGCAACAGATGCAAGATGATTACGATTGCCAATACTGTGTTGTAGACCTTCACGCAATTACGGTTCGCCAAGACCCGAAAGCACTGCATGAAGCGACTCTAGACGCATTAGCAATCTGTCTTGCTGTCGGTGTTGATCCAAAGAAGAGCACGCTATTTGTTCAGTCACACGTACCAGAGCATGCTCAACTTGGTTGGCTTCTTAACTGTTACACACAAATGGGTGAACTGAGCCGTATGACTCAGTTTAAAGATAAGTCTGCACGTCACTCAAATGACGTAAACGTAGGCCTATACGATTACCCAGTGTTGATGGCTGCTGATATCTTGCTTTACGGCGCTCACCAAGTGCCAGTAGGTAGCGACCAGAAACAACACCTAGAGCTAGCGCGTGATATCGCAAATCGCTTTAACAATATCTATGGCCCTGAAACGCCAATCTTCCAAGTGCCAGAACCTTACATTCCAACAGTGAATGCACGTGTAATGAGCCTGCAAGATGCGACTAAGAAAATGTCTAAGTCGGATGATAACCGTAAGAATGTAATTACTCTGCTAGAAGAGCCTAAGTCGATCATCAAGAAGATCAACAAAGCGCAAACGGATGCAGAAACGCCACCACGTATTGCTCACGATTGGGAAAACAAAGCAGGTATCTCTAACCTAATGGGTCTGTACTCTGCGGCGACGGGTAAAACGTTCGAAGAGATCGAAGCGCAATACCAAGGCGTTGAAATGTACGGTCCATTCAAGAAAGATGTCGGTGCAGCATTGGTTGAGATGCTTGAGCCGATTCAATCTGAATATCACCGTATCCGTGCTGATCGTGCCTACATGGATGCAGTAATGAAAGCGGGTGCTGAAAAAGCGTCTGAGCGTGCTGCAGTAACACTGAAAAAAGCATACGAAGCGGTAGGTTTTGTAACTCGCCCATAGAGTGAACTAAAATAACTCGCTTGAGAATTTGAGCCCAAAGTGACTTTGTTTACTTTGGGCTTTTTATTGCCCGCTCCATTTACCTTCCCAGTAAATCTCTTGTTTGAATTGATAATTTAAGCATTATCTAGCTAACATATTCATAATATTAATGCTGTGCAGACGATCCTGTTAATGGGTTTTTAAGTTTATAAAATTCAGCTCATTTCTATTTGTGTTGGAAATATATAACGTGCCAAACAATTGATGATTCCAAAGTGATAAGTTCCTCATTTTCTTGCCAACTGACTTATTCCTTTCATAAATAAACCTGATAGTTACCACAAAATACATGACTGCCCATAGATGGCAGTGACTATAAATCAATGTACTCAGGTGAAACGGATGGCTCTTTTACACAAACCTTCATTGCTAGCAGTGGCAATTGGTAGCTTGCTAACGGCAAGTGCACATGCTGATTTGTTTATTTCACAATATGTGGAAGGCGGCAGCTATAACAAAGCGGTTGAGATTGCCAATAACGGCGATAGCAGTATTAATTTAGATGGTTATTCACTGGCGAAATCAGCGAACGGCAACGGATCATGGGGCGCCACTTTACCTTTGGATGGCCACGTTTTAGCGCCCGGTGAGGTGCTTGTTGTCGCACACTCTAGTGCGAGTGATGAGATTAAAGCTAAAGCTGACATCATTAATGCTTCCATCGCTAACCATAACGGTGACGACCCGCTGGCTATCTTGAATTCAGATGGTTCGGTACATGATGTTGTTGGTTTGATGGGCGATGTGGACTGGGGCAAAGATGTTACTTTGGTTCGTGCGACACAAACACCTTCTGCGACGTTTGATGCTTCGCAATGGGTATCGCTACCAAAAGACAACATTGAAGGGCTAGGTTCACTAGACAGTGTTGAACTGCCAGAAGCGTTCACTTGTACACAGGATGGCTCTGACCCAGTATTCACCACCATTCAAGAGATCCAAGGTGAGGGCGCAACATCACCGTTCATTGATGGCTATCCTTACATCACTGACGATGAGTATTTCGTCAAAGGTGTTGTGAGTGCGGTGACTACAGGCATAACCAAAGGTTTCTACCTGCAAGCACTTGATGACGACTTCAATTCAAGCACTTCTGAAGGCCTATTTATTCACACCAATCAATCTAGCTCAGAGCTGGCTGCGGGCGATGTGGTGTGTGTGAAAGGTAAGGTTCAAGAATACTACAGCCATACTCAGCTTAAAGTTGAAAACAACCAATGGCTAAAACAGGGCGAACAACAAGCGCCTGAAGCAACGGCGATTGAAGCTCTAGACAGTGATGAGAACTTCTCTGCAACGCTTGAACGCTACGAAGGCATGTTGGTGAAAACGACGGAAGCGCTTGATATGCGTGTCACTCGTACCTTTGGTTATGACTACGCAGGTCGTCGTAACAACATGGTACTGGCGCATGAGCGTATTAACATGCAACCGAACCAGCTTTTCGCAGCAGGTTCTGAAGACGCGAAACAACAAACAGAAGATAACGCAGACCGCCGTCTTTTTGTTGAAACCGATCAAAAAGCCGGTGACGGACAGGTTCCTTTCTACCCAGACTTTGGCCGTACCGATATTGACCAAGATGGTTCAACAGAAGACTACATCCGTATTGATGACACCATTGTTGGCCTAGAAGGCGTGCTGACTTACAGCTACGGCGAGTATCGCTTAGTGACAACCAACCAGATCTCGGCTGAGAACTTTGTCCGAAATGACCCACGTACTGACAAGCCTGATATGGATGAAGGTGATCTACGTATCGCGACCTTCAACGTATTGAACTACTTTAACTCTCCATTTGGCGGTGACGCGAACCAACACGGCAACAACCGTGGCGCGAACACCATCACTGAGTTTGAGATGCAGCAAGAGAAGATTGTGAACGCGATTCTTCGTCTAGATGCCGACATCATTGGTTTGATGGAAATTGAGAACAACGGTTTTGGTGAAGGCTCTGCCATTCAGCAGCTTGTAAACCAACTGAATGATCGCATTGAGCGTAAGAAAGACCGTTATACCTTTGTGGCCGTGGACTCTAACGAAGATGGCGTGACCGACGAGATGGACTCGATTGGTACTGACGTCATTACAACAGGTGTTATTTACCGTAAGAAAGTGGTTAAGCTTAAAGACCGCCGTGTTATCGCGATGCCAAGCCAACAAGCGCCAGAAGTGTTAGACGATTCTGGCAAGGTGATTGAAGACGGTAAGAACTATCAACGTGACTCATTGGCGCCAACTTTTAAAGTCAAAGGCACCAAAGAGAAACTCACCGTTGCGATTAACCACTTTAAATCGAAAGGTTCTAAGTGTTGGGAAGATGCAGCCCCTGTCGAACAGGGCGGTCAAGGTGGCGTTGATGCCGACAAGCAAGGTTCATGTGAGAACTTCCGTGTTGCAGCTGCTGTTGCATTGGGTGAAGCGCTAGACGGCATCAAAGGCCATAAAGTGATTCTGGGTGATATGAACTCGTACGGCATGGAAGACCCAATGCTGGTACTGACGGATTACTCTGAAGAGAAATACGGTAAGCAAATCAAAGCGGCGCGTAACACCTACATTGACGGTGTCGAGCAGTTTGGTGATAACGGTGCGGTGATTACTAAGAACTACGGCTACATTAATGCTGTGGCTCAAAAGCACCCAGACAGCTGGAGCTACTCATACAATGATGAGGTTGGCGCTTTGGATCACCTGTTGATCAGCGACAGCCTGAAAGACATGGTGGTGGATGCGACTGACTGGCACATCAACGGCGGTGAATCGAAGTTGCTTGATTACAACGAAGAGTTCAAAGGTGATCTGCCGAAGTACCAAGATCACTTCCGTTCATCGGATCATGATCCGGCAGTTCTTGAGCTTAAAGTCGGTGGTTCGTTTGGTTTCGGTGCACTGATGTCATTGTTTGGCTTAGCAATGTGGCGTCGTCGTAAGTAATAAGGCTTTTTGAGTCATAATAAACCGCTACCTATAGGTAGCGGTTTATATTTTAGCTACTCATTGATACCAATCGTAGTAAATAACTGTTCACCCTAGCTTGTTAAAAATCTAGATAACGTCGTTAGATTTTTTGATTGTAGAATAACTACTTATCAAAAAAATCCGCCTTGTTCTCAAGCTTTTTTCCTGCGCTATTTTTGAACACTTACTTACTGTGATTGGTATGATTCCATCTTTTCAAGGTCGTATTGGCGTATTTGTACTGCTTTTTCCAGTGATACCGGTTTTGAAAATAAGTACCCTTGGACAATGTCACATCCATATTGTTTAACATATTCTAGTTGTTCAATGGTTTCGACACCTTCAGCGACGGTTCTTGTTCCTGTAGACCGCCCAATTGCGACAATGCTTTTTAATAGTTCATGAGCGGTATTCGATTCTGAAAGTTGCCAAATAAAGCTACGATCTATTTTAATTTCATGAATAGGAAGTAATGACAAATACTTCAACGAAGAGTACCCAGTACCAAAATCATCTAAGGCCAAGTGAAACCCTTTACTACGAAGTTGATACGCAACTTTTGCTACCTCTTCCGGATTTTTTAGCATGATGCCTTCGGTGGCTTCTAGGCATATATGGGATGGGTTTATACCGTAGCGCTCTGTTATTTTTATGATATTTTCAGCAAAGTTTGTTTCACCAATTTGAACGGGTGATAAGTTCAGTGCCAGTAAAATAGGCGCATCGTCTGGAAAATCGAGTTCTGAATACTGTTGGTAGGCTAATTCAATAAAATACCAACCTAATGCGCGTATATGACCACTGACTTCAGCGACGGAGATAAATTCATCAGGATAAACGTTACCCAATGTTGGGCTTTTCCATCGAGCTAGCGCTTCGATTCCCCATAACCTTCCAGACTGTAAGCAATACTGAGGCTGATAATCTAAATAAATTTCTCTTCTTTCTATAGCGGTCAGTAAATTGTCTTCAATCAGAAACTTACGTTGATTTTTCGCAGAGGTTTTTGATGAGAAAATAGCACAGTTTGCTTTGCCTTCTGATTTCACAGAATGGAGCATAATATCAGAGCTTGCGAGTAACTCATCGACAGTGCGACCGTGATCGGGATACAAGGCGGCACCTAAGCTAAAACTGATATCAAATTCATGCTCAAAGCATTGATACTTGGTCGCAAGCTCATCATGAAATAGTTTCATGACGCTTTCTGCCTGTTTTAGGCTGTTTAGAGCAGGGAAAGTAACAATAAATTCATCACCTCCAAACCGGAACACTTCTGAAAAATTAGGGCATACTTTTTTAAGCGTTTGAGATATCTGTATTAAGAGTTCGTCTCCAACACTGTGTCCGTAGTAGTCGTTGATGTTTTTAAAGTTATCTACATCAATAAAACAGACAAGAAATTTATCGTCATCTGATTGAGTTTTGGCCAGCTCTTTCTCCATATAGACTTCAAAAAAGTGTCGATTAAAAAGCCCAGTCAGTTGGTCATGATTAGCAAAGTGATTCAGCGTGCTGTTTGCAGTACAGAGCTTTTCAAAGTCAGATTGAATTTCAGCTTGATAAGATTCAAAGCGACGAGAAACTAGAGTGCTTACATAATATGAGAGTAGTCCGACTAATAGAACGACTATGCTATACATGAGTGCTAAGCGATTGAGCTCATCATTTCTTTTTTCAATCAACTCGGCATTTTTTTTAGCTACAAGTCTTTCTAATGCAGTGACACTAAAGCTCGCGCCTATCGTCCAGCCCCAAGTACTATTTTTGATGACATAACTAAGGTTTTCTAACGAGTGATTGTCGGCAGCTAAGTGTCTAACATAGACATCCGATTGTTCCAACAGCGCGACTGCTTGAGTGCGGAAGTGTATGTTTTGAATGTTATGGATATTAGTGCCAATAAAGCTAGGGGTGGTATGAGCTAGCACATCGCCTTTAGTGTCGATAACGTAGAAGTTACTCTGTTGACCAATTTGAAGCTGACTTAACCATTCGAGCACGTCACTTTGAATGTCTGCCTGGACATCTGTAATAAAGTCACTCGTACCTATATACCAATTATATGGCGAGAAATTAACGATATAGCCGATTTTTTCATACTGTTTTGCGAATGTATTCGGCTTTATAAACCACCATTTATGAAAGCCTTCCTTTTCTTTAATTGCTTTCTTGGTTAATTCCTGAGCAATAAAGTGTCCTTTAGCATCTTTATAGTCCCATCGGGAAGCTCCTTGGGAGCTAGGAAATATAGGGTGGAAAATAACAGTCCCATCATGGTGGTAAATAAAAGGGTAACTACGACCGTCATTGAATCTGTAGTTTTTCAAACTCGAACGAACCAAGGTTGTAAACTCTTGTTCACTTAATTGTGGGTTGTCTTTGTACAGTTGATTTAGTATCGAGTGAGTGCGGAGAGTATGAGTTTTTATACTGTCGCGTAGTGTGGTTATTGTTGTTTCTTCTAAGTAGTTGAGCTGCTTGTTGACATAGCTGACTTGAGATTTTAAATAGGCTTTTTTTTCTTCAACAATGTCGGACTCTATGTGAGTGATTTCTTGATTGGTTCGTCGATAACTATCATTGACCGATAACGAAAAGACGATAATAGAGAATAGAACCACAGTTATAGTCGGTATGTAACGAATTAGGTAGACGAGCTTGTTCTCTTTCATTTTTCTATTAAAGGTCAGTAAATTCACGCTAATGATAACTCAAACAATTATTCATTGAGTTGTTATTTTTCACAAAAAAAGAACTATGTCATAAAAAACCCGCAACTTATAAGGTTTTAATTTTTATGGGAACTTTGGCAGGGATGGGAGACATCTATGTCTTGAGAAGACAAGGTGGATCACTCTGACTTCATTGCCAGTAACGTTTATGAATTTGTAGTGTAAAGTTATCAGGGCAGCGAAAGCTGATTTTCTTTTTATCATTTTCACTTGCCTTTCTTGCTTTATATTGCACAATACCGCCCCTATATCTTCCAATCATTTAGTATTTAGCAAACGATTTCGACCCATGTTACTTATCATCGATAACTACGACTCTTTTACCTATAACTTGTATCAGTATTTCTGTGAGTTAGGGGTCACTGTGAAAGTTGTTCGCAACGATGAGATTGATATTGCGGGTATTGAAGCGCTAAATCCTAGCCATCTTGTTATCTCGCCAGGCCCTTGTACGCCAGATGATGCGGGAATCTCTCTGCAAGTCATTGAACACTTCGTGGGTAAGTTGCCAATCTTAGGTGTGTGTCTTGGCCATCAAGCCATTGCCCAAGTCTTTGGTGGTGAAGTAGTGCGATCCAGACAAGTGATGCACGGTAAAACCTCTCCAATCCGCCACAATGGCAAGAGCGTTTTTCAAGGGCTCAACAACCCTCTAACCGTGACACGTTACCATTCTCTAGTGGTGAAAAATGGCACACTACCTGACTGCTTTGAACTGACGTCTTGGACGGAATTCGAAGATGGCAGCATGGATGAAATCATGGGTTATCAACACAAAACCTTGCCGATCGATGCGGTACAATTTCACCCTGAGTCGATTAAAACAGAGCAAGGACACCAGCTTCTCGCTAACTTCCTAGCACGCTGAGTGTTTAAATTTGACTCTTTCTGCGTCTAAATAAGCCAGTTAAACCTGTTACCCCATTCGTTAAGCGTTTAAATTCGGGCGCTACGCGTCTCTTACTCCTCTGACGCCGATCACTTTTTATAACATTTCTCTCTCTTCAGGCTAAGTTTTTAGCCTATGCAAAATTATTCGCCTTATTTCGTCTCGAACCCTATATACCGCAATGCCAGTAAGGCTTTGCTATTACTGGTTATGCGTTTAGGTAAAAAAAGCTTCATAAAACAGATTAATTGATGCATAAATAGTCATAGGTAGTGACGTTTAGCTGGTTGTTAGGGATGGCTAAAGAATAATCTACTATTGAAAACGTTAATTAAATGTAAATATAATGCTGCAGCGGGATTGTGGCGAGAGAAAATATCTTTGTCTCACTTATGAACCAGTACGCTTATTTGCGAAGCTTGCGGTATCGAGAAGGAATGTACGATGACAGTGGAAAAAAAAGTAGAACGTAGTCTGTTTAATGAGGTGATGGTGCCTTGTTATAACCCAATGGAAATGATCCCAGTAAAAGGGGAAGGCGCACGCGTTTGGGACCAACAAGGCCGAGAGTATATCGACTTTGCTGGTGGTATCGCTGTGAGCTGTTTGGGTCACTGTCACCCAGCAATGGTTAACGCAGTTACTGAGCAAGCAAACAAGATTTGGCATTTAAGTAACGTAATGACCAACGAACCTGCACTACGTCTAGCGAAGAAGTTAACAGACGTATGTTTTGCAGAAAAAGTATTCTTTGCCAACTCTGGTGCTGAAGCGAACGAAGCCGCATTGAAGCTAGCTCGTCGTTGGGCAGCGGATGTTCACGGTCCTGAGAAATCTGAAATCATTGCATTCAAACAAGGTTTCCACGGTCGTACTTTCTTTACTGTAACTGTGGGTGGTCAAGAGGCTTACTCTGATGGCTTCGGTCCTAAACCGGGCGATGTAACTCACCTGCCTTACAACGATATTGCCGCGCTAGAAGCGCACATCTCAGATCGCACATGTGCAATCATGATGGAACCTCTGCAAGGCGAGGGCGGTATCATCTCTCCAACATCTGAGTTCGTGAACACGGTTCGTGAACTGTGTGACAAACACAATGCGCTGCTTATCTTTGATGAAGTGCAAACAGGTAATGGCCGTACCGGTAACTTTTACGCTTACCAAGGTCTAGGTGTAACACCTGACATCCTAAGCACAGCGAAATCACTAGGTGGCGGTTTCCCTATCGGTGCAATGCTAACAACGTCTGAACTTGCAACACACCTAAAAGTCGGTACGCACGGTTCTACTTACGGTGGTAACCCACTGGCGTGTGCCGTTGCTGAAGCCGTTGTTGACGTAGTAAGCCAACCTGAAACGTTGGCTGGCGTGAAAGAACGCGAAGCACTATTCCGTGATGGTTTAGCTAAGATTAACGACAAATACCAAATATTCAGTGAAGTTCGCGGTAAAGGCCTATTGCTAGGCGCTGCGCTTAATGAAGCATGGCAAGGTCGTGCTCGTGATGTACTAGTAGCAGCAGGTGAACAAGGCTTGATGGTACTGGTTGCGGGTGCAAACGTGGTTCGTTTCACACCATCACTGGTTATTACTACACAAGAAATTGAAGAAGGTTTATCAAAACTAGACAAAGCAATCGCTATGTTAGTTTAGCCTGAGCGGCGTCATAGGATGGTCGCCATTAGAGCGATCCCATGACGTACTGCTAAAGGCCCAAGCTTCTGGTTTTGGGCCTGTTTTGCATCTGGAGGGAATATTGATGCTAGTTGTTCGCCCAATAAAATTATCTGATTACGATGCGCTGCATACCTGCGCGGTTGAATCTGGTCACGGATTCACATCTCTTCCGGTTAACGAAGAACTGTTAACTAACCGAATTACTCACTCTGAATACAGTTTTGCCAAACAAGACGTGACTGAACCCGGTGATGAAGGCTACCTAATGGTTGGCTTCGACACTGAAACGGGAGAAGTCGCAGGTACCACAGGCATCGAAGCCTCAATTGGCTGGGATGTTCCGTTTTACTCTTACCACATCAGCAAAGTGGTTCACTCATCGCAAAAGCTTGGCGTGAATAACGTCGTTAAGCTGCTGACTTTCGGTAACAACTACACCGGATGCAGTGAGATCTGCACACTGTTCTTGCGTCCAGCTTTCCGTGGTGGATTGAATGGTCGTTTGATGTCGAAGTGTCGCTTCCTGATCATGTCTGAGCACCCAGAGCGTTTCTCGAAAACGATTTTTGCTGAGATGCGTGGTGTATCGGATGCGGAAGGTAACTCACCTTTCTGGCAATGGCTGCAAGAGCACTTCTTCTCAATTGATTTCACGCTTGCAGATTACCTCACTGGTATCGGTAAGAAAGGCTTCATTGCTGACCTAATGCCAAAGCTGCCTATCTACGTGAACCTACTGAGCAAAGAAGCTCAGGCGGTGATTGGAGAGGTACATGATAATACACGCCCAGCACTTAAGCTGTTGGAACGTGAAGGTTTCACTAACCGTGGTTATGTCGACATCTTTGATGCAGGCCCAACGGTTGAGTGTGATTTAAGAAACATTGAATCAGTGCGTCATGCGATTCGAGCTCAGGTGAAAATTGCAGAGCACTCCAGCTCTAAAGACTTCCTAATTGGTAATACCTCATTTGAGAACTTCCGCGCAGTAGCCGCGAAAGGCGCGTATGACCAAGCAAGCGACACAGTGATTTTATCATCTGAAGTAGCAAGCGCTCTTGAAGTAAAAGAAGGCGAATTCGTTCGTATGTTGGCTCAATAAGAGCGGCGATTATCTGTCGAAGATTTTAAGGATAGAAGTATGACTCAGTGGATAGCAGGACAGTGGGTGGCAGGTCAAGGCGACGCCATGACATCAGTAAGCCCATACAACAATGAAGTCGTGTGGCAAGGCGATAGTGCAACACCAGCGCAGGTTGAATCTGCAGTAGCAGCGGCTCGTGATGCGTTCTTAGTTTGGAAGAAACTGAGCTTTGCAGAGCGTGAAGCGATCGTGTTGAACTTTGCTGAGAAGGTAAAAGAGAACAGCGAAGAGATAGCACAGATTATTGCAAAAGAGACGGGTAAACCGATTTGGGAAACTCGTACTGAAGCGGGCGCGATGGCGGGCAAGATCGCTATCTCTATTCGTGCATATCACGAACGTACTGGTGAAGCTTCGCGTGAAGCGGCAGGTAACCAAATCGTACTGCGTCATCGTCCATTAGGCGTTATGGCGGTATTTGGCCCTTACAATTTCCCTGGTCACCTACCTAATGGTCATATTGTTCCAGCACTGCTATCGGGTAATACCGTGGTATTTAAGCCGTCAGAGCAGACACCTTGGACTGGTGAGTTTGCGATGAAGCTATGGCAAGAAGCTGGCCTTCCAGCCGGCGTGATCAACCTAGTGCAAGGCGCTAAAGAGACAGGTATCGCACTAGCCGATGCTAAAGGTCTTGATGGCGTGCTATTTACGGGCAGTGCTAATACCGGTCATATCCTTCACCGTCAATTCGCAGGTCAACCGGGCAAGATGCTGGCGCTAGAGATGGGTGGCAACAACCCTATGGTAATCAGTGACCAATTTGGTGATGCTGACGCGACGGTTTATACCATTATCCAATCGGCTTTCATCAGTGCTGGTCAACGTTGTACATGTGCGCGTCGTTTGTATGTTCCTGTTGGCGAGAAGGGTGATCAACTGCTCGATAAGCTCGTTGCGGCTACCTTGAAGATTCGTGTTGATCAGCCATTCGCTGAGCCTGCACCCTTCATGGGACCACAAATCTCCGAAGCTGCGGCTAAGTTCATTCTGGACGCGCAAGCTAATCTGCAATCACTCGGTGGTGTAAGCCTAGTTGAAGCAAAAGCGGGCGAAGCGGCGTTTGTTTCTCCGGGGATTATCGATGCAACCAACATTGCCGAACTGCCAGATGAAGAGTATTTCGGTCCATTACTGCAAGTGGTTCGTTACCAGTCACTAGAGCAAGCGGTTGAACTGGCTAATGACACACGTTTTGGTTTGTCTGCAGGCTTAGTTTCAACAGACGATTCAGAGTGGGAATACTTCGTTGACCATATCCGTGCGGGCATTGTTAACCGTAACCGCCAGCTAACAGGCGCAAGTGGTGATGCACCATTTGGTGGTCCTGGTGCTTCAGGCAACCTACGCCCAAGTGCTTACTACGCGGCTGACTACTGTGCTTACCCTATGGCGTCAATGGAAGGTGGTGAGACTCAACTACCAGCTACGTTTAGCCCAGGTATTGAGCTGTAGTTTTGGCTTTTAAGCTATAACTTGATGAATCACAAGCTTATGAGCTCTAGGTTCATGAATAACAGATTCATTGGTTAATTGTGTAATAAGGAAGTGGTGTTATCGCTTCCTTTTTCCATCACGTCCAACACCTAGATTGGGCGGTAGATAATAATAGAACAAGTATGTCACAGGCTGATGGCTGCTGACTCTGTGTCCAGCCTCTCCCTCTCTAATCCAAATTACTAGCTTGCTAGAACCTCTGACAAGGAGTCACCATGACGCCCGATCTACTCTTTAAATCACTATGGGACGATTACATTCACAGGCTTTGCCCATCGGCTGAGAAAGTTCATCATCTGCTGAAAGAAGACGAAGCCCTGATTAATGATCATATTGCACTGCGAACTTTCAATGTTGCACCGCTAGGTATTGAAACATTGGCTAAACCTTTCCTTGAATTAGGTTACAAGGCGTGTGGCGATTACTTATTTGAGAGCAAGAAGCTAGTGGCTAAGCACTACGAGCACCCAGATCCAAACCAACCAAAAGTGTTCATTAGTGAGTTGAAGGTAGAAGAGTGTTCAAGTGACCTGCAACAGATCGTTGCTAAGTTGGTTGAGCAAGTTGACGCAAGTAAGCTTCAAGGTCATGAATTCTTGTTTGGTGGTCGTCTTTGGGATTTGAATTTCGCAGATTTCCAAGTACTAGCAAAAGAGAGTGAATACGCTTCTTGGCTCGCAGCTCATGGCTACGGTGCAAACCACTTTACGGTGAGTGTGAACCAGTTAAATAAGTTTGATGAAGTGCAGGCCGTGAATGACTATCTGAATGAGTCGGGATTCACTATCAATGCGTCAGGTGGTGAGGTGAAAGGCTCTCCAGAGGTCTTATTAGAGCAATCATCAACCATGGCAGACAAAGTCCCAGTTTCATTTGTTGAAGGCAATGAGATGATTCCTGGAGGCTTCTATGAGTTTGCTAAGCGTTATGCGGTGGCCAATGGTGAGCTTTATACCGGATTTGTTGCGGCATCAGCTGACAAGATCTTTGAAAGCACCAACGGTTAAAGAAAGGTACGAGCACGGGCTTTGCCCTAGAGGTGCGGGTACGCTTCGCTTCGAGATACTTTAGAATAGTGAAGTCCGATTTCTAACTTTGCTTCCGCATCTGTTCTCTAGATATTTAGAAAATAAAAAAGCCACCAAATTCGCATTTGATGGCTTTCAAATTTTTGGCTCAGTTAATCGAGATTAACGAGTGCCGTATACCACGATAGTCTTACCGTGTGCAGAAATTAGGTTCTGCTCTTCTAGCATCTTCAAGATACGACCTACGGTCTCACGAGAACAACCAACAATCTGGCCAATCTCTTGACGAGTGATCTTGATTTGCATGCCGTCAGGGTGAGTCATTGCATCTGGCTGTTTTGCTAGGTTTAGTAGCGTTTGAGCGATACGACCTGTTACGTCAAGGAACGCTAAGTCACCAACCTTTTGGCTAGTTACTTGTAGACGGTTTGCCATTTGCGCTGAAAGACGCATTAGAATATCTGGGTTCACTTGGATAAGTTGACGGAATTTCTTGAAAGAAATCTCAGCTACTTCACAAGGAGATTTTGCACGAACCCATGCAGTACGCTCTTGGTCTTCTTCGAACAAGCCAAGCTCACCGATGAAGTCGCCTTGGTTTAGGTAAGAAAGAATCATTTCCTTACCTTCTTCGTCTTTGATAAGAACTGCCACAGAACCTTTAACGATGTAGTACAAGGTCTCTGCCTTTTCACCAGCATGAATCAAAGTACTTTTTGAAGGGTACTTATGAATATGACAGTGTGAAAGGAACCACTCTAATGTTGGATCGGTTTGGGGTTTACCTAGAACCATAATATCTTACTTCCTCTGCAGGGTATGCTTGCCGCTTTCCATATTTTAGCTAAGCCTGAATTGACCTAGCTAGGATAAGAGCACTCGTTGAGTGCTGCAAGCTATCTTGTGTTTCGTTTAAGAATAGTATCCTTTTTCAGGTACTATTTCTTGATTTTAATCGTGACCAAGCTACGATTTTTTACGCAAAATTGTGCACATGATCACGGTATGAAAAGTAATCAACCAGAATGTTGTTTTGTTAGCCTATTTTCCCGGTTTCGATTAGTTGTTGTAGAATTGGCCTTACAATGAGCTCCATAGCAAAACTCATCTTACCTCCTGGCACCACAAGCGTGTTATGACGTGACATAAATGAGCCATCAATCATAGCCAACAGGTAAGGGAAATCGACGTTTTTGATGCCGCGCAAACGTATAACCACGAAGCTTTCGTCTAAACTTGGGATCCCTTTTGCATTCAGTGGATTTGATGTATCTACGGTAGGGACACGCTGAAAGTTGATATGAGTACGCGAAAACTGCGGGGTAATGTAGTTAAGGTAATCATCCATTGAGCGAACAATAGAATCCATCACCGCTTCGCGAGAGTGACCACGATCGCGTGTGTCACGAACGAATTTCTGGATCCACTCCAAGTTTACGATAGGTACCATGCCGATAAGCAGATCGACGTGTTGAGAAACATTGATGTCACCATCGACTACGCCACCGTGAAGACCTTCGTAGAACATCACATCCGAGTTTTCAGGGATCTCTTGCCATGGCGTAAAGGTGCCGGGCATTTGATTGTAAGGCACGGCTTCATCGAAGGTATGCAGATAGCTACGGACTTTTCCCGTGCCTTCATTGCCGTATTGACGGAAGAAATCTTCTAATGCACCAAAATCGTTAGCTTGTGGACCAAAGTAGCTGATGTGCTTACCTTGCTCGCGCGCCTTACGGATCTCGACATCCATCTCTGGTCGAGTGAAGCGATGGAAACTATCCCCTTCAACCCAAGCTGCCTTCACGTCCATCATATTGAACATTTTTCGGAAGGCTTCTGAGGTAGTGGTGGTGCCGGCTCCAGATGAACCCGTCACCGCAATAATTGGATGTTTAGCGGACATGACAACCCTTGTCTTTTGAGTAACTTACTTGTTAGCAATCGTTTACCACTATAACACGGCTCCTTTATGAGCGCAGCTTAGAAGCGTTTTGTGACTTGAATATCAACGGTTTCATGCAGTTCAGAAAACACGATACTCACTTCTCCTGAGGCTAATTGATGTTTCACTTGGTCAATTTTGTTTTGCAGTGAAACTTCTACGTCACCATAGTCTGTACCTTCACGCAGTACGAATTCTTTGATGAGGTTTTCCAGTGTCTCTGGCGCAATGTCTTGCCACGGGATGATCATAAATACTTCTCTCTTTTATGTTCATGGATAGGTTTATTGTTGTAGAAATGAGTGAGCTTAGTAATATCTTTACTGCTATTTACTAAGGCTCGTCATTATGCCGAATCTTGTAGACTTTCATAGTAGGCGGGTAATGCTTCTTCTAACCAAAATCTTGGCTTGAGTGTGCTGCCAGTAATGAACCCCACATGACCGCCTTTTTGAAACAGTCGATAATCGATGTTATCAGGCAGAACGAACTTTGGAATCACATCATCGGTCATGAAAGGATCGTCCTTGGCATGAATGATCTGAGTTGGTAGTTTGATCTTCTTGAGTTTAGGCAGTGCGGAGCATTGTGCATAATAATCTTGGGCATTTTTGAACCCATGCAGAGGCGCCGTAATTTGTTCATCAAACTCATACAGTTTGGTGATCTTCTTAATGGTTTCCGCTGTGACCCCCAGCTTTTCCTGTAGCAGGTTAACTTTTTTCAAGGCGTTTGATTTTAGAGAGTTGAGTAGATACTTCTTATAGAGCTTGGAGAAGCCCTGCTCAATGCGACTAGAACAACAAGCCAAGTCAAATGGAGCTGATACTATGGTCGCCGCCGACAGCAATGGGTCGTCTGCATACTCAGCCAAATAATTCGCCAGCATGTTACCACCCAAAGAGATACCAACTGCAACTTTGGGGTTGTTGGGGAACTGCGCGTGCAGATGCCTTAGGAAAAAGCGCGCATCTTCAACTTCACCTGAATGGTATGCACGAGCCAAGCGATTTGGTTTTCCGCTGCAACCTCTAAAGTGCATCATCACTGATAGCCAACCATCTTTAGCAAATGCATTCATCAGCCCGTTGGCGTAAGGGCTCTCAAAGCTCCCTTCTAATCCGTGGAATAGAACGAATATTGGCTTGTTACTTTTATCATCATTGCTTGGCGTGTCACTGTCTGGCGATTCACTCCATGCAAGGTCTAGGAAATCGCCGTCGGGAGTTTCTAAGGTCTGCCATTGAGGAGCAAACAACGCCTGCTTTCTAATAAATCTTGGCACTAAGGTTTGTAAATGTGGATTCGATAGGCCAGCGGCAGCGGTAAATATTGTCATAAAAACAGTCCATGCTTCTTTTATGGGCTTTGATAAAGTGTTGAGCTTTTAGCGAAACGCCCACGTTTTTATTTGAGCTTGGTTGATTCTTAGCATAAGTGCAAGGGTTTCACTGATATGATCGACCAAAACAGGCGATGGGTAACTGGTTGAATAATATCAAGGTTGGGCGTATTAAAGACTCCCCCAAATGTGTTTTAGTCAGCATGCGATCATGGTAGCGAGAGAGCGCAGTTAAGCTTGGAGCTTGATTGAATAAAAGGAAAAGGAAATGCGTTAGGGCTGTGGTGCTGGTTCAGAAAAAGCGTCGTAGAGATTTTCCGCCCCTAATAAACGACAGTACTGCAAAGCGAGCGGTGATTGTTGGTTCGCAGTAAGTTGAAGAGACTTAATGCAGTCGACGAGATCGGATTGCTGTTGTTTCTCAAGCTGCAGCTCAAATTGTAAGGCTTCACGGTAGAGTGAATCAACAACGTGTGCTTTGAGGTGTTTACGCAGCTCTCGATAACTATGAAGCAAGGTTTCAGAGCGACTTAAGCATTGTTGCACCTTGTGCCACTCCT
Source organism: Vibrio sp. 1F279 (assembly GCF_041439815.1). Lineage (NCBI taxonomy): Bacteria > Pseudomonadati > Pseudomonadota > Gammaproteobacteria > Vibrionales > Vibrionaceae > Vibrio > Vibrio sp. 1F279. Next base: position 14,718 of record NZ_JBGOOU010000010.1, on the reverse strand, counting down.
CCTCAGCGAAAGAGAGTTGCTGCTCATCAAGCCATTTGAGAAGCAGCAGTAGATTGACGTTGCCATGGAATTGGTTTTGCAAAGCTAAGCACGCATCCTTAACACCGCGCACACTGTAATACTGAAGGCTAAATTGCCATAGTCGTTCCAGTGTTAGTGATATTGGTGCGTGCTCTGGGCTCATAAGCTATCCATATCCAGTTCCATCTGCTCAAGCTCTTCTTGAGTGGACATCCAATCCATTTCAACTTCTTCTAGCTGTGACTTACTGCTCGCTTGTAGAGCGAGTACTTTATTCAGTTTAGCCTTATTTTCAGCTTCATACAGTGAAGTATCGGATAATTCTTGCTCGGCTTCTTCAAGAGCCAACGTTAATTTATCCATCTGCTTTTCAAATTGAGTCAGCTTTTTACGAATGGGTGCCGTTAGTTTCCGGAACTCTGCTTCTTTACGTTTCTGATCTTTTTTTGCTGCTGCACTGTTGGCGCCATCTTTTGCTGGTGCCAATGCTTGTGCTTCTTTTCGCTCAACTTTCTGTTGTTCGGTTAGCCACTTGTAGTAATCGCTAAGGTCACCATCAAACGGTGCAACTTGACGGTCGTGTACAAGGTATAAATCATCAGTAGTGGCACGAAGTAGGTAGCGGTCGTGCGATACGATAACCATCGCGCCTTCAAACGTCTGCAATGCAAACGTTAGTGCCTGACGCATATCGAGATCCAAGTGGTTGGTTGGTTCATCGAGTAGCAACAGGTTCGGTTTTTGCCATACCAGTAGCGCCAAAACTAAACGCGCTTTTTCACCACCAGAGAACGGTGCCACTTTATCGAGCGCTTTTTCACCTTGGAAGCCAAAGCTACCTAGGTAGTCACGCAGTTGTTGCTCGGTGTGTTTTGGCGCAATCTGCATCATGTGCTGAAGTGGTGTCTCTTCCGGGTGCAGCGTCTCTAATTGGTGTTGGGCAAAGTAACCCATTTTAACGCCTTGCGAATAGCTTAGCTCGCCACCTTGTTGTTTCAGTTCACCTGAAAGCAGCTTAATCAGCGTCGATTTACCTGCACCATTTCGACCAAGCAAACCAATACGGCTGCCCGGTACTAGGTTTAGGCGAATCTTCTCTAGAATCAGATTGTCATCGTAACCTGCAGAGACCTCGTCCATCATCATGATTGGGTTTGGTAGTGCGTCTGGTTCTCTAAATTCAAAGCTGAAAGGGTTGTCAAACTGAGCGGGCAGTACTTGTTCCATTTTCTCTAGCGCTTTAATACGGCTTTGCGCTTGGCGAGCTTTTGAAGCTTTATAACGGAAACGGTCAATGTAGCTCTGCATGTGCGACATTTGTTTCTGCTGCTTTTGGTACATCGCTTGTTGCAGAATTAGCTTTTGCGCTCGTTGGGTTTCGAACGACGAGTAGTTACCTGTGTATTCATTGAGCAGTTGATTTTCAACATGCACGATGCGGTTGACGATAGGATCCAAGAAGTCCCTATCGTGTGAGATAAGAACGAGTGTGCCTGGGTAGTTTTGTAACCAGCGTTCTAGCCACATTACAGCGTCTAAATCCAAGTGGTTGGTTGGCTCATCGAGTAACAGTAGGTCACTGCGACACAGTAGGGCTTGCGCTAGGTTCAAACGCATACGCCAACCCCCTGAAAATTGAGTCAGGTTCCATGTCATTTGTTCTTGGCGAAAGCCCAGGCCGTCTAACAGCTCAGCCGCGCGTGCCTTGATGCTATAACCACCAATGGTTTCAATCTTGCCATGGATCTCTGCGACTAATGTGCCGTTGTCGGCTTGTTCAGCTTTCTCAAGTTGATCTTCAAGGCCACGGTATTCACGGTCGCCATCAATCACGTATTCAATTGCTGTTCTTTCTAATGCAGGTGTTTCTTGAGCAACCCAAGCCATTTCCCAATGGGCTGGTTTACTGAATGAGCCAGCATCAATAGACAGTTCGTCCTTAATTAGGGCGAACAGCGTAGATTTACCACAGCCATTCTTACCAACCAAACCGATCTTGTCGCCAGGGTGAAAAGTCGCAGATGCTTGGTCGAGGAGTGGCTTACCGCCGCGTAGCAATTGAATATCAGAGAAAGTAATCATAATTGAAATAGCATAGAAATTAGAGGTGAACAGACGCCTGCATAGTAGGCTGAAACCAGATAAAAGTCGATCACAATGCAATTTGCGTTATGATGCCAATAACATATTAGTAACTTTTGCTTAAATTCTTGTGGCCTTGCCACCGTTTAGCCTTCAAAGGAATGTTTCAAAGGAATGAGTAATACTCCCTCGACAGACAACCCCGTGCCAAAGGTGCTGGTCATCTATGCGCACCCAGAGCCGCAAACCTCTATCGCTAACCAGATCATGGTTAAAAAGATAGAGTCGCTTGGGAATGTCAAAGTCCACGATCTCTACGCCATCTATCCTGACTTCTTTATTGATGTGCCTTCTGAGCATGCATTGCTGCTTGAATATGATGTGATCGTGTTCCAACACCCTTTGTTTATGTATTCCTGCCCATCACTGCTTAAAGAGTGGTTTGACCGAGTATTAGGCAAGGGTTTTGCGTTTGGTGAGCAAAGTGCGCTTAAAGGTAAACACTGGCGCAGTGTGATTACTACCGGTGGTAAAGAAGAGGCGTTTGGTGCCGCAGGCTATAATAAATATCCATTACAAGAGATTTTGCAACCATTCGAGCTAACTGCTGCTTTGTGTCAGATGCACTGGATATCCCCTTTGGTTTTACATTGGGCACGAAATGTCACCGATATGACGCGTTACCAACACGCAGAAGCGTATCGAAATTGGTTGCGAGACCCGCTACAAGATATAGGAGCGAATGATGGCTCTGACTAACGATTTTCTACAAAGTAGCGTTATATTTTTAGCAGCTGCTGTGGTTGCGGTTCCTATCGCACAGCGCGCTGGATTAGGGTCGGTACTCGGTTACTTATTAGCGGGTGTGGCGATTGGCCCATGGGGGCTTGGTTTAATCAGTGATGTAGAGGCGATTCTACACTTCTCCGAATTCGGGGTGGTACTGCTGCTCTTCTTGATTGGTCTCGAACTTAATCCGAAAAAACTGTGGCAGATGCGAGCCCCCATTCTAGGACTCGGTGGCGCGCAAGTGCTGATCACCACTCTGATTATTACCGCCATCGCGTGTATGTTTGGTTTAACTTGGCAAACTAGCTTAGTCATCGGTATGGGTTTAGCTTTGTCTTCGACCGCTATTGCCTTGCGTGTTATTGAAGAGCGAGAGCTTGGTGGCAAAGAAGCGGGGCAGTCAGGCTTTGCGGTATTACTTTTCCAAGATATTGCCGTAATCCCTATGTTGGCGATGCTGCCTTTGCTTGCGGGTAATACGGGCGGCAGTTGGGCTGACATGTTATGGATGCTAGGCGGTGTGATTGGCTTGCTTGTCGGTGGTCACTTCTTGTTGAGACCACTGTTCCGATATGTAGTCATGAGCGGTGTGCGTGAGTTGTTCACGGTAGCAGCGCTGTTATTGGTGATTGGTATTGCCGTCATCATGCAGCAGATTGGTTTGTCGATGGCATTAGGTACTTTCTTGGCGGGCGTACTTCTGGCTGAAAGTGAATATCGACACGAGTTAGAAATTGCGATTGACCCATTCAAAGGGTTACTGCTTGGTCTGTTCTTTATCTCTGTGGGTATGGCAGTAAACCTAGGTTTATTGGCAGAAAGCCCATTCGCAATACTTATCGCAGTGTCGTCTCTGGTCATATTGAAAGGTTTGGTGCTGTATGCGCTGGATCGTATCTTCGGCACTCAAGCTAAAGCGCGCAGCCGAATGGCGATGATCCTTAGCCAAGGTGGTGAGTTTGCCTTCGTTATTTTTACCGCGGCGAGTGCACAAGGCATCTTAAGCGGCGACCAAGTGTCGTTCTTACTGGTGGTTGTGAGCCTTTCTATGGTGACCACGCCATTGATGCTTAAGCTGCAAGACCGATTCTTTGCGCGTCAGCTTAATCAAATCAGTGAAAGTGCGATGTCTTCGGATGTGGTTGATCGTAGCCCTCGAGTGATTATTGCAGGCTTTGGTCGTTTCGGTCAGATCATTGGTCGTCTGATGTATGCCAACAAGATTCGTATCACCGTCCTTGAAAGTGATGCCAGCCAAATACATATCCTTAGGAAGTTCGGCTACAAGGTATTTTACGGTGACTCGACTCACCTTGAACTATTACGAGCTGCGGGAGCTGACAAGGCAGAAGCCATTGTGTTATGTACCGATTCTCCTGATGAAATCATGAAGACCGTCGATTTGTGTAAGCAGCATTTCCCACAGTTAAAGATTTTAGCGCGTGCTCGAAGCCGTGTTGAAGCGTATCAATTACTTAACCACGGTGTGAGCAACTACTCGCGTGAAACCTTCCTTGGGGCATTAGATTTAGGTCGTCAAACATTGACCGAACTTGGCATGCATCCATATAAAGCGAAGCGAGCAGAAGCACACTTTAGGAAACTGGATAATGGTATGCTGAAAGAGTTGCTGCCTCAGCATAACGAAGATGCCGAGTTAGCCCAAAGAGCGAAAGAGGCTCGCAAAGAGCTTGAAGAGATTTTTGGACACGAGATGGAAAACGATCACCAATCTCGAAACTATTGGCAGTAGCTTGAAGTGATAACTAATGCTTGAGCTATAGAAATAAAAGTCTAGATAACTAATCTAATAATAAACGTGGTCTCTGCTTTGTCTTTAATAGATCTAGATGGGAAGAACTGCGAATCCAGAGTAGTAAAGGATATCAACGTGAAACAGAAAAAACGCTTTATCGCAGGAGCGAGCTGCCCAAGCTGCAAGACTCAAGACACACTCCGCTGGTGGATTGAAAATAATATCGAGTTGGTGGAATGTGTCGATTGTGACTTCACAGAACAGCGTAAACCGAAAACTGTAGAGAAATCTGAACACGCGAATCAAGAAATGATCGGTATTTTTAAGCCTGAGTGATTGAGTTTCGTCAATTGATCCCCATAATATCCGGGTACAGAATTTTTCCTAAGCTCAACTGTTCGAGCTTAGTCCAAACCTCCTTGGAGCTCTCATGAAAATTGAAAAGAACGTAGTAGTTAGTGTTGCATATCAAGTGAAACTTGAAGATGGCGTAGTAGTTGACCAATCAACTGCAGAAGCTCCACTAGATTACCTTCACGGTCACAACAACCTAATTACAGGTCTTGAAAAAGAGCTTGAAGGCAAAGTCGCTGGCGACAAGTTCTCAGCAACTGTTACTCCAGAAGACGCTTACGGCGAGCACAACGATGACCTAGTTCAACGTGTTCCTGCAGACGTATTCCAAGGTGTTGAGCAAATCGAAGTTGGCATGCGTTTCCTAGCGGATACTGACCAAGGTCCAATCCCAGTTGAAGTTACTGAAGTAGATGGCGACGAAGTTGTTGTTGACGGTAACCACATGCTAGCTGGCCAAACTCTAACGTTTGACGTTGAAGTTGTAGCGGTTCGTGAAGCGACTGAAGAAGAAGTTCAACACGGTCACGTACACCAAGAAGGCGGCTGTGGCGGTCACGACCACGATCATGATCACGAAGGTGGTTGCTGTGGTGGCGAAGGCCATGACCACGCTGAAGAGAAAAAAGACGGCTGCTGCGGCGGCGGTAGCTGTGGTTCTCACTAATACCGAATTAACGGTTTAGTTTAAGAATATTGAAAGCCTCCCTTGTGGAGGTTTTTTTCGTTTAGGGTGCTAGCTTTTTGAGTTGGCTTTTCATCTACCAAACTAAATGTCAGTAAATCTTAGTGTCCGCAAATCTAAGCGTTCGTAAATAGTTTGGTTTTCGCTATCAGACATCAAACCATGGATGTGGTATTGATAGCACAACATTATAAGACGACGTCAGTGGAGAGTTCGCATGTCACAGCCTTTTTCAATTGCCATTCATGGTGGTGCAGGCACCATCTTACGAGAGCAAATGAGCGATGAATTAAAAACGGGTATTACCGAGGCTTTGGAAAAGTCTGTTTTAGCCGGCTATCAAGTGTTGCAATCGGGTGGTGACGCTCTGGATGCAGTGGTTGCATCGGTTAAAGTGATGGAAGACAGTCCGCATTTTAATGCAGGTAAAGGTTCGGTTCTGACTCATGATGAATTTGTTGAGATGGATGCTTCTGTGATGCACGGTCGTGAAATGGATGCGGGGGCTATTGCCGGTGTCCGCCATATCAAAAATCCAATTGAGCTTGCGCGTGATGTGATGCTTAAAAGCGACCATGTGCTGCTGATTGGTGAAGGCGCCGAGAAGTTTGCGTTTGAGCATGACCATACTTTCACCGAGCAAGATTACTTCTTTACTGAGCGTCGTTATGACCAACTTCAGTCGATGAAAGAGAAAGGTATTTTTGCTTTGTCTGAAGCGAAATATGATGAAGAGCAAGCAGATAAATATCCAGATGATAAAAAGTACGGCACGGTTGGCGCGGTCGCATTAGACCAAGCCGGAAACTTAGCAGCCGCAACCAGCACTGGTGGCGTAACCAATAAAAAATACGGTCGTGTGGGAGATTCTCCAATCATCGGTGCAGGCACTGTTGCTGAAAATGGCAACGTGGCCGTTTCAACAACAGGCATGGGGGAGTTCTTCCTTAGAAAGATGGTTGCCAGTGATGTGGCGGCAAGAATGCGTTATCTCAAGGAAGATGTGCATACGGCTTGTGAACACATCATTCAAGGTGAACTGAAAACCATGGGTGGCGAAGGCGGCTTGATTGCTATCGATGGACAAGGTGATATTCATTTCGGTATGAACAGTTCAGGAATGTACCGTGCGAGTGTTGATACTAATGGCTGCGTGGAAGTGAAAATTTATGCCGATGACTAAGTTTGTATTGGCTTAACTGACTTTAGTTGAATTAGCGCAGATTAAACAAACAAAAGGGTGACAGATAAGTATCTGTCGCCCTTTTAGTTTTCTATGTCCCGTCCTGAAATGTGTTTACACATTGAGGACGAGAAACTAACGATATGCGTCGCTAGAATTAATTCGTTATCTTTAAACCGCACTTAATAGTGTGGGGGTGGCGTCTCTTCTGATGCGTCAGCGAGGTTTGAGCCATCCATATTTTTTACTTTGCCAACCACGAACTTCATCTGGTCTTGCATTCTCGTGATCAACATCTGTTGTTGGCTAAGCGCTTCATTAAGTTCTTCAATGGTTTGCTCTTGGAAAGCCAACTGACATTCTAGGTCATTCACGCGGCTTTCTAATTGTTCAACTCGCTTTTCTGTCATCGTTCTTAATCCACATTCCAAGCTTGGGCAATGCCCGCAGAGGTGCCCGATATCACACGGTTCTTATCATCAAAGGCTGCATCATACACTACCGCACGAGGAGGGCGAGCATCTTTTAATGGCTCGGCGTCGTGGCGAGAAATGCGTTTACCATCTTGAGTATTCCACACGCTCACTTGGCTAGATGGCGTACCTGTTACCAACATACTGCCGTCATCAGAAAAGCGAGCACTGGAGAAAATTAGCTGTCGAGACCAGCTCTGTAATTGAGCTTGAGGTTCACCTGTCTCAAGATCCCAGATCATCGCTTGATTCCCTCCATCGGAGGTAAAAGCTAGCTCTCCATCTCGTTGTAAGGCAACTCGTACGACTCTTTGTTCATGCTCGAATGTACGCAATACCAAGCCTGATTCGGTATCCCAAAGGTAAGCTTTATAGTCGTTACCACCTGATAATGCGTAGCGCCCATTCGAAGATAGGGAGACGGAATTAACTTTTTCTCGGTGAGCGAGGAACTCCAGACGGCGTCCGGTGACTAAGTCCACATAGATAGCTTTGCCATTAGATAGGCCCAGCAGGACTTTTTCACCGTTGCTAGAGATATCAACATCGCGAATTAAGCCATCGGAAATCGACCATAGCCCTTCAGCTTGTGTCCAAGATAAGTCCCAAACGGCGAAATTCATCTGACTGGCGGTAATGGCAAAGCGACCATTGTCAGAGATGCGAATACGCGATACTTGATTTTCGGATTGATCTTGTGGACCAAGTTGAGCCAGTTCTTTGTTTTGGGCAAGATCCCAAAGGAGCAGCTGTTTTTGCTGCGAGTAGAGCAGCGCGAAGCGACCATCTCTACTTAGGGCAAAGCTGGTGGCGCCGTTGGGTTCAATTTCCCAGCGTTGGTCATCATCTTGGAAGAAAAAGCAGCCATTTAACAAGGTGATGACAATCGTACATAGCAATGAGTGGAAAAATATTCGCATCACATCCAATAATCCGGTTTGTGTCGAAAGACATATGACTAGTATATTGTTATAACTAACGTATTCACACCAATCTAATCATTAGATTTGTGCACAATAACCAATGGCTTGGCCATTAATTGGAGAATTCAATGAAATCAGTTTTAAAAGTATCACTGCTTGCCGCAACGGTTATGCTAGCAGTTGGTTGTCAGAAAGAAGAACCAAAGGCAGAAGCTCCACAGGTAGAAGAAGTTAAAGTTGCAGCAGTAAACTTTAAAACAGAAGATGACAAAGCGGCATACGCAATCGGTGTATCTTTCGCTAACTACTTAAGCACAAGCATTGATAAGCCAAGCGAGCTAGGTATTAACCTAGACAAAGCGATGGTTCTTCAAGGTATCGAAGACGTATTCGCAGAGAAGACGGCACTTAACGAAGAAGAGACTCGTGCAGCTCTTGAAGCTCTAGACAAGCGTGTTGCTGAAACGATGCAAGCACAAGCGGCAGAAAAGTCTGCCGAAGTGAAGAAAGCGGGTGATGACTTCCGCGCTGAGTTCGCTAAAACTGAAGGCGTTAAGCAAACTGAATCTGGTCTACTTTACCAAGTAATGACGGCTGGTGAAGGCGCTTCTCCAAAAGATACTGATACGGTTCAAGTACACTACAAAGGTACGCTAACAGACGGCACTCAGTTCGACAGCTCTTACGATCGTGGCGAACCAGCAACATTCCCACTAAACCGCGTAATCCCAGGCTGGACTGAAGGCGTACAATTGATGCAAGTGGGTTCTAAGTACAAGTTCGTTATCCCGCCAGAGCTAGCATACGGTGAGCAAGATACACCGACTATCCCAGCTAACTCAACGCTAGTATTCGAAGTAGAACTACTAAATATCGATAACGCTGAAGCAGCTCCTGCACAATAATATCGGTTAAAAGCCTCGTACTAAAATACGTTGATTGAATAAAAAGCCTAACTTTAAGTTAGGCTTTTTTTATGACTTGAATATGAGTATTTGATTTTTAAACTTGTTCTAAATCACTAGTTGCAATGTTAGCTAGGTGTGCAATTAAAATTTTCTGATAAACTTACATAAATTTGTTGATTTTTCACACGAAGGTAAGGAATAAGTGACTACTACAGAAACAGTCAATGCGGACATGTTACTCGAAATGGAATCAGTCCATGTCATGCCATTCAGTGAACACGATAAAATTATCTTAAGATCTTATGAGGCCGTAGTTGATGGTATTGCGAGTCTGATCGGTCCGTTTTGTGAAATCGTTTTACACTCTTTAGAAGACCTCAATACATCTGCGATTAAAATTGCCAATGGTGAAAATACAGGCCGTCAGGTTGGTTCGCCAATCACCGATCTTGCATTGAAGATGTTGAAAGATATTGAAGGTTCTAAGCGTAACTTCTCTCGTTCATATTTTACTCGCGCTAAAGGCGGGGTACTAATGAAGTCGATCACGGTTGCTATCCGCAATGGTGAAGACCGAGTGATTGGCTTACTGTGTATTAACGTGAACTTAGATGCGCCATTCTCACAAGTGCTGCAATCTTTCATGCCTACGCAAGACGCGGACGAAGCAGCGTCATCTGTTAACTTTGCTAGTGACGTTGAAGAACTTGTCGACCAAACGGTTGAACGCACGATTGAAGAAATCAATGCAGACAAATCTGTATCGAACAACACCAAAAATCGCCAAATCGTGATGGAGCTATACGACAAAGGTATTTTCGACATCAAAGACGCGATTAACCGCGTTGCTGAGCGATTGAATATCTCTAAGCACACAGTGTACTTGTACATCCGTCAACGTAAAACAGAGGATGAAGAGGGTTGTTAAGCTATACACTCTTAGTTAATGGACCCGTTTACGGCTCACAATCCGCAAGAAGTGCTTATCAGTTTGCTGTGGCTCTATTGAAACAGGGCCACAAACTTCACAGTGTGTTCTTCTATCAAGACGGCGTCAGTAATGGCTCTGGCATTACTGTGCCTGCTAATGATGAATTTGATTTAGCTGCCGCTTGGCAAAAACTGGCGGACGAGCACAATGTTAGCTTAGAGACATGTGTTGCTGCTGCGCTAAGGCGTGGAGTTATCAGCACTGAAGAAGCGGCGCAACATCAATTAAGTGCATCTAACTTGGCGACAGGGTTTACCCAAGCTGGCTTAGGGAGTTTATCTGAAGCACTTCTGACGCAAGATAGGGTTGTCCAGTTTTGAGCACATTAGCATTTATATTTAACAGCTTTCCTCATACAACGGCTGCAGGTAGGGAAGGGCTAGACGCATTGTTAGCGGCTTCAGCTTACAGTGAAGACATCAGCGTATTCTTTGTCGGTGATGGCGTTACACAGCTTCTCAAAGCGCAACAGCCTGATGAATCCTTATCACGTGACTATATTTCTGCATTCAAGCTTATGGACCTCTACGACATCGAGCAGGTTTACGTGTGTCAACATAGCCTCAATCAGTTTGGTCTCTCGACTGATAGCTTACTGATCGATGTGACTGCGCTAGAAGTGAATGAGTTGACGCAGAAGTTAGCTCAGAGCAAAAAAATACTGACTTTCTAGGGAACGTTATGCTTCATATTGTAAAATCAGTAGACAAACTCAAGCTTGCATTAGCGTACTCGCAACAACAGGATCACATCCTTTTGGTTGAAGATGCGGTGTATGTTTGCCTTCCAAATCATGAGTTATTCAATCAAATCTCAACCGTTAAACATGTGTCGGTATTAAAAACAGATCTTTATAGTCGAGGTCTACAACAACTTGCTTCAAGCTCTCTGGATCAAGTGGACTTCGATGGATTCGTAAAACTGACTGTTTTGAACGACAAATCAGTCACTTGGTAGCTGCATTTTATCAGTGTGGTTAAAAAAAGACCATCCTGAGCTCTAGACGGCTAAAAAAGATCTGTATATTTCTTGACACACATCCCACTGCTGAATAGAATTTTGCGTCCCTATTTACACTATGTGTAATAGGGCTAGATTTTTCATCAAGCTTACTTTCAAGTAAATCAGGAGCTAGTTAATGGCAACTATTAACCAGTTGGTACGTACTCCTCGTGTAAAGCAGGTTGTTAAAAGCAACGTGCCTGCACTAGAAGCGTGCCCACAAAAACGTGGTGTATGTACTCGCGTATATACTACTACTCCAAAAAAACCGAACTCAGCACTACGTAAAGTATGTCGTGTTCGTCTAACTAACGGCTTTGAAGTTACTTCATACATCGGCGGCGAAGGTCATAACCTTCAAGAACACAGTGTTGTTCTTATCCGTGGTGGTCGTGTTAAAGATTTACCAGGTGTGCGTTACCACACTGTTCGCGGTGCACTTGACTGTGCAGGCGTTAACGACCGTAAGAAAGGTCGTTCTAAGTATGGTGTGAAACGTCCTAAGTCTTAATGCGTCTTTTTTTTAAAAGAAAGCGTTAAGTAAGGCCAAACACTATTTATTTATTATTCTGAAAAGTTTTGGAAAAAACCTGAAGAAGACAACGGAGAAATTCCATGCCACGTCGTCGCGTAATAGGCCAGCGTAAGATCCTTCCAGATCCTAAGTTCAAATCTGAGCTGCTGGCAAAATTCGTTAACATCCTTATGGTTGACGGAAAAAAATCTACTGCAGAGAAGATTGTTTACACTGCACTAGAAGTTATGGCTGAGAAATCTGGTAAAGATCACTTAGCTGTATTTGAAGAAGCTCTTGAAAATGTTCGTCCAGCGGTAGAAGTTAAATCTCGCCGTGTGGGTGGTTCAACTTACCAAGTACCTGTAGAAGTTCGTCCGGTTCGCCGTAACGCTCTTGCTATGCGTTGGGTAGTTGAAGCTGCGCGTAAGCGTGGTGAAAAATCTATGGCTCAACGCCTAGCTGCTGAAATGCTAGATGCGTCTGAGAACAAAGGTACTTCGGTTAAGAAACGTGAAGACGTTCACCGTATGGCTGACGCAAACAAAGCGTTCGCACATTACCGCTGGTAATACCTTTTTAGTGCTGCAAGTTTCCTTGCAGCACTTCTTTAGTTCCTATGCTTATGCTAGGAACTATTGCTATTTCTAGGGCAAGCACTTTTTAGCGAAGTATCGCTTTTAACGCATAATCTAGACATAGCAATAGTCCCTAAGTCTCTAATAAGAGGATTCAACCGTGGCTCGTAAAACTCCTATTGAGCAATACCGTAATATCGGTATCGTTGCTCACGTAGATGCAGGTAAAACAACCACAAGTGAACGTATTCTGTTCTATACCGGTCTTTCTCACAAAATCGGCGAAGTTCACGATGGTGCAGCAACCATGGATTGGATGGAGCAAGAGCAAGAGCGCGGTATTACGATCACTTCAGCAGCAACTACTACGTTTTGGCGTGGTATGGAAGCTCAGTACTCTGACCACCGTATTAATATCATCGACACTCCGGGGCACGTTGACTTCACAATCGAAGTAGAACGTTCTCTGCGTGTGCTTGATGGTGCAGTTGTTGTGTTCTGTGGCTCATCTGGTGTTGAACCTCAGTCAGAGACTGTATGGCGTCAAGCTGATAAGTACCAAGTTCCACGTATGGTTTTCGTTAATAAAATGGACCGTACAGGCGCAGACTTCTTGCGTGTAGTTGAACAGATCAAGGATCGCCTAGGCGCAACTCCTGTTCCAATTCAACTGAACATTGGTGCTGAAGAAAACTTCCAAGGCGTTGTCGATCTTATCAAGATGAAGGCGATTAACTGGAATGAAGCTGACCAAGGCATGACTTTCACGTACGAAGATATTCCTGCAGACATGCAAGAAATGGCTGAAGAATATCGTACAGAACTTGTTGAAGCTGCTGCAGAAGCAAATGAAGAGCTGATGGATAAGTACCTTGAAGAAGGTGAACTAACAGAAGCTGAAATCAAACAAGGTCTTCGTACTCGTACCCTTAATAATGAAATCGTACTTGCTACATGTGGTAGTGCATTCAAAAACAAAGGTGTACAAGCTGTTCTAGATGCAGTTGTTGACTTCCTTCCTTCTCCAGTCGATGTACCTGCAATTAAAGGTATCGACGAAGACGAGAACGAAGCAGAGCGTCATGCAGACGACAAAGAACCGTTCTCAGCGCTAGCATTTAAAATTGCAACAGACCCATTTGTTGGTACTTTAACTTTCATCCGTGTTTACTCTGGTGTTGTTGAAAGCGGTAAAACAGCTTACAACTCTGTGAAGAAACAACGTGAACGTTTAGGGCGCATTGTTCAAATGCACTCAAACAAGCGTGAAGAAGTAAAAGAAGTACGAGCAGGTGACATCGCAGCCATTATCGGCCTTAAAGATGTTACTACTGGTGAAACTCTATGTGATCAGAACCATAAAATTGTTCTTGAACGTATGGAATTCCCAGATCCAGTTATTCAGATCGTTGTAGAGCCTCGCTCTCAAGCTGATCAAGATAAAATGACTATCGCGTTAGGTAAGCTAGCGGCAGAAGATCCATCGTTCCGTGTTGAAACGGATGACGAGACTGGCCAGACACTAATCTCTGGTATGGGTGAACTGCACTTAGATATCATCGTTGACCGCATGAAGCGTGAATTCAGTGTGAACTGCAACGTTGGTAATCCGCAAGTTGCTTATCGTGAAACCATTCGTGGTACAGCGAAAGCTGAAGGTAAATTTATCCGCGAACATGGTGGTAAAGGACAGTACGGTCACGTGTGGCTGAAACTGGAACCATCAGAAGCCGGTGAAGGCTTTGTCTTCGTAGATGAAATTGCCAATGGTATCGTGCCAAAAGAGTTCATTACCTCTGTCGCTAAAGGCGTTGAAGAGCAAATGAACAATGGTGTATTAGCGGGCTATCCAGTTTTGGATATCAAAGCTACACTATATGATGGTTCTTACCATGAAGTAGATTCAAGTGAGATGGCGTTTACAATCGCTGCCTCTATGGCTTTCAGAACAGGTGCACTAGAAGCGCAACCAGTTTTGCTTGAGCCTATGATGAAAGTTGAAGTAACTACTCCAGAAGACTGGATGGGTGACGTTGTTGGCGATATTAACCGTCGTCGCGGCATCATCGAAGGTATGGACGAGGGGACAGCTGGCCTGAAGATAATTCGTGCACAAGTTCCGTTGTCTGTCATGTTCGGTTACGCAACTGATTTACGTTCTGCGACACAAGGTCGTGCTTCTTACTCTATGGAGTTTAGTGAGTACGCTGAAGTGCCAAAAAATGTTGCTAATGCAATCATTGCAGAGCGTGGTTAAACAAAAGGGACGCATTTTTTTCATTTTTTGAAAGAACAATGCGTCCAAATATTGCGCTAACGAGAGTTGGCGCATAAAATAGCAATTTCTGGCGCGTCTCGCTCAATAATGAACGTGGCGAATCATAACTAGGAAGGAACACGATTGTGTCTAAAGAAAAATTTGAACGTACGAAACCGCACGTAAACGTTGGTACTATCGG
>NZ_JBGOOU010000009.1:0-161036 GCF_041439815.1 Vibrio sp. 1F279 | reverse complement strand
TACCTTGGAACTTCAAACACTGACAAGTCGCCCCGTGGGTTCATGGGGCGGATACATTAATCTAGCAACACAACGCTTTTTCATCAGTGATAAAGAGGTTCGTGAAACTCTTGGTATTAGCCAACCTACTCTGTGGCGTTGGACTCAAGAACTTGGATTCCCAAAAGCGGTGAAAGGGATGAGAGGAAAACGCCCATACAAAGAATTCATTGAATGGGCGAAAGAGCGCGGGATGATTTAAGCATTTAGAAAGGGAAGCAGGCGCTTCCCTTTTTGATTAGGATAAACTGATGCATTACTCTGGTAAGGCATTATTTCCATAGAATGTATCAATACCAATAGAACCTTTGAGAAGAGGTGGGGTATCAATATTCTCAACGATGACAAATTAGCCTTGCTCTTTAATTTTGTGTAAGAAATTGAAAAATTGCTGGTTAATCTTAGTTCAAAACCCAATATGTGGCCCGCATAACTAAAATGAATTAGTCTGAATGCAATCTGTCAGTTTCGTAACCTCGATGAGACTAGATTTGACAGGTTATCGCTAGCTTGATTTCAGCTAACGCATTTGCCCCGAAGGAAGCTATAGCTTGTGAAGCCCGGTCGAACTAACATCTACTTTTCCCATACATGTACTAATGAGCCGGCAAAAAGCAGATTTCCCCCCTTTGGATTCTTCGTCAGAAGCACCGATTTGATCAACAACACCATACTCATACCAAGGCAACTGCAAGGTTCACCGTTAACTTGTTGCTCAAGGGCAACAAATTACGAATAAATGTGCTTCTCCTCTATTTTGTCCAAGGTTTGCTCTCACCAAAAATAGTCTTAATGCCATTCTTTATCACTGAGATATCGTCTAAATACAGTACTCTGAGATTTTTTATCGCTCGCGAGCAAGCAACATAGAGCAAGTTTTGCGTATTAAGATGCTTTTCTTCCGCATCGGGATCAGCAAAAAGGCGCTCTTTTTCCTTAGCACCTTGTTGTACAGCATTAAAATAATTTTTAAATTTATCTTTATTCTTACTACCAAAGCTATGCTCTAGGATGATGGCGACATTCTTGTATTCTTCCCCCTTAGTGCCATGATAGGTATGATAGCTAATATCATCAGCTTCGATACCATCAATAAAGTTAGCCCAGTTTATTAAGGATGTGAATGGCAGCGCTAAAACGCTATCAACTTTTTCTTTTGCTGTATATTCATCTTCCGAATCTTCATTCATTAGAGTATTAATGCTGTCTAACAACGTTGAGCGAAACACATCAGAAGAAGTAACTTTATCTTGCTCATAATTAATGCGATTAATTAATGCTTTACCTAGTGCTTCTTTAGCATCGCTATTTCCAAGTCGATCGATAATTAATTCGACCCAGCAATTTAATGATGCAACGTCTTTATTTTCTAATTCACGAATAACCAAGCTTGCTTTGGAAAAGGCCATGTTCTTACTTGATGATCCAAAAACATCATAGTACGAAACCTCTCCTTGCTGTATATCTTGATAAAGCTTAATCAGGTAGTAAATAGTTAAAGCCGTTGGGTGCAGTTTATCTAATTCGTGAGATAATACTTGGGTATTTAGATCGTTATAATAAATCTTTGACTTGCTATATACATCATATACACCTTCAAACCCATTAAAGCTTGCCATGAGTCGGTTGGTTAATACTAGGCAATGGATCTTGTCATTGTCGGCATCTGTATAACCTTCTTCTTTATTGGCTTTAGCTAAATCACTTTTATATTCGGCGATAAATTGTTGCGCTGTTGCTAGCTTGTCCTCAGAGTTATGGTAAAAAAAACTTACCGAACCATTATTTCGATCGTCAAAAATAGGCTTTTGAACTATTTCATCATCACGAATGTTATTGGCAACATCTATAATTTGCTGATGTGAGCGTCGATTAAATACCTTGTTGATATCATCAAGTCCATCATGAAGCTCGGTGATATCTCGCCCAACGCCATCCTCATAAATACACTGCGCAGTATCACCAAAGTAGCCTACCATCCACTCTTTATTGTTTTTAATCGCATAGTCATTAATGGTTTTGACAAACTTAACCACATTTCTGTGTGTATCCTGATATTCATCAATAAAGAAATAAGGGTAGCTATCAATAATAATGCGGCAAAGAGTAGGGTAAGTTTCAACGAGCTTCAGTCCATATTCAAGCAGAGTATCATGGCTGAACTTCATTCGATGAAGTCTGTCTGCATTTACCTTGCTGTCATAATTAACACGCTTTTCTTTTCCTGCGTCAATTCTATTCAAACACTCTTCAAGCCTTTGATTCTTATACAATAGACCAACGACATATTTGAATTTATCAGCACTTTTCAGGCATTTATCGAGAAATTTTGGTTTATGAATCTCAGTATTATTTGTATAAGATTTTCTAAAAGGTGTAGCGTTTAATTTTTTAGATTGATAGAAAAGATCTTTAGTCTGCATTGCAAACTCAATGAATTCTTGTCGCTGTAGCTCATCAAGGCCAATAAAGAATTTTGCTTTATCGGAGCTGAACAAGTTTTGATTGTTTTGCTCTATAACCTCTTCTATTTTCACTTTATGGCAGATCAAAAGCTGAGGCTGGGCCCTTTTTATGATCTCCCACAACCTTTCATGAATGGTCGAAACTTGTACCGTATCTGAGTTACCTAGTCGGCTCTTTATTTCATTCACCGCAACATTGGTATAAGTGATACACGCCACTTTTTGCGGGCTTTTGGTGGCTGTTATCTTATTGATAGTAACGTATTTTAGCGTTTCTATCAGTGCATAGGTTTTACCAGCACCAGCACCAGCGTTGAAACGAAAGCTGTTGAAATCATCGATATGTTTATTAATGCTTTCCTGAACCTGCAGTTCCACCATTTCATTCTGCGTCATCAGATGTGACTCCCGTACATTCTATTGCATTGCTTTCAGCTTCCACATCAACCACTGCCTCAACCCTACTTACTAAAGGTGTATCATTAATTTGCAGTTTAGTAACAAGCCAATCTAAGCCATTTCTTAAATAGTTTGGTAAGTTAGGTAAATCATCACCCTCTTCTGAGGAAAGCAGACTAAATATCAGTTCATTAGAGAACTTACTCTTACTGTCTGAGAGTTTCTTTTGTAGCTTATAAGAGTTACGAATTAGGTTTGTTCGTGATTCTTGCCCCCCTTCATTTAAAATACTCTTATATATATCCGGCTTACAGTCTTTAACCACATCATTGATAATATCATTTTGGTAATTCGTTAAGATTAACGCTTCTTCTAAGCTAGTCGCGTGTTGCCCCTCAATAGGCTCTTTTTGGAATACAACATAGAGGTTATCATCCTCAAAGAATTCGATATCATAAAGTTTATCTGCATCATTTTTTGGTTTATCTCTCAGCTGATTATTGAATTTTTTAAGGGTTTCATTGGTTGTTATACGCCCATTAAGGTTAATGATTTGAACATAGGTTGGCTCTGATCCTGCCACATAAGGAGTATCACCTTCTTCAGGCTGCTGACCACAAACCACACATGTTTCACTTTTTTTGTGCTTCTCACCTTTCTCACACTTTACACGCTTAATATCCAAATCAGTCACAATCAAGCTAGGGACGCTAAGCTTTTTCGCTAAAGGAAGATACAATTTGCCGTGTGCACCATTGATGTTAAACACGGAGATATAGTACTTGCTAAGAGTTGGGTGGTTTTCCAAATAGTAATTTAGCAAGGTTTCTTCTGTAATGCCCTCAACAAATATAATCGCGTCAGAAAAGAACAACTCTGAGACTTTATACTTTATGTGTTTCTTAATGAAATTAAGCTTTTTGTTAGCATCACTGTCTTCACTAGAAACTACAGCTTCATCTGTCAGATTTATAGCTTTAGTGCATTTGTTAATTGAGGTTAAATAGTTAATATTATTGAAGGTATTACTGCTGTGAATCTTACTATTGACAATATGAGAAGAGTGAGTAGTAATCGCTATCTGGCACTGTAGTATTTTTGCATCTTTTGAAGACGCATTTGCGATTTCTAGTGCCTTTTTTACTGCATTATCAATACGTTTAATGAAGAATTCCTGCATCTGAGGGTGCATAAACGCTTCTGGCTCTTCAATAAAGAGTAGATTAATGCGACTAAAGTGACTTTTGTCTTCATAGCTATCCACAAAATGGATGATTTCACCAATAATGTTTAGCAAATTGATATAGCCTAAGCCAAATTGATCTTCAGGAATGTAATCATCGCCATCCATGAAGTTATATTTGATCAGTCCTTTCATGATGGCATCGTAAGTAACGTTGCCCGACAGATTCAAATCAACCTTGTTTGTGCTTTCTACTTTCCCCAAGACTTGAGAAATATCAGTACTCTTAGAACCCACATTTCCAGATATCTGTTCATTAATCGACTCTATGCTGGCTTCTAAATCAGAGCGAGAACTAGCATCATTAGTGAACTGAAAGGCAACTATCTTGTTAAAGACATTGCTTAGTACACCCTCTTTAAGGTGGCGATTAGCTTTAATTTCTTTAATATTTATCAGTTTTTTTAGGGAAAACTTCTCTGTTGCATCTCCAAGAAGATCAATAAACGTAGTTTGATAAAGATTACCCTCTGTTTGAATAACGCTATTCTCTTTTGAAAGCAATGCATAAAACTTCTCAAACCGTTGGTTGTTCCCTAGCTCTTTACCTTCAGAATCAGTAGTCTTAAAAATCTTGCTCGCTTCCTCTTTAAATGCAGATTCTTCGGTAAGCGCTACCTTAACCATGATGCGCACGCTAATGGGTTCCCCATTACCTTCTTCACTAATTGGCATAAAAGGAGCAAGATGAGTCATCAAATCTTCATCGTTAAAGTCCACTTTAACCCTCAAGGTGAACTCTAAATTAGGGGTCTCTAGGCGTTCAAAATTTGTAGCTTTATCAGCTTCAAAAGCTTGCTTATATTGATTGAATAACTCATTTAAGTAAGAGAGATTAAAGTCTGATGCTGAGGCTTGTTCATTATGGCATAGCATCTTTAATGCATTCACGACTGTAGTTTTACCGGCGTTATTCTTACCGATGATCAAGGTTGTTGAAGGAGCAATTACTGACTCTGTTTGCTTTTCTTCCGTACTCATATCGATAACTTCAGGCTTAACGAAGCATACCGTATTGTCTGTAGAACGAAATTTTCGGTAATTCTTTATGGTTAGACTTTCTAAATGCACGGGATTTGCCTCTTATCTATTCTTTTTAAGCCGTTTACTTAGTTAATTCACTGTAACTGATTAACTATGTTGGATATTTGATTAAAGCCATGGACACAATTTAAAGCCATTTTGACCGATGACGGTAAATTAAGCTTATATACCGGAAAATGACTCATTAACGGAGCCAAAGGGGGTCAAGTCTTGCGTTTTGCTACTGGAGAGTAGGCTTAGTTTTACTAACTCTGTCTCGGTGAGTTAGAGCAGGAAATCTACCTCGCTTCTGTCCAGTTGTGAGTTACTACAACTAAAACTATTCATTTTCACACTTAACAAAAGCAGCCCATAAACTATAAGATTCTCTCTGCTCATCTAAATAGTCGTAATCCAAATAGTGGCTCTGTACACCAGTATGTACTTTATGTCCGAGCATAGTTTCAGCCACGTGAAATGGAACGCCCATAGCTTCCCACATATTGCGAGCTGTTCTTCGCATATCGTGGTTGGTTGTTCTGGGGAAACCTGCCGCCTCTATCGCATCAGCTAACTTACGACCAAACTCTACAGGCACGCTCTCGGCCATTGGCCTGTCATGTTCAACTCTCACTGGTGGGAACATGATGTCTAGATCAGGATAAATAGCGAACTGATTTCGAATCACTTCTTCTGCCAATGGTGGAATCGCGCGTCGAATTGCCCCGCCCTGCTTTTTCCTGATCTTGTTATTCTCTGCTGGAACCGTCCAAACAAGTGCTTCTAAATCAAAGTCTTGTTTTTTCGCTAAGCGCAGCTCGTTACTACGATTGGCAAATATCATCATTAGGCGTAGGAAGTTTTTGTTGCTCTCATGCACACCTATGTCGTCAATGGCTTTCCATAGTGCTTTAACGCCAGCTTCTGTCTGTTTGCTCTTTTTGGTGTCTGTTGGAGCACCTACATCGGTTTTCTTTATTTCTGCAAGCATGTTGTATTTGAGTAAACCGTGACGAACAGCATAAGACAGCACTTGTTTAAAGCGCGACATAAGGTTTGCTGAATGCTTGGCACTCACGCGAATCTTAGCCTTTTGAAATACAGGCATGTAATCGGTCAGTTCTAGGTGTTTGGCTTGGCGCTGGCCTAAGTATGGGCTGATGTCTGTTCTAAACATCTTCTGTAGTGCTTGCCACTGCTTTACGTTGTCTTTGCCGTGGTGTTCAACCCAATAGTCGATTAAGTCGTCTACTGTATTGGGTAGGGCTTTGTCTGAAGGGTTGATGCCTGTTCTTGGGTCAATGCCTAAGATAACGAGCTCAGCTTTCTTTTCACGCTCGCGTAATGCATCGCGCATTTTCATGGCTGGGTATTCGCCAAGTTTCATTTTTATGGCTTTACCTAGGTAGGTAACGCGGTAAACCCAGGTCACTTTTCCTTTCGGGCTCACACGCACGCCTAAGCCATCTCTATGGGTGACTTCGGGTTGCCCTTTGTAAGGCTTACCTTGTGTGGCTCTTAGCCAAGCATCTGTGATTGCCATTCATTTGTACCAAAAATATTTGGTACAAATTTGGTACAAATCTCATATGAATGCAAGTGTATTCTAAGCAATATGAGCTAGTATCCAACAAATAGTTTGAATGACGTTCTTTTTGTTAAGCGTTTGTATTGAAAGGGTTCTATCAAGGGGTATGAATGGTAAAGAGGAATTGCAATAAGAAGGGAGATTCACGTCTTGAGACACACCAAGCAACACATGAAAATGTTTAATATATGTTTTTCAACCAACAAGTATGTTGATTGGAGATATATGCATAATAAAGATACCCACATAGAAGCAAATACAGATGCCTCATTTGTGAGTAGCCGAACATTGTAACGAAATTATATGAAATGACAATGACAGAGAGAATCTGCCCGCTCTCCAACCGCTTCGTTCGGAGGGCGTGGTGGCAAAGCTCGCCAGCTACTCGCTCCAATGAAAAGACAGCAATATCTCGTAAGCGTAAGGCTTCAAAATGAATAAAAAACGAAAACGCAAGCAAGTAGCTGCTCGTGCACAGCGCCTAAGGGATAAGCGTAAGACCAGTGGCAATAACGATATCAGAGTGACGTTATCACCCGATGAAATCGCAAAGCTTAATGAAATTTGCCAGTTCTTCGCTTGCCCAGTGAACCTTACACCCAAGTTGAAGCTTTGTAGTCGCTTATTCACCGTGTTCATAACGAGATATCAAAGATTGAAAGCGACTTGGGTTGCTGCGGTAAATGTGGTGAACAGCTACCACAAGGCTGCGCTAAGTCATGCGAAGGCGGCTTGTTTAATGGGGATGCAATGTGTTGGCGCACAACAAACCGGGTACGAATTATGCCACCAGCAAAAGAAGTGGCCCAATGAGCAGTTTCGCCGTCTATGCCGTTATTTGCGCGGTGTTTTATGTTTGTTATATGAAAAATTCAGTTAAGAGAGGAAATCAAAATGGCTAATTCAACGATAAACCTAGCAACACAACGCTTTTTCATCAGCGATAAAGAGGTTCGTGAAACTCTTGGTATTAGCCAACCTACTCTGTGGCGTTGGACTCAAGAACTTGGCTTCCCAAAAGCGGTAAAAGGCATGAGAGGAAAACGCCCATACAAAGATTCATTGAATGGGCGAAAGAGCGAAGGGTGACTTGAGAGCTTAAGAAGAGAAGCTAGTACTTCCCTTTAACTTCCATCAACGACTGGTGTAACCGCTTTGTATAACCATATTAGATATACCGCCCACAATAAAATAGCTACAACTAATCCATTTCTAATATAACGAAACAGATCTAAAGCATCATCAGCCTTATTACGGATTTTTTCTCTAGCCAGTTCAAATATATCACAATGTTCTTTTGGCGTAGAGTCACCAATACCGTCATACTCCATCTGACCTAGTACTTTTAGACCACTATCTCTACAGTCTATAATTGCCTTACGTTTATGCCATAAGTTTAGCGCTACTAAATACACAGAAAGTGCCATAGCTGTACAAATTAGTAATGCAGATTTTATATCCCATGCTCTTAGTAAACTAGTGCCTAGTATCACCACAGGTATAGCTAGAGCCTTAGCCTGATTGTCATGAATTATATTGCTAACCTTATCTAGATACTCGACTTTAGACTTCGCGGGTAACTTTATCGATCGAAAACTTCTTAGTATAAAAATCATAATCCGCTAAAAATTTACCCTCAAAGTCATCAGGATTAGTCATGATATCCTTAACAATAACATCCTCACACTCATCCATTTTGAAGAACTTCAAAAACGTCGAGCCTAAAACCAGTTTTTTCTCAATGACATAGTTTTCATCTTTTCTAAAGTCAAACCCGATTGGCACCTGTCTAATTTTTTCAAACAAGCGAAATACTAATGCAGTATTTATTAGCAATTCTCTCGTTTTCACTTTCTTCTCATCCTCTAGCTCTTCAAGAATGTAAAACTTTAAGACACTCTCTTTGGCTGAGTAATGATGATTGCCAATTGCATTTTTACTAAGTTTAACCCACTCACTCAAGTTGAAGAACTGCGTGTACAAGTCCTCAACAACGCATGGAAGAGTCTTATCTATCAAGAAAAAATCTTTATGGCTATCGTCGAGTTTTCCTTCCATACAAAACTCAAAGTAGTCATTGAATAATGATTGAAAATCGTCGTAAACACCCTTGAATGGCTCCCTAGATATCGAAAGCTTTTTGTTCGATGATCTCAGAGTAGTGTACTGTAAGCAGAGGCGATTATTAGGATCCAACTGCTTTAGCTCTTCAACAGCTCGATCAGAAGACCCAAAATTATCTTCGCAAAAACTCATCTCTAGGTATTGAGCGTCACAAGATACGCCTTCGGAGGAAAGCGCATCAAGTTCAGTCAAGAGTTTAATCAAAGAGGTATTATTCATTACTTAATAATATTGTTAATCAAATCAATTTGGTGTTTCTTACTCAATGTTGTTGAAAGGGTTAACTTATTGTTTGTCTGATCAAATGCAACATTCCTACTTTCGGTCATGTTACCAATGGACTCTTTGGTTAACTTTAGCATACCAAAGCCAACATCTAGCTCTACATATACAAAATCTTTGATGACAGCTGCATTGAGTGCGAACTCTTCATTAATCTCATATGGACCTTCATTCGCGAACTTTACAAACTGACCTCTTAGGCTGGCCATCTTTGCAGGAATGCACCCATCGATCTCTGCTCCTATAAGATCCAAAGTAACAGGTAAATTTTTGTAGGCCTGTGACAAGTCGAAAATCTTTGATTGCATAGTGTCTTTAACTGAACGAGGCATTTCTTCACTGTATTCGACACAAAAATCATCAAATGCTCTTTTGAAATTCTCAGTACTTAACTTATTTGTTACGCTATCTTCAGCAAACAAAGCATCCTTAAAGTAATCCCTAATGTCTGCGCCACCTTTAATAAACGCTAGGTAGTTATCATGCTGGCCATCAACTTCACCACTAGGATTTGAAAAACGTTTCACATCGATTTGGCAGCCTTGAACAAACTGCTTAAGGTCGATAACATCAATAGAATCAAGTTGCAAATCCTTATTGAACTTTAACGCGCCAGTATTTCGCACCATAAGTACAGAGAACTTATCTTCTAAAATTTCCTTAGTAAAATCTGGCTCTGGGTGCTTTTCACCCTCGCTATCTAACGTCACTTCAGGGTCAGACCAAGTGCGGTAATGTACAAATACGATTACTGCACCTTCTTTCAAATTGGATTTTTGAAGGTTTTTCTCCAACTTATGCTTAACATAGCTTTCATGGAACGATTTAAAATTGCCAGCCGAATGGTTCGAATCGTGATATTGCTTGAGTAACACGGGAAATTCTTTAGGGCTTGCATTCTCAAGGCTGCGGAAAGTCGTATACTCTTTAAAACTATCGCCTATTTTCGCGTTAGATTTCTGTACAAAATCGATTACATTTTTCGACTCAGTACCCCATCGAACACCAGCCTGTATTGACCAAACGCGCTTCTTATCCTGCTCTTCTGTAACAGAACCGCGATACGCTATTGCATTCACAACTTCTAACATTAATTCTTACCTAGCCATAATTTTTGGCGCATAGTACTACAACAAAACTCTTAAGTAACTAAGTGCATTAAGAGACCTTGAGCTATCATTTATTTTTTAGGATCTTGCACCACATCGAATAAGCCCATTCCTGTTCATCTAAATAGCCATAATCCAAATAATGACTTTAAACACCGGTGTGTACTTTATTCCCTAGCATGGTTTCAGCCAGTTTACGGCCAAACTCTACAGGCTCGTTCTCGGCCATTGGCCTATCATGTTCAACTTTCACTGGTGGGAACATAATTTCAAGGTCAGGATAAATAGCGAACTGGTTTCGAATGACTTCTTCTGCCAATGCTGTAATTGCACGTCGAATCACCCACCCTGCTTTTTGCGGATTTTGTTATTCTCTACTGGTACTGTCCACACTAGCACTTCCAAATCGAAACCTTGCTTCTCCGCTAAGCGCAGCTCGTTACTGCGGTTGGCAAGTATCATCATCAGGCGTAGGAAGTTTTATTGCTCTCATGTACACCTATGTCGCCAATAGCTTTCCATAGTGCTTTAACGATAGCTTCTGTCTGCTTGCTCTTTTTGGTATCTGTTGTTGTACCTACATCGGTTTTCTTTACTTCCGTAAGCATATTGTATTTGAGAAAGGAGTTTGACTTCTTGATACACACAAGCAACACGTAAAATGTTAGTCCCACAGCGCCACAAAAACTACATAACTTAAATGTCTCTTCAATATAGAGCCTTCTAACACCCTAAGCTAACGTTCAATGATTGATTCTTTGTCTTTATTTACAAACAAAAAAGCCGAACAGTTAAGTTCGGCTATGGAAATCGTACTGTCTTGTTTCTATTAATAGAAAAAGCGACTACTAACAGAAAGGGAACTACGCACTCATGATTCTTGAGACTGCGTTGCGAATGTCAGAATCGGCCGCGTTTGCAGGTAGGCTGAATGAGATGTATTGGTCGCCGCGGAAGCTCATTGAACGGTCGATTTCTGCTAGGCAGTGAACCATTGAGCCTTCAACGATGAATGATAGCTCGATCTCTTTATTATTCATAAAGCCGCCGCTACGAAATTCAATCTCTTGGTAACAACCAGAGCGAGAAGCAAAGCTGTTGCCTTTCAAGAAGCCCTTCTCTACATCAGCTTTCACCATTGCCATTCCCGATGCTTCTACGCCTTGGATGATTTTAGCAACTGTTGGCAATGGGTGTACGGAGATAAAGTCACGGTCTTTAGGGTCAATCGCGAAACCGATATCTAGGTTGGTTTCTACCCACACATGGCATTGGTTCATTTGTGCGTTCAACGCGGTGACTGGCGTTTCATCATTTAACTTAAGACGGAATGGAACCAGTTTGGTTTCGCCCGGTTGGATAACGAAAGGCTCTACCGCTTGAATACGACCCAGTGAAAAGGTTTCGTAGCTGGTACTGTCTTCCGTTTCTACTTTTACTTCTGTGTTGAGAACCAAGTTAATCAAGTCGATTTGTTGCTCAACGTCGCCACCAACAATGTGAACATTGCCAGACAACTCTCCACCTTGGAAAACTTCAATATTATCTAAGACAGTATCAACCTTTGCTGCACCGATGCCCAACGAGGCCTTTAATTTCTTAAACATATTATTTCCCTTTCTAATTATCTGATTTACGAATAGTTATTGCGTGACAATTTGCGACACTTGCCTCACAGAATCAAGTAATTTGCCCCATCTATGTTGAATAAGGTCACATTGCCCGAGGAAATGTTGAAATCGTGAAAAATTCCGTTACTCTATTTGTATAGTCAAATAAGGTTTCATTATGTCGAAAGCGCCGCTCTACCTTCAGATAAAACAGTTCATAGACGATAATATCAACAGTGGTCACTGGCCAGTGGGTTACCAGATAACCACAGAACTCGAACTTACCGAGCAGTTCAATGTGAGTCGAATGACGGTCAATAAAGCGATTCGAGATTTGGTGTCTGAAGGCAAACTCATCAGGAAGCCAAGGCTAGGTACTTTTGTTTGTGAACCAGACGAAAAGGCGCAATCTCCGCTGCTTGATATCAACAACATCGCGCAAGAGATCAAAGACCGTGGCCAAACGTATACTAGCCAAGTTATCAAACACGATAGCATCAAAGCTGATGAAAGCACGGCTACACGGTTAGGTGTGATGATTAATGCAGAAGTGTTCTATAGTGAAATCATACACTTTGCCGACAACGCACCGATTCAATTGGAAGCGCGTTGGGTGAACTCTCAAACCGCTCCAAAATACCTAGAGCAAGATTTTTCAACCTCTACACCCAACGAATACCTTTCAAAAAGCTGCCCGTTGAGTGCTATCGAGCATACGGTTGAAGCCATTATTCCTGACTCTCAAATTAGAACGTCACTAAAACTTTCTGAATCAGAGCCTTGCCTACTTTTGAATAGAAGAACATGGAGCAAAGAACGTCTCATCAGCTTTGCATTGCTCTACCATCCTGGTTCTAAGTACAAATTAAGCTCCAAGATACTTCTAGATTAAAGAATATCATCCTGATCGCCGATCACATTTTTGCAACATCAACTTGATTCGGGTCAGAGTTTAGCCTATTTATTTGTATATACATTTAATGTTTAGCAAAGATCTAGGTGATTATGAATTTGATCCTCAAAAACGCACGAGTGGTCTCGATGAGCTCGGGAGCCGATGGTTATCAGCCCTCTTCCCCTCAAGATATCGTTATCGAAGACGGTAAGATCGTGTCCATCTATTGTTCAAACCAAGGCGTACGTGCTTCTGAGTTAGAACAAGTAAGTATTGATGGTTCTTTGGATTACATCACCTATGATTGCAAAAACAAGTTAGTCACCCCTGGGCTGATTGATTGCCACACTCACCTCGTATTTGCGGGTAATCGTGCCAATGAATTTGAGCAGCGTTTGAATGGTGTGTCTTACACCGACATCGCCAAGCAAGGCGGTGGTATTTTAGCAACAGTCACTGCGACGCGAGCAGCACAAGAAGCCGAATTGGTTGAGATGGCGCTGCCTAGATTAGACGGCCTGCTAAGAAGTGGCGTCACCAGCATCGAAATAAAATCGGGCTATGGTTTAACACTTGAAGATGAGCTCAAGATGTTACGTGCAGCGAAAGCGTTAGAAAATCATCGCCGAATTAAGATCACCACTACTCTCCTTGCAGCACACGCTGTGCCGCCCGAATATAAAGAGCAGCCCGATCGTTATATTGATCTGGTTTGCCAAGAGATCATTCCTAAAGCTGCAGAGCAAGGGCTCGCCGATGCTGTTGACGTGTTTTGTGAATCTATCGGCTTCAACCTAGAACAAACCGAACGTGTCTTTGCAACAGCCAAAGAATATGGGCTCGCGATTAAAGGCCACACTGAACAACTTTCTAATATGGGTGGCAGTGCGCTTGCAGCAAAATACGGCGCACTCTCTGTTGACCATGTTGAGTACCTTGATGAAACCGGAGTAAAAGCACTGGCGGAATCAGGGACAGTAGCCACCTTGCTACCCGGTGCTTTCTACTTCCTGAAAGAGACTCAACAGCCTCCTATTGCTTTACTTCGTGAACACAACATTCCAATGGCGATAGCGACCGACTTAAACCCCGGCACTTCTCCTTTTGCTGACTTAACACTAATGATGAACATGAGCTGCACCCTGTTTGGTACGACGCCTGAAGAAGCGCTACGCGGTGTAACTTTTCATGCTGCGGCTGCCATTGGCGAATCACAAACCAAAGGCAGAATTGAAATTGGTTATGCCGCTGATTTGGCTATCTGGAATATCGTTCACCCTGCCGACTTAAGCTATCAAGTTGGTGTTCCTCATCTGCATAAACGCATTGTTAATGGCGAGGTATGTCATGACTCAATCTAAATCCAACAGCATTCAAAAGAACGCAGAAACCGTACATAACTTCGTGTGGACTGGGCGTAATGATCTTGAAGATGGCGCACTCGGCACCCGCGTTCATCACATTACCAAGCAAGTGCAAAGTAGCGATTTAAGTAACGAGCTTACTGATGGCGCTATCGCCTTGGTAGGCTTTGCCAGCGATGCCGGTGTTGCAAGGAATAAAGGACGCGTGGGTGCGAAACAAGCACCTAACCTGATTCGCCAAGCGTTGGCTAATATGGCTTGGCACAGTGACGCGCACATCGCGGATCTTGGTGATATCGAATGTAATGATGGCCAGCTCGAAGTCAGCCAAAAACAGTGTGCGTCTGTAATTGCTAATGCTTTATCAACCAACAAAGTGATTACCCTTGGCGGTGGTCACGAGGTTGCTTGGGCATCGTTCCAAGGTCTTGCGGAACATCTAAATAAAATTCAATCAGAGCACAAACCTAAGATCGGTATCGTCAATTTTGATGCTCACTTTGATCTTCGCGAATTTGAAAGC
The DNA here is from genome assembly GCF_041439815.1 of Vibrio sp. 1F279. Lineage (NCBI taxonomy): Bacteria > Pseudomonadati > Pseudomonadota > Gammaproteobacteria > Vibrionales > Vibrionaceae > Vibrio > Vibrio sp. 1F279. The sequence continues at coordinate 146,372 of NZ_JBGOOU010000009.1, read as the reverse complement.
AACATTACTGATATTAAACCGAGTTCAGGTACGCCTTTCAACCAGATTAGCGATTACTGCCATACACATCAGTGGCCTTTTCATTACGCTTGTCTTGGTGTGAGTGCGGCTAGTAATACCAAAGCGCTGTTTAATAAAGCAGACCAACTGGGCGTTTGGTATGAACACGACCGCAACATGACCCAAGTAAACCAAGTCGCTCAACTGGTTAAGTTACAAAAATTCATCGCTGAGTGTGATTACCTCTATCTCACTATCGATCTAGACGTATTTCCAGCGGCGACTGCGCCGGGCGTCAGTGCACCAGCGGCAAGAGGCGTGAGCTATGAAGCACTCGCTCCTTTTCTAGAACAGATTTTCCAACACAGTGAAAAACTCATTATCGCGGACATTGCGGAATACAACCCAGACTACGACGTCGATAGCCAAACGGCTCGATTGGCGGCACGTTTGTGTTGGGATATAGCCAGTGCAATGGCCAGCGACTAATCCAGCTATACCGATAACTACAACTACAACTACAACTACAACGATATAACGTGAAACAGAAGGAATTCCAAAATGACGGAACACCACAACAGTGACCCTCGTCTCGACACGACTCGCGAAATTCGCGCACCTCATGGCACCACATTGCGCGCTAAATCTTGGTTAACAGAAGCACCACTGCGTATGCTGATGAATAACCTAGACCCTGATGTGGCAGAACATCCACATGCACTGGTTGTGTATGGCGGTATCGGTCGCGCGGCACGTGATTGGAAATGTTATGACAAGATTGTTGAAGTATTAGAGCGTTTAGAAGACGACCAAACATTACTTGTTCAATCAGGTAAACCTGTAGGCGTGTTCCCGACTCATAAAAACGCACCTCGCGTACTGATCGCGAATTCTAACCTTGTTCCACACTGGGCGAATTGGGAGCACTTCAACGAGCTCGATAAAGAAGGCTTGATGATGTACGGCCAGATGACCGCAGGCAGCTGGATTTACATTGGCTCACAAGGCATCGTTCAAGGTACTTATGAAACGTTTGTCGCTATCGCGAAGAAGCATTTCCAAGGCGAAGCAAACGGTAAGTGGGTTCTAACGGGTGGTCTTGGCGGCATGGGTGGTGCTCAACCTCTCGCAGCTACAATGGCTGGCTTTTCAATGATTGCGGTTGAATGTGATGAATCACGAATCGACTACCGCTTGCGTACTGGCTATGTAGACAAAAAAGCCACCAGCATCGATGAAGCGATGGCAATGATTAAAGAATCAGACACGCCAATCTCTGTTGGCTTGCTTGGTAACGCAGCAGACGTATTCCCAGAGCTTGTTGAACGCAATATCACGCCTGACGTAGTGACTGACCAAACCTCTGCCCACGATCCACTGAACGGCTACTTGCCTCAAGGTTGGACGATGGAGAAAGCAGCACAAGAACGAACCATTGATGAAGCTAAAGTAGTGAAAGCCGCTAAGCAGTCCATGGCCATTCAAGTACAAGCTATGCTAGATCTTCAGTACCGTGGCGCTGCGACCTTAGATTACGGCAACAACATTCGCCAAATGGCACTGGAAGAAGGCGTGGAAAACGCATTTGATTTCCCGGGTTTCGTACCTGCATATATTCGTCCTTTATTCTGTGAAGGCATCGGCCCGTTCCGTTGGGCTGCCCTTTCTGGCGACCCAGAAGACATCTACAAAACAGACCAAAAAGTAAAAGAGCTGATTCCAGATAACCCACATCTACACAACTGGCTAGATATGGCGCGTGAACGTATTCAGTTCCAAGGCCTACCAGCTCGTATCTGTTGGGTCGGTTTGAAAGATCGCGAACGTTTAGGTCAAGCATTCAATGAAATGGTTAAAAATGGCGAACTGAAAGCACCCGTTGTTATCGGTCGTGACCACCTCGATTCAGGTTCAGTGGCAAGCCCGAACCGTGAAACAGAGGGCATGATGGATGGCTCAGATGCCGTATCAGACTGGCCTCTATTGAACGCCCTTCTAAATACTGCAGGCGGCGCAACATGGGTTTCTCTGCACCACGGTGGCGGCGTTGGCATGGGCTTCTCACAACACTCAGGAATGGTGATTTGTTGTGACGGCAGTGAAGATGCATCACAACGTATTGCTCGTGTACTTCACAATGATCCGGCAACTGGCGTTATGCGCCATGCTGATGCGGGTTACGATATTGCCAAGCAGTGTGCCAAAGAGCAGAAGCTTGATTTACCTATGCTAAACGAAGAACTTCGTCGCCTTTAATGTCTGGAGAGAACATGTTGAATTTATTACTTAAGCCAGGACTTCTAGGCCTGCCTGAACTGCGTAAGATTAGCCGTAGCCCTGTGAACTTATCACTCGATCCAGCAGCGATTCCTGATATAGAAGCGAGCATGCACGTTGTCGAACAAGTGATTGCTGAAGATCGCACTGTGTATGGCATCAACACGGGTTTTGGCTTGTTAGCAAATACCAAAATCGCCCCTGAGGATTTAGAAGTACTACAGAAAAGTATCGTGCTTTCTCACGCGGCGGGCATTGGTAAATTCATGTCTGATGAAACTGTTCGCTTGATGATGGTGTTAAAGATTAACAGCTTGTCTCGCGGTTACTCTGGTATCCGCCTCAAAGTGATTAATGCCCTTATCGATCTTGTGAACGCACAGGTTTACCCATGTGTTCCACAAAAAGGATCTGTGGGTGCTTCAGGAGATCTTGCTCCCCTCGCCCACATGAGTACGGTACTGCTAGGTGAAGGCCAAGCACGCCACAACGGCAAGATCATCACTGGCTTAGAAGCAATGCAGATCGCAGGCTTGGAGCCAATAACACTTGCTCCGAAAGAAGGCTTAGCTCTGTTAAACGGCACACAAGCATCGACAGCATTTGCATTAGAAGGTCTGTTTGCAGCTGAAGACTTATTCGCGTCTGCAACCGTATGTGGTGCGATGTCCGTAGAAGCAGCGCTGGGTAGCCGTCGTCCGTTTGATCCGCGTATTCATCGCGTTCGTGGTCACCGTGGCCAAATGGATGCAGCACTTGCTTACCGTCATATGCTTGATCAAAAGAGTGAGATTGGTGAATCACACACTTGTTGTGAAAAGGTTCAAGACCCTTACTCACTGCGTTGTCAACCTCAAGTGATGGGGGCGTGTTTACAGCAGATTCGTAATTCAGCAGAAACCTTAAATATTGAAGCAAATGCCGTATCCGACAACCCGTTAGTTTTCGCTGACGATGGCGATATCATTTCAGGCGGTAACTTCCATGCAGAACCCGTCGCAATGGCAGCCGATAACCTTGCCTTGGCCATTGCCGAGATCGGTAGTTTGTCAGAACGAAGAATGGCGCTGCTAATTGATAGCGCGCTAAGCAAACTTCCACCTTTCTTAGTCGATAACGGCGGCGTGAACTCTGGCTTTATGATTGCTCAAGTAACATCAGCAGCATTAGCAAGTGAGAACAAAACCTTAGCGCATCCGGCTTCAATAGACAGCCTACCTACTTCTGCAAACCAAGAAGACCACGTATCAATGGCCACCTTTGCCGCTCGTAGGCTTAGATACATGGCTGAAAACACCCGTGGGATATTGGCAGTAGAATATTTAGCCGCGGCACAAGGGCTAGACTTCCGCGCTCCGAATCTATCTTCCCCTCGTGTGGAAGAAGCGAAGCAGATTTTGCGTGAGAAAGTGAGCTTCTACGATAAAGACAGATATTTTGCTCCAGATATTGAACAAGCTAACCTGTTACTCAAGTTATCCGTTCATAACCACCTAATGCCAGAAGGAACACTGTCAAGTTTTTAGTACTTTCCGTATACTGGGCTGTACTCTCGTTACAGCCCACTTGTCCATAAAAAATGAATACACTTATTGATAGGAGTGATACTATCCGAAAAATCATCACTCACCGTCGGAAAGTTCATTACCAATGATAACAAAAAAATCCCCAATCCTGCTTACAACAGCCCTTATCAGCACCTTATTCTTAGCCGGCTGTGGATCAGACTCAAGCAATAAAGCACCAGCAAAACCAACGACTCCAACGACTCCAACGACTCCAACGACTCCAACGCTAACGAAAGTCGCGACCTATACCAGCATTAAAAACTGTTCAACAGCAGCTGAAGTGCCAAACTGTGCTTTTGAAAAAGGTATTTACATTCTGCCGATTGGTCCAAACATTACTCAAGTTCAGCAAGATGCCGTAAAACTGCAAGTCGAAAATTTGCTTAAATGGGCTCATGATGATGTAAGAAAACAGTTTAGCCAGAAAAAAATACTCATTGGCATTTCCGAAGAAGAGCCAAATCCATCAACAGCCCACGGTAAGTTCATTATTGCACTTGCACAAAACATCTATGCGAGCAGCCCTAATATCAATGGCTTAGAATTGATTTACACTACAAGATCGGGGATGGATGAAACACTAAGTACCACGACATATCAAAAGCTTATGCAAGTTTTCGATTACTACGTTGATGGTGACAACAATACAGCCGTAGGTGCCGAGTTAACTAAGAGCTACGAAGGCTTCAAGACTCTTGTTAATAAGAAAATAGGAACCGGTACACAAGCTCTAGGTTACCTAAAATATAACGAATGTAATTACGGTAACGGACAATTAGGTTCAGATCGTATTGATGGCACTCCGAGTAAATGTCTGGCCGATAATGGTACGAGCATTAATGACGAAGGCGATGATATTTCAAACGGCAAGTTAGACTATACCCACACTATCAAAAAGAACCTCAACCCTGGTGCATTTTTGGGGTTAGTTTATGAATACAAAGTAAACCCTGCTAACGGTAAATACCCGAACGAGCTGAAAGACGCAAACCAACCAAAAGGTTTTACGGCAATTGGTAAAATTGCAAGTGGTGAAACAACAACCGCTAATTACCCATTTAACTACGCAAACCTTGCTTTTGCACCGATGAGTGATTACTTAGATAAGTGGTTCTTCCCTAATAAAAAATAAGCTTATATAAATAAAGGTCTAGATTTTCTAGACCTTTATTATTTTTACGGCACCAAAAGTCCCGCTCACCAATCTCCCTCCTTTTTCGGCCCTCGTAAACTGGATAGACCATTAAAACCAAGTTAGTTAGCTATAATCCCCGCCAGATTTGATGACTAATAGCGATACTATGTTTCTGATACCTTACTTTTCTACTGAAGACAATCAATTTCAATTCACTCGTGAACAAGCTAGCCACTTTGCTAAAAAAGTAGCCGCTGACTTCAACCCAATTCACGATGAAGACAACAAACGCTTCTGCGTGCCTGGCGATCTTTTGTTTGCAGTACTTCTGCAAAAAGAAGGCATCAGCCAAAAAATGCGTTTTGATTTTTCAGGTATGGTGGGTAACGGTATTGCGCTAAGCGTTGACAACAAGTGTGAGAAAGAAAGCTCACTGGTTGACGAGAAAGGCAAAGAGTACCTACACATGTCTTGTGAAGGTGAAAAGAGCCACGATCAAGCATTCATCGAACACGTAGTAACAAACTACGTTAAGTTCTCAGGCATGAACTTCCCACACATCATGGTTCCTCTTATGGAAGAACAACAAATGATGATCAACTGCCAACGTCCTCTTGTGATTTACGAGAGCATGGAAGTTGAATTTACTCGCCTAGACCTATCTCACCCAGAAGTTGAATTCTCTGGTGCGACTTTTGATGTTGAAGGCAAGCGTGGCATCGTGACACTGAACTTTGATTTCAAAGAAGACGGTGAAGTAGTCGGTAAAGGCGTAAAGCGCATGGTAGCAAGTGGTCTTAAGCCATACGACCAAGCTTCTGTAGACGACCTAGTAAACCGCTTCAACGAACGTAAAGAGATGTTTCTAGCTCAGTTCGCAGCTGCCGCTTAATCAGCACTCTTATTTACATCACTTTATGTAAATAACTAGAGACAAGATCAATAAAGCCCAGCTTGGTATCACAAGCTGGGCTTTTTCATTTCGATGACTAATGACATCAAGTCACTCAAGCCTGTATTCAAGTCAGAACTAAATCCAGCGCCTAACCTTTTGTTTGTAATCAACATATTCCGCACCGAATAATTGCTCTAGAGCGCGTTCTTCTGGCTTAATTTGGAACTGATTCATGTAGATTACGAATACAAAACTGAGTAAGACACTGAACAGGTTTTGGAAGAAGTAGCCAAAACAAAACAGTAGGATAAATAGCCCTAGATACATTGGGTTTCGCGTGTAGCCAAAGATTCCACTGTCCACAACTGCAGAAGCGGTGTCGACTTTGATCGGATTAACGGTGGTTTTCTGTTTGCGAAACTCCCATATGCCTGATATTCCAATAACACCACTCAAGACAATCCCGATACCGAGCACAACCATTCGATAAGGCAGTGCCAATGTTCCTTGGCTCAACTGCTGAGCGCAGAAGTATGATGCTACGAATACAATAATGAACAGTGCAACGGGTGGTACTTTTAATTCTAGAAATTTCATACTTTTCCTTATTAACATTCCTTTGTTAGTTTAGAAAAAAGCCCAGCAATTGCTGGGCTAAATGTATTAAAGAATTTTTGCTAGCGCTTGTAATGGGTGAGCAAGCTTCTCACCTTCAAAACGCTTCACTTGGCTACGGCAAGAATAACCCGTCACCAAACAACGATCTTTTGGTAAGTCCTGCATTTGAGGCTTCCAGCTTAAACCGTATATATCTTTCGACATTTGTAGCTTATCGACTTCATGCCCGAAGGTGCCCGCCATGCCACAACAGCCGACCGGAACGCTGGTTAACGCAGCACCAAAGTGCTTGAAGATAGTGCCCCACTCTTTTTCAGCGTTCGGCATTTTGGTTTTCTCAGTACAGTGAGCAAACAAGTACCACATATCTTCACTTGCTGAGCGTGCTTCGAACTCACCCAACGATGGCATTAACCATTCATGCACGGTAAGCACATCAAAGTCGCCACGTTTGTCACCTAAGATCTCAACGTATTCATCGCGGTAACAAAGCACAAGAGCCGGGTCCACTCCCACCAAAGAAATGCCGATATCGGCAACCATTGACAAGAATTCCGATGTTGATTTCGCTTCACGCGCAAAACGACTTAAGAAGCCTTTAATGTGCAGAGCTTTACCATTTGGCTTAAACGGCAGCAACACCGGAGTTTTGCCAAGTTTTTGAGCCAGAGTGACGAAGTCTTCAATCACCTCCGCATCATAGAAGCTAGTGAACGGGTCTTGAACGATCAGCACATGCTGTTTCTTCTCTTCAGAAGACAAGCCTTCTAAGTACTGTAAGTCGAAGAGTTGCAGCTCTTTGCTCGCTAGACGATTTTTAAGTGTAGGTACCGACATCAAAGGAGCATCAACATACCCGACCGTTTTAGCCGTTGCGGTTTGTATCCACTTTTGACCCAATGCAGCATTCACTACTTTTGGCGCTTTCACCATCAGCGGCAGCATGGTTTCAATGTTGGCAACTAAATAGTCTTTTGCTGGGCGCTGGTAACGCGAATAGTAGATGTTTAAAAATCGAGAACGGAAACTCGGAACATCAACTTTAATCGGACACTGGCTCGCACACGCTTTACACGCCAAACAACCGTTCATCGCTTCATGAACTTCATGCGAGAAATCATACTCATGGCGTTTGTTCATCGTGTTACGAACACGTTCCACCATGGTTTTAATCGGCGTATTGTCCTTCAGTGCTTCTTGCTCTAAATCGAGAATATCGACGCCTTGTTCCGTTAACTGACGCAACCATTCACGAACCAAGCCTGCACGGCCCTTTGGTGAATGACGACGGTCAGCCGTGACTTTCATCGAAGGACACATTGGCGAACTCGTATCGTAGTTGAAACACAAGCCGTTACCATTACATTCCATCGCTTGCTTGAAGCTATCACGGACTTGTACGTCGATCTGACGATCGTAGAAACCACGCTTGGTATCAGTGACTTTCACCAACTCAGCATCGCTTTCTAACGGCGTACAGATCTTGCCTGGGTTCATCTTGTTATGCGGGTCAAATGCCGCTTTAACTCGTCTTAATTCGGTAAACAGCTCTTCACCAAAGAAGTCAGGACCATACTCAGAACGGAAGCCTTTTCCGTGTTCACCCCACATCAAGCCGCCGTATTTAGCCACCAGCTTAACCACTTCATCAGAGACTTCATGCATCAATGCTTCTTGCATAGGATCACACAAATCTAAAGCAGGACGAACGTGCAGTACGCCCGCATCCACGTGACCAAACATACCGTAGTTCAACTCTTTTGAATCGAGTAATACTCTAAATTCAGAGATGAAGTCGGCCAAGTTTTCTGGTGGTACACAGGTATCTTCAGCAAAAGCGACTGGCTTAGCTCGGCCTTTCGCCGCACCTAATAGACCTACCGCTTTCTTACGCATGTTGTAGATTCGGCCAATGCTCGCCAAATCACTGCACACTTGGAAGCCAATCACACCGGCTTCTTCAGTTTCTACCATGCTTTCAAGCTGTGCGGTCAGCGCTTGAACTTGTTGTTCAACTTCCGCTTCATCTTGGCCTGCAAACTCAACCATGTTGATGCCAAGCATCTCTTTATTTGGAACATCCATCAGCAAATCGCTCACGGTGTGCCAAACAATGTCTTGTTTCGCTAGGTTCAATACTCTTGAGTCAACGGTTTCAACAGACAGCGCTTTCGCTTCTACCATGAACGGCGCATTACGCAGTGCAGAATCGAACGTGTTGTATTTCACGTTAACCAGCGTTCGCGCTTTGGGAATCGGCGTGAGGTTGAGCTTTGCTTCAGTGATGAATGCTAATGAACCTTCCGCACCACATAGAACACGAGTCAGGTCAAAGCTATCGTCTTCTTCGTTGATTGCGTTCTTTAAATCGTAACCGGTTAAGAAGCGGTTCAATGGTGGGAATTTATTAAGAATTTGAGCGCGCTTATCTCGACAAACGGCTTCAGTTACTGCAAGGGCATGGTGAGCAAATTCACCTTCAGCAGGTAAGCCGTGTGATAAATCGGATTCGAGACATGAACCATCTGCGAAGACCGCTTGCAGCGACAACACATGGTCAGACGTTTTACCGTACTTCAATGACCCTTGGCCCGAAGCATCGGTATTGATCATTCCACCTAAGGTTGCTCGGTTACTGGTAGAAAGGTCTGGAGAGAAAAAGTAACCATACGGACGCACAGCATCGTTCAATTGGTCTTTAACGATACCTGACTGAACTCTTACCCAGCCTTCTTGCTCGTTAATCTCAAGAACCTTGTTCATATAACGAGAAAGGTCAACCACGACGCCTTTTGTTAAAGACTGTCCGTTAGTACCGGTACCACCGCCACGAGGGGAAAAGGTCACGCGTTCGTAAGCAGATTTTGCACCCACTTTACCGATCAACACAACGTCTTGAGTTGTTTTAGGGAGAATAACTGCCTGCGGCAATTGCTGATAGACACTGTTATCAGTCGCCACAGCCAAACGGCTAGAATATTGAGATTCAATGTCGCCAGTAAAGCCCGCTGTTTTTAGTTCATCTAAAAAGCGTACGACAACTGGATCGACATCAGCATTGAGTTGAAGTCTTGGTAACATTTGCTTCCTGCCCCTACTTCGCTGATCCTATCAGCATTGGGTTATCTGAGATTTTTAATATTTTTCTTTGAATTTCGTCACTTTACTACTATTAAGATCATATAAAAAGGTGATCAAATAAGAATCTCGGTGCAAGAATGGAGAAATAGTCACTTTCGTCTTAATTCAGTAGTAAGATAGTAGATAACTTTTTTACGACATCTCCATGAGCAAATAACAATGAAAAAAAGCAAAACAGTCACAACTGAAGATATTCTTCTTAAGCTATGCCAATCAGTCTCAAACGTACTTACTTCAGCGACGGCTTCACAGGTGTCCTACTCAGCCATGGTTCAAAAGATCAACAAGACAAGCCTTAAGCCAGATTTTGGTTGTTTCGTCTTGTTCGACGGCGGTTTTTCAGGTCTTGTTGTGATCAATTTTACGTCGAAAGCAGCGCTAGAGATCTACACAAATTACATGCGTAATATGGGCATGCCTGAAGACGAACTCGCTGTACTTCATACTTCAGACGAAGTAGGTGATGTATTAGGTGAGTTGATGAACCAGTTGGTTGGCGACTTTACCAACAAAATCCGTAAAGAACTGCAAACTAACATCACACAAAACCAACCGAAAATGCTGGCACTGAACAAGCAAGTGAACCTTTCTGTTGATACTAACTTAGATCGCCCGCAAGCTCGTCGTGTTACTTTCTCTACTGCCGACAACAACATTTTCTACCTTGAGCTTGCAATGGACAAAACAGAATTCATCCAATTGGAAGAATTTGAAATCGCTGAAGACGAATGTCCAGACAGCATTCTTGAAGCGACTCAGAAAAAAATGCAAGAACCAAAGCAGCCAGAGCAAAGTTCAGGCAACGATTCTGCAGCTGATTTACTCGATGAACTTGGAATCTAGTTTGCGAAAGCTCTAGCACTTCCTAAAAATCGTGTCACTAACGCCATCAATCCTCTTGATGGCGTTTTGTTTTGTCCGGGAGTCGCCGCTTCCTTCCTATATCCTTATTTTCCATAATCGTTCACCACATTCCTACAAATGACTTTTGACTTTGCTGTTACTCGCCAAAACATGTAAAATGTTGGACTTTTAAAAATTTGCGGTAATGATTAAGTTGTCGATGGATAAGAAAAAAGCCCTAAAGAAAATTGCCAAGTGTCTTGAGCTTGGAAACTCTGCGAACGTCAATGAAGCTGCCAATGCGATAAAAATGGCGCATAACTTGATGCTGAAATATGGTCTCGAAAAGGACGATATTGAATTTATCAAGATGGGAAAAACTCAATCCAGTCACCTGTTACCTGCAAATATCAGCTCTACACTGCTGCGTGTTATTCGTGGTATTAACACCAAGTTTGGCGTAGAAGCCGTGTTACTGAATCACAAAGGCCTTAAACGCGTTGAATTCATTGGTGAAGCCGATCGCGCTATCTTCGCGGCTTTTGCGTTCGATATTATTTATCGCGAACTGAATGAGCACACTGGCCAATTCAGAAACAGTTTTGCGGGCTCGGGAACAGGGACACTAGAAGTAACACGTCGCGTAAACTCTTACGTTTCGGGTTGGGTAGAAGGTGCACTTGAAAAACTGCCTGTTATCACCCCAGACGACGAGTCAAACAACAAGATCAATAACTACATTGATAAAGAGTTCCAAAACATCGACCGCGAAACGTTCAAACAACAACTCAGAGAAGCGATGAAAAACCTCACCGCAGACTATGAAGTTGGCTTGAGGAAAGGTCGAAAACTGTCTGTAAATCGACCAGTTGGCGGAACTCAAGCGGTTAAAAAGATAACTAAATCATAGAGCCACTTTACATTGCTTCAGCGTATTGATAAAAACCACCAATAGGACTTATTGTTGTCTTTCGTAATTCATGCGTTTGACAGAAGTACATGATGGAGAAATACGTTGAAAAAAATCACACTAGCCCTGGCACTCACTGTTGCTTTAACGGGTTGTCAGGCAACTCAACGCCAAAACGCGACAACAGGCGAATCTGAGACGAACTCTGCAACTCAAGGCGCTTTAATTGGTGCAATCGCCGGTGCTGTTGCTGGTGCTGCTACGGGTGACGACTCTAAAGACCGTCGTAAGCGTGCACTCATCGGCGCAGCAGGTGGCGCCGCAGTTGGCGGTGGTATCGGTTACTACTTTGACCAGCAAGAAGCTGCACTTCGTGAAGAACTCATGAACTCAGGCGTTCAAGTAGAGCGTGTTGGTGAGAACCAACTTCTACTTCGCCTAGAGAACGGCATTGGCTTCGATTCTGGTTCTTACGCTTTAGAATCAAGCATCCACAAAACACTTCGCGGCGTTGCGCGCATCTTAGTTGAATACCCAGACACTAGCCTAGTGATCGAAGGTCACACTGACAGCACGGGCAGCGAGTCTTCTAACCAAGTTCTTTCTGAGCGTCGTGCTGAATCGGTTCGTGCATTCTTGATCTCTCAAGACGTTGCTGCAGGCCGTGCCATTGCTCGTGGTAACGGTGAACGTTACCCTCTATGTGACAACAACACCTCTCAAGGTCGCGCTTGTAACCGTCGCGTAGAAATTCAAATCTTGCCGCTTAAGTAGCACGATTAAAGCCCAGTTCGTCTTTATCTATTGAATTAACCTCTATATAGTTGCTTATCGTCGTGTGGCTTGTTCAAAGTCACACGACTAGCCATATTCATACTGATATACCGACTCTGGGCTTTTTAACGAGACTTATCTATTGTTTATCCTATCCAACTTTCTGTCATCATCACTTCTTAGAACTCTATTTTTTACCCTCATCTTTTCCACAATACAGTTCTCTACTGCACACTTCGTTCATGCAGAAAGCAACGTTGCATTCTCGATAGAATCTCAACCTCAAGATCCAGTTTCTCAATACCAACTAGCTCAAGCTTATGAATCAGGTAATGATGTCCCTTTGAGCACCAACGATGCATTTTATTGGTACTCGCAATCCGCAGAAAACGGCAATGCAAATGCGCAATTTAGGCTGGCTGAATGGTACTTGGCAGGATCAGGTGTAGAGCAAAGCAACAAGCTAGCTTTAGAATGGTTTATTAAATCAGCCTTGCAAGGTAACCAGCGCGCGCCTATCGAAGTCGCAAAGCTCTACGAATCCTCACTTGAGAAAGAACTCCTAAAACCATTAGATGAAGCACAGCTATGGTATGAAGCGGCCTTAAAAAACAATCCAACAGCCGAAGATGGCTATAACCGTATTCTGGAAGCGCAATTCAACCAGCAACGTGCCAAGCAGATCTCTTCGATTGAGAAGCTCAATGACAACGTCATTGCTGAAAGCAGCACGAATCAGAGGCTATCTAATCCAGAGCGAGCAAGTAGCTCCCCTTCTTATCTGCCCTCTAGAGAGCAGGTAACACGTTCTAACCTAACGTATTCAGACTATCTAATTGGCACAGCCTTAGCCGTGTTGATTTCAATTGTCAGCATTATCATGACTCTGGTGATATCAAAAAGAAGACACGCTCTAAAATCGGGTGAATTGGGGCAACAAAAGCAGACACTTGAAGCACAGCTTAGCTCGAAGGACTTCACTATTAAGCAGCAGAAACGTCAGCTGCACACGATGTTCCATGAGTTAAAAAAACAGAAAAATGACAACAGCCTGAACAATTTACAAGTAGCCTGCGCTCTATTTGGGTATACACCTAGCTCAATTCCGAATCAAAAAAGCATTAAAATTCGATATAAACAGCTATCCAAAATCTACCACCCAGATGGTTACGGGTGTGACGAAGAGATGAAACGTTTGAACAATTCGCTAAAAACCATCCTTAAGAGTGTTACAAAAAAGTAAACAACCAAGCAAACTCGATTTCCAAAGTCGCAAAGATATCGATTTTATTAGTACTGCAATCGATCCCCCTCTCAAAAACAGGTAACAAACTATTAACTAATGAGTCTTACTTGTGTCATAATTTGCGCCGAAAATACACCTGACTTAAACAGGTGAGGAGAGAATATGTTCACAATAGAAGGCGTTTGTGATTGGTGCAAAAAGCCAAGCCTAGTTAAAAAGCACGACTACCTAGATGGTAAGTGTCATCATGCATGTCAAGAGTGCAATGATATGGCCACCATTGATGTTCGCCAGTTCAATATTGGTGAAATGGAAATGAGAGCAAAACTCTCCCAAGCGACATTGAGATAAGCAACACCGTTGAAATATAAGAAAGCGCCTAAGGCGCTTTTTTTGTATCTGAGATTTATCTTCCTATCTTCTTATCTTCTTATCTTCTTATCTTCTTATCTTCTATACAGGTGTATACAGTACTTTTCTGTCAAAACCACTGTGTACACCTGTATAAAGCTCACATTTCTTCAACTTATGAGACAAAACAACAAATTCATTCAAATTTAATTTTTACCATACTTTCAACAACTTAAATAAAAACCACTTACCCAACCAAGCAAGAACGGCCAATAATCCCTCAAAAAACGCTTGATCTTATAAGCAACAAAAACTACTGTATGCGTATACAGCATGTATATAAGGACAGCAAAATGATTCCAGCACACGTTAAAGCACAACACTCTAGCCCGCTAACTCACTGCGCATTTACATCCGTCTCTCGTGACACAAAAAGTTCAAACGAAGAAGCGTTGTTTGCCAAAATGGCGTTGCTGTCCAATCAACATCAGTGGTTACTGTTTACGGCTCAAACACCAAGACCATCGGCTAAACAGTTGCAGCAACATAATGTTTGCTGTGATCGTGTTATTCACATGAAAGCCTCTAATCAAATGACAGAAGTAGAAACCGTCGAGAAAGCCATTCGATCTAAGAATGCGAGCGCGATTGTTGCGAGTGCTTCGATTGATCAATTCAGTCAGCAATACCTAAGAACATTAGGAATGCGCTTTCAGTGCGAAGTCTTCTTTATTGATGCCAATTCAGAGCGTATTCACTAAACCACCTTGCTTAATAACATTTTGGCTCAAAAACATAGCTCAAAAACACAGTCCAAATATACTGCCTTCCCCTGCCCTACAACTCGCCAATTTTTTAGCGGATTGTTAGGCGGGGGTTTTTATTTAAACAATAGATTTAGCAATCGTTTGCTTTTTCTCTGGAAGCAAATAGTAGATTGGGTATAATGCCCGTCTAATCATGTGCACACCGCACTTCTCTGTATGACGTTTGATAAAAGATAGGAATGTCTAAATGAGCCTTGCTGATCAAGTTCTTGCCGTAAATGATGACCTACCAATCCGTACTGATAAACCTGTCCACAGTGGCAAGGTTCGTTCGGTCTACTGGTTAACTGAAGAAGATAGCCAACGACTAATTAAAGAGAAAGGCTACGATGTAGCACCAGATGCGCCTTTAGCAATCATGGTGATCAGTGACCGTATCTCTGCATTTGATTGTATCTGGCGTGGTGAAGGGAATCTAAAAGGTGTCCCAGGTAAAGGAGCGGCTCTGAATGCTATCTCTAACCACTGGTTCAAATTGTTTAAAGACAACGGCCTTGCTGACAGTCACATTCTTGATATCCCTCATCCATTCGTATGGATTGTACAAAAAGCTCGCCCAGTCATGATCGAAGCGATTTGTCGTCAATACATCACAGGTTCAATGTGGCGTGCATACGCAAACGGCGAACGCGAATTCTGTGGTATCGAGATGCCAGAAGGCCTTGAGAAAGACAAGAAATTGCCTGAGCTACTGATCACACCTTCTACAAAAGGGATTTTGAAAGGTATTCCTGGCGTTCCAGAAGCTGATGATGTGAACATCACACGTAACAACATCGAAGATAACTTCGCAGCGTTCAACTTTACTCAAGCAAGTGACATTGCGCATTACGAGAAACTTCTAAAAGAAGGCTTCAACGTAATTAGCCAAGCGCTAGCAAAAGTCGATCAAACCTTTGTCGATACGAAATTTGAGTTCGGCTATGTGAACGATGCTCAAGGCAAAGAAAAGCTTATCTACATGGATGAAGTCGGTACTCCAGATTCATCTCGCATTTGGGATACTCAGGAATACAATAACGGCAACATCGTTGAGAATTCAAAAGAAGGTTTCCGCCAGTTCCTGCTTAACTACTTCCCTGATCCGGACATTCTTTTGAACAAAGAGCGTATGCCAGAGCGTGAAGCGTTAGCTCGTGACAATGAGCTGCCTCTTGATTCACTGATGTCTCTGTCTCGTACTTATCTTGATATCGCAGCGAAAATCACAGGTGCAGAGATCGTACTGAGCGAGAATCCTAAGCAAGAAATCATCGATGTACTGCGTGCTGACTATGGTCTAGTCGACTGATTGACTGATTGACTGATTGACTGATTGCATTCTAGAAGGCTAAAAAGCTTCTAAACACAAATTTCAGATACTAAAAGGGCCTCATCATTATTGAGGCCCTTTTTCGTGTGCGATTTTTAATACTCTTTGAGCTCGCTCCTAAGCTCTAAGCTCTAAGCTCTAAGCTCTAAGCTCTAAGCAATACTGATAGATTAAAGCTTAATAGTAAACTCTTCTCCAGTATTCTCGGCAATCACCAAATGACTGCGCGATTCAATGTACTCGATCTGCTCTTCTTCAAGAGAATATGGCATAGCAACTTTGAGTTCATTGATCCCCTCTAGCTTGGCTAGCTTGAGTAAGGTAACAATGTTTGACTCATCACTTTTACGCGTCGACATCGATTTCAATGCCATCTGCCATAAACGATCTTCAGGGCTGGCTAGCTCTTTAATGCTATCTCGCCAGACGGTACTAAATACTGGCGCAATCGTGGTTAGTGCTTCCAGAAAAGTCCATTTTTTACTGCATGAGGCGCCAAGAAATGTTGTGTAATCAAACTCTACACGCGTCTCTGTCTGTTTATCCATGATGTCCCCCGACACTTTGACAACACAATATACTCAATATCTATCAACTCTTTCTTTATAGCAATAGGATATAGAAGAATAGTCTTTTATGACCTTTTGATTGGTTAAAAAGGCATATAAAAATCAAACTTGTAACAAAATAAGTACTGAAAAAACATATATGCACCTATTTGATTAATATTTTAGAGATAAAACTAATCCATCTATTTGATATCAATTATCCGACTCGCTTTTTTGTACTGAATACGCCAGCCAGACCATGTCGGGAGCTCCCAACGTTTTGGCGATAACTTTCGACTGCCCGATTGATAGTGAACGTAAATCAGCTTGCGTGCCGGCAGGTATTCGACTTCGAGTTGCAAGTCGGCAAGGCTCAATGCAAACGGATACTTTTCCGAAAACTCTAAATAGAGCCAAGTCGGGATACCATCGAATGGAATATCAGCATGGTCGAACATTTCCAATTCGCTCACATCAGTGACACCTAACACTTCAAGCTGTTCTATAAACCATAACTCAAAGTTCATTTGGTCAATTTCTGGAGTGTATTGGGTTTGTTCATTGAGACCGAGTTTCACATACAACTGCCAATGTTTGATTTGTTGAGTGCGAGCTTCTGCAAAACCGGGAAGTTTAACCCCATTCGATACAAGATCGACGATCGGCTTTAACGATAGTTGCCCTTCCGCTGCCACGAGCTTGGTCGTGATCGTGCGGCCGGCATACACCAACGCCATCCCAGTATAGACGCCGTCATCATTCACAATCGTTTCACCTTGCTCCCACTCTCCTAGCTCAGCATCAATGATAAGCTCAAGAGGAATGGGGGCCGTGACCGTCGCTAAGGTCAGTGTTTGCTTAACGCCTCTTCCCGGCAAACTATGGGTATCAAGCACCAACATCGCTTGTTCATTATCAGGGAAACGATTCTGACGGCCGAGTACTACCTCTAAAACTCCATTAGCAAAGGCTTCTTTTCGTTTCAGTCTGCGTACGAACACCAGTTCAGGGTGAAGTTGAACAATAGTGTTAAGCAGTTCAATACGCTGGAAACGGGACGCGACTTCTAATTGAGGAAGTTCAAACACCTCACGCATTTGCTTAGCCAGTCCCTGTGCTTCATTCAATGCCTGCTGATCGATTTCTAGATTTGGATACTCGCGACCGCGAACGATCTGAATCAACAGGCTTAGATCACACCCTTCCTTTTCTTGCTGAGCGAGTGCTTCCAAATGTTCTGCATTGTTCGGTAACTGATACAAGCGAGCCGGAACGGACAACGCAGCTGTGAGATCGACCATCGCTTCTTTTAATGCTTTGGTTTTGATTCGAGTAACGATATCGGCATACAAAGCATCAATCGGCAGCGGATACAGCTTTTTGCCATGCTCGGTAATTTGATGGTCGGCTTTAATCGCTTCCATCGTCAGCAAGGTTTGAGTAGCACTGTTTAGTGATTTTTCAGGAATAGGATCAAGGAAAGACAAGCTCTCAAGCGGAGCACCACAACAGGCCGCGGCCAACATCGGTTCGATCAGCTCTTCACGCTGCAATTCAGGCGGTGTGACTAACTCTAACGCCACATGCTCACCATACAGACGCACACAAGCGCCGTCCATTACCCTACCCGCGCGACCAGCTCGTTGCTTGGCACTGGCTCGTGATATGGATTTAAGCATCAGAGTCGTTCTACCGTTTCGTTGAACGGTGCGTCTTTCTAATCCTGAATCTATCACCACACCAATATCGGGAATGGTTAATGAGGTTTCTGCCACGTTGGTTGCAAGAATGACCTTTCTCAGGCCATAACCGTTAGCATTGATATCGATATTACGACCCGATAACGCTAAATCTCGCTCCTTATCACTGACCGACGCATGCAATTTCACCACTTGGATATCTGGATTTTTCGCTAAGGCTTGTTCGCATTGCACGATCTCTTTTTTACCCGGCAGAAAAACCAACATGTCACCAGAAGATGCTATCAGTTGGTGATTCACTTCTTCGGCAATGCGTTGCTCTAGGTGTCGAATATCGGGCAATGCTCTGGACTCATTCGCTCGGTGTTCAATAGCAACTTGATAAGTTCGGCCTTCACAGCTTATTCGATTCGCATCCAAATAATGAGCAAGGCGTTCCCCTTCGATGGTTGCAGACGTGATCACCAAGCGATGGCTCGCTTTTTGTTTGAGAATCGCCACCAGCAAATCGATATCCCAACGCCTTTCGTGAAATTCATCGACAACGATGACATCAAAGCCAGCGAGTCCATCTTCAGATAACCAACGCAGCGCGATACCGGGCGTCACAAAAACGACGTTAGTTTTCTCGTTGTATTCAGACTCAAGTTTGATCGCATAACCAATTTTGTCACCAAGCTTTTCGCCCGATTGTAGGGCGAGATATTTAGCTAATGAGGTACAAGCTATTCGTCTTGGTTCAACCACCAGTACTCGCCCATGTTGGCAAGCCCAAATTGGCAAACGCGTTGATTTGCCCGATCCGGTTTCAGCTTCTACTACTAGATGAGAATTAGCGATTTGTTCGTGAAATACGTTTTGATAAGCATCGATGGGCAGTAATGACATAAAAAAGAGGCGTCGCGAAAAAGTGTGAGCAAAGTATAACGAATTATGGTGCTAAAATTCGATAAGTGTGGGACATGGGTAAGAATATCATTTTGTTTGCAAAGATCGGAGGTAAACTATTTACAATTGAATAACTAAACCGTTATCATTTTTCGGTTACCCTTTCTCCCATATTAGGCATCTAATGAACAACGATAAACGCCCTCTATATATCCCTTATGCTGGTCCTGCTCTACTAAGTACCCCTCTTCTAAACAAAGGCAGCGCATTCTCTGCTGAAGAGCGCAGTTCTTTCAACCTTGAAGGCTTGTTACCGGAAACAACCGAAACAATCCAAGAGCAAGTAGGACGTGCATACAAGCAATATTGTAACTTCGAAAGTGATATGGATAAGCATATCTACCTTCGTAACATCCAAGACACTAATGAAACGCTTTTTTATCGTTTAGTTCAAAACCACATCTCTGAAATGATGCCTATCATTTACACGCCAACAGTTGGCGCAGCATGTGAGAACTTCTCAAATATTTACCGTCGTGGCCGTGGTCTGTTTATCTCATACCCGAACCGCGATCGTATCGATGACCTACTGAACAATGCGACAAACCACAACGTTAAAGTTATCGTGGTTACGGATGGTGAGCGTATTCTTGGTTTGGGAGACCAAGGTATCGGTGGCATGGGTATTCCAATTGGTAAACTAGCACTTTACACAGCTTGTGGCGGCATCAGCCCAGCTTACATGCTACCAATCGTGCTCGATGTGGGTACAAACAACCCGCAGCGTCTTGCTGACCCAATGTACATGGGCTGGCGTCACCCTCGTATCACGGGTGCTGATTACGATGCATTTGTTGAAGAATTCATTCAAGCCGTTCAACGCCGTTGGCCTGATGCATTAGTTCAGTTCGAAGATTTCGCACAAAAGAACGCAATGCCACTGCTTGAACGCTACAAAGATCGCCTCTGTTGTTTCAACGATGATATCCAAGGTACAGCCGCTGTAACGGTTGGTTCTCTACTTGCAGCATGTAAAGCAGCGAACAGCAAACTGTCAGACCAACGCATCACCTTCTTAGGTGCGGGTTCTGCAGGTTGTGGTATTGCTGAAGCTATCATTGCTCAAATGGTGTCTGAAGGTATCAGCGATGCACAAGCTCGCTCTCAAGTTTACATGGTTGACCGTTGGGGTCTGCTACAGGAAGGCATGCAAAACCTGCTTGATTTCCAACAGCGTCTAGTTCAAACCAACGCGAACACCAAAGATTGGGAAAGCGACGGCACTGGTTTCTCTCTACTAGACGTTGTTCGCCACGCGAAACCAACAGTATTAGTTGGTGTATCTGGTGCGCCGGGTCTGTTCAGCAAAGAAGTCATCAAAGAGATGAACCTTCACTGCGAACGCCCTATCGTGTTCCCACTGTCAAACCCAACAAGCCGTGTTGAAGCAACACCAAATGACATTATTCGTTGGACTGACGGCCAAGCGCTTGTTGCGACAGGTAGCCCGTTTGAGCCAGTGGTTCACAACGGCACCACTTACCCAATCGCTCAGTGTAATAACAGCTACATCTTCCCAGGTATTGGCCTTGGTGTATTGGCTGTGAATGCTTCACGCATCACTGACGAAATGCTAATGGAATCAAGCCGAGCACTTGCAACGTGCTCCCCACTTGCTATCAATGGCTCAGGTGCTCTACTTCCACCATTGGAAGAGATCCACACCGTATCTAAAAAGATTGCTTTTGCCGTTGGTAAAAAAGCGATTGAGCAAGGTGTTGCTCTAGAGATCACTGAAGAAGCACTACAACAAGCGATTGACCAGCACTTCTGGCAGCCGGTTTACCGTCGCTACAAGCGTACTGCATTCTAATAAACGTGCTGCGCTTGGAATAAAGAGCGTTAACTACTCTTACAAGAGCCTCTGCAACTGCGGGGGCTTTTTTCTTTACACTGTCTTGTCTTTTTAACTGATTTTTCTCATTTTTATTTGGTATTATCGAGCACTCAAAAATTATTGCTCAGTCAAAGGACCATACCGAGAGTGAAATTTGATTCTCACATTTTCCGTAGCCACTTATTAAAAGCTTACAAAAAACTGCAAGGTTTTCTGTTTGGCGCTTTCCTCGTGTTCTTAATAGGCAGCGCTGCGGTTATTGCGATCGATTATTGGGTTTCATGGCAAGCAGAAGATCGCATCATCTACGATATAGATGAAGTGCCCGAGCTTGAGGTCGCCGTAGTGCTTGGCACAAGCAAATATTTAGGTAGAACACTCAACGACTATTATAAGCACCGAATCGAAGCGGCAATTGAGCTGTTCGATCGTGAAAAGGTAGACCAATTTCTACTGAGTGGCGATAACGCTCATCGCTCTTACAATGAGCCGTGGACGATGAAACGCGACTTGTTAAAAGCGGGCGTCCCCGATGAACGCATCAATCTAGATTATGCGGGGTTCAGAACCCTAGATTCGATTGTTCGCGCCAAAAAGATATTCGATACCGATAACTTCCTAATCATCACTCAGAAGTTCCACTGTGAAAGAGCGCTATTTATCGCTAACTCTTACGATATTAATGCGCAGTGTTTGGCGGTTTCAGGACCAACCCATCATTCAGGAACCTCAATACGTTTACGTGAAGTGTTTGCACGTACCAAAGCGTTTCTTGATCTGTATATTATTGGTACTACGCCAAAATTCCTTGGCCCTAAAGAGCCGATCCAACCCAGTCCAAAACCAGAATCATTGCCGATTCCTAGCCCTATTGCTGACCCCAGTGCAAACCCTATAGCAGACCCCACAGCAAGCCCTACTGAAAATCCGATTGCAACTCCTTCAGTAAGCCCTATTTTAGAACCAGCAGAGACCGATGTGTAGAAAACTACACATTTTGAATTTGTTGCCTCACACTTCCCCATTGTTAAGCAAAAACACACCAACACTCCTTTATTAACTTGAGTAACATTCTCCCAACAAAGTCTGACCCTACATCAAGTCTATATACCTCGAAAATAATAAGCACCGCTCAACGAAGTCGTGCACCAATAAAACGAGGATAAACAAAAGGAGCGTCTTATGACGGCACTTGTTACTACACTGAAACACTGGTTGTTTACCCGCAACAGCATGATATTAATTGGTAATTTCACGCTATTTTCAGTTTTGCTCAATTCCCTGCCATTCGAAGCGCAAGTGAATACGGGTTTAAGTATTCTCGTGTTCGTTGCCATTCTATGGTTAACAGAAGCTATCCACGTCAGCATCACCGCTTTGCTCGTTCCCCTATTGGCTGTCTCGTTTGGTGTATTCAACACGCCCGCAGCACTGGCTAACTTTTCGAATCCCATCATCTTCTTATTCATGGGCGGATTCGCGTTGGCAGCCGCACTGAACAAGCAAGAGCTGGATAAAGCGATAGCTGACAAAGTATTGCTGATAGCAAAAGGCAGAATGTCGGTCGCCGTGTTCATGTTGTTCGGTGTGAGTGCGGGCTTATCAATGTGGATCTCAAACACAGCCACCACAGCAATGATGCTCCCTCTTGTACTAGGCATCATGAACAAAGTTGACCAAAGTGAAGACCGTAACACCTATGTATTTGTGCTACTAGGCATCGCTTACTGTGCATCGATTGGTGGTATCGCAACTTTAGTTGGTAGCCCACCAAACGCCATTGCTGCGGCAGAAGTTGGCTTGAGCTTCACAGAATGGATGGCGCTTGGGCTACCTATCTCAATGATCTTACTGCCAATCACGATGATTATTTTGTACGTGATGACTAAGCCAAAACTTGACCACAAATTCGAGTTAGACCATGCACCTGTCGAGTGGACAAACAGCAAGAAAATCACACTGTCTATCTTCCTTTTAACCGTAACGCTTTGGATATTCGGCAAGCCGATCAACGCAATGATTGGCGGATTCTCTAAGTTTGATAGTTTGGTAGCGATTGGCGCCATTGTACTGCTTGGCGCTTCTAGAGCCGTGGAATGGAAAGACGTTGAGAAGACAACGGATTGGGGTGTACTTATCCTGTTCGGTGGTGGTATCTGTTTAAGTAACATTCTGAAAGCGACCGGAACCAGCGTATTCTTAGCACACTCACTAAGCGGATTTTTAGAAACAGCAGGCGTACTTCTTACAATTCTAGCTGTGGTAGCCTTCGTGGTATTCCTAACGGAGTTTGCGAGTAACACAGCGAGTGCGGCATTGCTTGTCCCTGTATTTGCAACCATTGCTGAAGCGCTGGGTATGTCACCTGTTATCTTATCTGCACTGATTGCGATTGCCGCTTCTTGTGCCTTCATGCTACCAGTTGCGACACCACCTAATGCGATTGTATTTGGCTCTGGTCATATCAAACAAAAAGAAATGATGCGAGTAGGTATGGTGTTGAACCTAGTTTGTATCCTAGTTCTGACTCTGTTCGCTTGGATTTTCTGGTAAACACTAATGTCCTATAGACGTATGTTTATAGACAAGTGCTTATAGGAATGCCCCTTCTCAAAAAAAATCTGGTTGCAGCTTCCCCCGGCTCAACCAGTACAAAAATGCCCGCTCTGCTAACAAGATCCGTTTAACTAGCAAGATCAGCCAAACGGGCATCTAAAAACAAGAAACGCTTTTCCCTTTTGGTGGCCCCGCGCCACCTTTTTTGTTTTGGCTATTGGGATAAGAACCATAAAAACGCCACACGTCACATATGCACGTGTGGCTTATAAACCAATAAACTCTACTTCCGATTAGTGGCTCAAGATCACCTGATTTCGCCCTGAATGCTTCGCTTGATATAAGGCTTCATCAGCGCGGGCAATGGTCTCTGTCACCCGCTCTTGTTTCATCTCGGCAATGCCGATACTGCAAGTGAGAGAATCCCCATGAATCCAAAGATGTTGGCTAACCAAAAGTCGGATTTTCTCTGCCTTTCTCTGCGCTTCGCCAGCTTCGGTTTCAGGGCAAAAAACAATAAACTCTTCACCACCCCAACGTACAAGTTTGTCCGTCGCACTGATAGAGCTGCCAACCACCATACTGAATTCACGCAAGATATGATCACCCATCAGGTGTCCGTATTTGTCATTCACACTTTTAAAGTAGTCAATGTCCAGGTAGATCATACTTAACTTGCCGTGGCCTTGCTTCACCTGTTGCGACTGCATTTTCAACCAATCACGAATCGCGTGTCGGTTAAGTATCCCTGTCAATTCATCACGATGAGCCTTTTCAGAAAACTCGAAGTTTTGCTCTCTCAATGCCCGATTGACGTTTTTTAAGTGATGGTGTCTTTTTTCAGCGATCGCGATACGTTTTCTTGAGCGGTGTAATTCTGAAAGCAGAAACACAGTGCCGGTACCCACCCAGATAAACAGCAAAATCAGGAACAGACTTTCAGCCGAAATATACGAACCCTCAAACTCAATACTTCGAATAATTATCCGATGGTGACCTAATTTAGCACCAGAAGCAGTAGCAAACTCAACCATGTTCACATTTGAAAACTCGGGGGCTGAATGCTCTAACGCAACCTCGTTATCCGCTAACCACCACGTCATGACTTGCAAGTTTTTGATCGGGATCTCGATCACGCCACCATCGATTCCTGGAGAGAACTCCATCCCATTGTACTTATGTGTGTACTCATCATCGGGAACCGAATAAGCAGGATTGTAATTACGTAGGTACGTTCTCAGACGACCACTAGAATCAGCCTTCGCATGGTAATCAATATTGACTCTAAAGGTGTGGTACTGCGAAAGGTCAAGGCCAGTGGTTATGTCTGGGCTAATACGAATCGATAGCCCACAATAAGGCCAAGGATATTCGGATTTTTTAAGCTCACAATCGAGAATATACTGCCCATTTTCATAGGACAATTGGGAGGTACTGACTCCTCTATCAACTTGATCGCTGGTCGCGATAAATTCATATTGTTCAGGAGTAATTGTTGTTATCACACGATTTCCACTTACCTGGTAATACTGCACAATGGCAAGTGTTGCGATAACTAGAAAGATAACAATTTTATGAATCCACTTCACATCTAAGCTTCCGGCTTTTGGTCCCTATAGTTGGGATTTGACGATATAAACAAGCAAAATTAATCATTAGATTGCATACTAACAATTGACTTAAAAACGTTATATCACACCTTAACAAAATGTCATACTATAATTTAGATGGCGGATTTCCACTCAATTATTCACTGCAATAATCAAGTAATATTGCGTATAAATAGAGGCTCTATTTGTTATACTCATCGCATAATCATCGTTAACCGTAGCGACTGCTTACAAGGCGTTCGAGTCGACGAAATAATAATCAAAATACAACGAGTAATGTCATGTCTTTATTAGCAAAAGGAACACTCAAGAAAATGAGTGCTTCCCTTGATGGTACGGTTACCTACCGTTTACCTGTAGGGGAAGAGTTTGTAGAGCTAAACCCTCTGATTGGAAAAACCATCAACCTTACCCACACTGGTAATATTTTTTGTTGTTCGTGTGGTAAGAAAACTAAGAAAAGCTACTCTCAAGGTCACTGCTTTGTGTGCATGAAAAAGCTAGCGAGCTGCGATATGTGCATAATGAAGCCGGAGACTTGCCACTACGATCAAGGCACTTGTCGTGAACCTCAATGGGGTGTAGAAAATTGCTTCGTCGATCACTTCGTTTACCTGTCGAACACATCAAGCCTTAAGGTTGGAATCACTCGCCATACACAAATCCCTACCCGTTGGATTGATCAAGGAGCCACTCAAGGCCTACCTATTTTGAAGGTAAAAACACGTCAGATCTCTGGCCTTATTGAAGTCGAATTAGCAAAACACATCGCCGATAAAACCAACTGGCGCACGCTGCTAAAAGGCGACGGTGACGATATGGAGTTGGTTGAAAAAGCCAAAGAACTATTGCCACTTGTAGAAGATAAGATTCAAGAGATCAGAGCGAAGTTTGGTGATGATGCTATCGAGGTGCTCAGTGAGAGCATTACTTCATTGAGCTACCCAGTTGAACAGCACCCTGTGAAAATTGTATCGCACAACTTTGATAAGAACCCTGAAGTGACGGGCGTACTTCAAGGCATTAAAGGTCAATACCTTATCCTAGATACTGGCGTGATTAACATCCGTAAATTTGGTTCTTACGAAGTGGAAGTGTCTGCCTAATTTATAGAACTTAAACGTTTCTTATAGTGAGAAGCGTTCAGTTAATAGCCAAAAACTAAAATGCCCTCAAGTGATGACTTGAGGGCATTTTTTGTTGTCGATTCTATTCGCTTTCGATGACGGTTTTAGGCGTTAAAGCGCGACTACATCTCCGTCTACACAATTCTTGCCATTGGCTTTCGCGCGATAAAGAGATTGGTCGGTTAAATTCACGAGTGCGTCAATAGTGACACCGTCTTCACACGCTCGGCTATCGCTGATTCCGATACTCACGCTAGAGTTAAAACGAATTTGTTCACCCACTTTGAACTCGACTTGATTGAACTGTTGGCGAATCTCTTCTGAAACTTCGAGAGCTGTTTCAAGAGACGTATTGGGGATAAATAGAATGAACTCTTCACCACCCCAACGGCCTGCTACTCCACCAACTTTCTCGGCATTACGCTTGGTTATGCTAGCTAAAGCACAAATTACCTCATCACCTACCATATGACCATAAGTGTCATTAATCGACTTGAAGTCATCGATATCTAGTAGCATACAGACAAGGTAGTTTTTAGAGAACATGTGCTCTCTTAACCATTCATAAATCGCCCTACGATTAAGCAGATCCGTCATTTCATCGTAATTCGCTTGGTGAACCAACTGCTTCTCCAACATCACCTTTTGAGTCACATCTTCGAGTACCACTTGAACGGCCCGCTGACCTTTCCAAGTAATTGCATTATCGTAAATATTAAAGAAGCGATGAACACCGTCAAAGCCAATGTTTTCAACCACGGTACTGGTTCCCGACAACTCACCCGACACGATCGCTTGATAGTGTTTATAGATGCCGTCGCTATTCTGCTGTAGCACTAAGTCAAGAATCGAATCCAGCGCTAAGACTTGATCTATGGAAGATCCACCTTGCAGTTTTACCCAGGATTGATTGACCATCAACGGTTTGAAATCTCGGTGAACCAAGATGCCCTGCCCTGATTGCATGATCATGTCGTGATACATCTTATCTTGCTCACGCACTGCATTTTGCAGCTGAATCGCAGGGGAAAGATCGATAACCGTGACTTGCAGTGCAGGTCTTCCCAGCCACTCCGTCACATGATCGATAGAAAACACGGTAAACTCTCGGCCATTGCGATCAACATTGGTATAGGTGTGAACCTGAGGATCTCGTTGACCACTGACCGTTTCGAGGTAATTTTGATAGGCTAAAACATGGTACTCTTCTGAGATGAGATCTAGAAAGCTATCGATATCAGAAAGTAGTTCTTCCGGTGATTGGTATCCATAGATGCGAGCATAGTTAGCGTCAACACTCACTACATTCATATCTTGAATCGTTATTACACCGTACGTGGATTCGAAATTTATTGAAGACATTGCCAACTCCGCATTCTCGCTACACTTCATAAGCCGAAGCATAACAACACATCCTGCCAACGCTTCCACACAATCTATCACGCGTTAGGGACATTAATATGATATCTAGTATATCGTACTGCTTTAGGCTTCTCTACAACTCAATCGTAAGCGTAAGTCATCAAAAGTAGACAAATAGCACCTTCTTATTACGCACATCAAAAAACAACAAGGATATTGTATAGCTATGTAAGCATTATCTATTCGGTTATTCATTCCAATCGGAAAAATAAGAAACTAAGAAGTCGATAGCCAGCCTTGCTCTCTGTGGAAGAAAGCGACGGTTTTGATATACGATCCAACTGCTTGTACCTGCTCCCCAATATTCTTCTAGCACTGGAACGAGCTTCCCATTGGCAAGACCGCCATTGAAGCTGCTTTTGGGAAGATAAACAATGCCAAGCCCTTCTTCACAAGCTTTAAGTACCGCACTCGAGTTATTGCTTTTCCAACGCCCATGTACGCGCACCGCGTTTAACGGTTTTCCATCTTTCTCAAACAACCACTGATCACTGTTGGCAATAATACAGCTGTGCCACTTCAACTGTTCAGGCTGTGTTGGAGAACCGAATTGATCGATGTAGTTCTGACTCGCGGCCGCTGCCATTGGCCGATCCACCAGCTTCCTTGCCACCAAACCAGAATCATCTAACCGACCATAACGAATCGCGAAATCAATACCATCTTCAATAAAGTTAACCATATTGGTATTGAAGTTCATTTCGATAGTGAGATCAGGGTGGTCTTTGGCAAATTCCATCAGCGCCGCGGCAGCATGATTTTCAGCAAACGCACCCGCAGCACTCACGCGTAATGTACCGCTCAACTGAGCTTGTTGAGATGTGACTTGTTCATTCGCCTGTTGCAGCCCAATAACCAGATCTTTGCATTGCTGATAATACGTATGCCCAGACTCCGTCAAACTTACCATACGAGTGGATCGAGCCAGTAAAGCCACGCCTACCCGCTCTTCTAATCTCGATACTTGGCGGCTGACATGGCTGGTACTGCAACCAAGTTGTTTCGCGGCCGCAGAAAAGCCGTGACACTCCGCTACGGCAACAAATTCATTAATACCTTCAAAGCTATCCATACTTCACCTGTTAACGTCTAACGAATTCACATTCGACTAATTCACATCCGACTATTGCTATATAGCAATAATGTTTTGCCTATTCGGCATATTATCACTCAAATGGTTTACTACTAGTATTACAGGTAACGAAACAGCGGCATCTCAATTGAAAACTTTGGTTTTCTAAATAAAAACCACGATGCCTAAAGCAAAACAACGACGCTGAAACCAAACAAACGTGCTCAAAGGGACGAATCATGAAAAAAATACTAATACCTGTAACTAACCACGCAACACTAGGCGATACAGATCAAGCGAACGGTACTTACGCGCCTGAACTGACTCATGCACTGAAAGAGATCATTGCTGCGGGTTTTGAGTACGACATCGCGTCTATCAAGGGTGGTAAAGGCCCATTGTACGGAACCGATATTGAATGTGATTCAGTAAACGCCGAGATCCTGGCTGATGATGACTTCCAGAACCGCATTAATAACACGATTCCTGTAAGCCAAATTAACGTAGAAAGCTACGATGCTATCTTCTACCCAGGTGGTTTCGGTTTGCTTTCTGACTTAGCAACCGACGAGCAATTCGCAGCTATTACGGCTAAGCACTATGAAGATGGCGGTGTGATCGCATCAGTATGTCACGGCCCAGCAGCACTGCTTCCGATTGTCCTGAGCAACGGGGAGAAGTTACTGAGCTCTAAATCTGTGACTGGTTTTACACGTGAAGAAGAAATCGACTTTGGCACCATCAATGACATTCCGTTCTTATTGGAAGAATCTCTTGCTCGTAGCGCAGCGCGTTTCAACAAGGTTCAACCTTGGCATGAGCTTGTAATTGTTGATGAGCGAGTGATTACCGGCCAAAACCCAACCAGTGCTCACGCAGTAGGTGCAGCTCTCGTTAAGCAGTTGTCTTAGTTAAGTCATGGAGTTAATCGATTAACGGTTTTAGTCTTAGTAACCGTCCTAATAGAATAACTGCCGTTAAACAGATATAAGCTCAATCAAACAAAAAAGAGCATACTTCCTACTCAATATTATTGAGAGAAGTATGCTCTTTTCTAATTTTGTCGCTATTAAAGTACTAGTGACTTCTTGCTAATTACTCCAGCTAGTGGCTTCGCAAGATCCCTTCAAGCACATTAAACAACAAGTCGATCTCTTCAATCGAGTTGTAATGCATACAACCAATACGCACCACGCCCTGCTCTTCAATACCCAATTGCTTTACCAATCCTAGTGCGTAGAAGTGACCATTCCACACACAGATATTATGCTCACCCAACTTCTTGGCGATGAACTCTGGAGAATGGTTCTCAAAGGTAATCGCAAAGGTTGGGGTTCTTAGGTTCGAATCAAATTCGGTTTTTCCGTAAAGCTTTGCCCCTTCAAGATCGGACAAGCGTTTAAGGAAGTACTCACTGAGTTGGCTTTCATGCTTATTATACAGCGCGTAGCTTTGCTCTAAACGAGAACGCAATGAATCGGCTGGATCACCTAACTGCGCCAAGTAATCTACCGCCGCAATCACACCGGCAAGGCCTTCGAAGCTTTGCGTACCTGTCTCAAATCGACCTGGGCCGATATTGGTTGCAGGCTCAACCTTGTAAGGCTTTAACGTGTGTAGCCATTGAGGCGCAACATAAGCAATGCCCACATGCGGGCCGAAGAACTTATACGCTGAACACGCTAAGAAATCACAATTCAGTTGCTGAACATCAATCAAATGATGCGGTGCGTAATGCACGGCATCGACATAAACCTGCGCGCCATGCTGATGTGCAAGCTCAATAACTTTTGCCATGTCGACAATCGAGCCTGTCGTGTTCGAAGCAAACGTCACCGCGACAAGCTTGGTTTTCTCGTTAAGCAGCGATTCAAAATGCGCCATATTCAAACTGCAATCCGACTCGTCTACGCGAACTTGGCGAACAATCGCGCCTTTGTCGTCTGCCGCTTGCTGCCAGCTCGAAACATTCGAGTAATGATCTAACGCCGTGACGATAACTTCATCGCCCTCTTTCCAATCGCGGCTGATCGCTCGGCTAAGTTGGAAGGTCAACGATGTCATGTTCGCACCGAACACAACGTTGCCAGAAGATTCAGCATTAAGCAGTGCTTGCGCCGCTTCTCGCGCTTTCTGCATTAAGCTCGTCGTCTTTTGGCTAGAAAAATAGTGGCCGCCTAGGTTTGAATTGAAATGTCCTAGGTATTCGGTCATCGAAGCTAAAACATTTTCTGGCACCTGAGATCCACCTGGCCCATCAAAAAAGGTCACAGGCTTGCCGTTATGATATTGGCCTAAAGCACTAAACTGTTGGCGCACATCATTAAGAGTGAAGGACATTGCGCGCATCCTTAGCTGTTAGAACAAACACATCCATATAGCCCATCTCATCGTGGTCTATGGTGCGAATCGGTTGTGCATTGTGCCAAAGCTTACTGTCTGCCAGCATCGCAACCTCGCCATCGCCCAACACCTTTCTAAAGAATGGCGCTTCATGTGAATCTTGATACAGCATGATTTCACCGCCCACAATGTTGTGACGGTTCACACCGATCAAAGCGATATGGTCAAAACCATCTTGGTGGACACCTTCAGGGGCAACCTGAGTTTCTTCAAAAATAGCGGCAATGCGGATCTGATGAATTTCGATTTCTTGCCCGTCTTCAAGCCCGTTGGTTTCAATAAACAGTTCACACATCTCTTGCATGCCTTCGCTGCTTAGAATATTCGCTTCAATCGGCTCGAACTGACGAACAACATCACCTTGAAAGTGATTAATGTTTTCAGACTGAACAAAGTTATGTTTGTCTAGCTCAACGACTTGTCCATTACTGAATTCAACCACTGAGTACCTTCTCAATCGGAACTGGCCATCTGCATGCTCTGTGCTTGGTAGCTTAGAGAATGAAGGTGACAACTCCTTAACTGCATGGTTACTGAGGTGGGTAATATGTAGGGTATTTTCGTGAGCATGTAACATCATCGACTCCTTAATGATTGTTAATTAACTTTCGATATTTAACGTTTTATTTACATAAAGGATACTTGAAGATCTTGCCAAATCAACATTAAACAATCATTTATCCCGTCAGATTTAATAATTCAGACACTAAATCCAATCTAGAAATAAAAAGCAGTGTATAACACCAGAATAAAAGATGACCAACTCTTAAAACTAGCACACTCCACTAGCCAGTTATAAATACCTACAATTTAAATAATAACGATATTATTAACTAGAAAGACAAGTTTCATATTGTGTCGGCCCTTTCACTTCAATACGCCAGCCTCCTTGCATGAACTCAGGCACCACGGTTGCCACATTCATTTCTATGATTTGCACATCGAAATACGATCTACCTATCAGTTGCCAAACTATTGATTATTTACACAACAAACTGAAATTGGTTAATTTATCAGTAAGCCAGAAACCAAACGCCTTTGCTTGCGCGTCTGGAACAGGTCGAGTTCGGGGGGAACTCGGCCGCCCTTAAATCAATTTGTGTTTTTTCGCTAGCATTACATTTAGGTATTCCACCTTAATTCCTTATCTTTTTAGTTCTTCAAATTTGTCGTTAAATGCGCTCAAGACACAATCTTAAATTTTATTTAACTCAGATACATCAACCCTTTCACTAGAAGAGTCTCTGGTTCTTGTAAAGCTCAATATAAAACGAGTCTATGCTTTAGTGCGAACACTCGTGTAGTAAATATGGTGATATGTTAAGGCTAATAAAATTTTTGTTCACAGTATGTTGATACTTCGGATTGCATCATTGCTAACCTAAGCCAAGAATAGTAAATTCGCGATCAGGTTTAGGCTCGACATCAAAGTTATTTATGAGGGCATTAACATCGACTAGATAAGTGGAACCAACAAACACCGCTTCAATCGTGTAGGTACGAGCTTTTGTTCCTATAACTTTAATGTGTGGTAATCGCTTACCACCATCAAAAAAGGTCGAGAGGATATTGAGATTATGCCCGCTCCATATAGCGTACCTGGACTGTTATTTGCACGTCAAAAATCCACTAACTACAGAAAAATAAAAATTAGGCAATGACAATAAAATTAGTTATGGAATTGGACGCTCAGGCCCTGTTCGCACTCCACACCAAAATCATGCGATCTTAGAACCGCGTTTCATTCTGGTGGTTGATTTAGAGATCGTCCGAGAACGTTTATATACAAAAAATTAAAGACGTACAGCTCAAGTAGTGTATCATTCCCAGTTCGATTATCACCTTGTAACGTCCCTATGCTATTCAGTTCTATAAATTTCATATTCATCTTTTTACCCATCTGCTTTTGTATATATTTCATACTAGCAAAGTATCGACTATATACTTGTGCGAAGATGTGGTTAGTGGTTGCTAGTCTTATATTTTATGCTAGATGGGAGCCATCCTACCTTCCCATAATTCTCGGCTCGTTGGCATTCAACTTTGCTTTAGGAAGTCATCTAATCAAGAAAGATAAAGGCATTAAAAAGTCGTCTCTTTTGGCTTTTGGAGTGATAACAAACATAGCTTTACTTGGCTACTTTAAGTACACCAACTTTATTATTGGGAATGTGAATTTATTATTATCCCAGCCATTGGAAAATACTAACATCGCTCTTCCACTCGCTATTAGTTTTTTCACATTTCAGCAAATAGCGTACTTAGTTGACAGCTACAGAAAAGAAACTAAAGAATATGACCTCTTGAACTACTCGCTATTTGTGACTTTTTTCCCACAATTAATTGCGGGTCCGATAGTTCATCATAAAGAAATGATGCCGCAATTTAATTCAAAATGGAATCTTGCTCCTAGAAGAAAAAACATCTCGCTTGGTTTATTTATATTTTCTATCGGCTTATTTAAGAAAATTGCCATAGCTGATACATTTTCTATATGGGCTGATGCAGGGTTCTATAACTCCGCGACATTATCATTCTACGAAGCTTGGCTAACGAGCTTGAGCTACTCTTTTCAGTTGTACTTTGACTTCAGTGGTTACTGCGATATGGCGATGGGTGCTGCGTTGCTATTTAATATAAAGCTACCAATCAACTTTAACTCGCCTTATAAATCATTAGATATCCAAGACTTTTGGCGTAGATGGCACATAACATTAGGAAGGTTCCTTAAGGATTACATTTACATCCCTCTTGGTGGGAGTAAGAAAAAAGAACTAACGACTTACAGCAACCTTTTCATTACATTTCTAATTGGTGGGTTATGGCATGGTGCTAGCTGGATGTTTGTTATCTGGGGAGCGTTACATGGCATGGCTCTCGTATTGCACAGAATATGGAAATCTGTTGGCGGAAACATGCCAACATGGTTAGCTTGGCTGACAACGTTTATATTCATCAATATGACATGGGTCTTTTTTAGGGCGGAAAACCTTACAACCGCCGTAAACCTATTATCTAGTATGATCGGGCTCAATCTAATCGACAAACCAATAGAGGGAATACCTTCTAACAAATTGTCATGGATTGGCACTAATTTTGACCTTCTATTTGGTATTCTTCCTAATATGGTAGCCGTAAATGCAATCCCATTCTCTACCATCTCTTTTTCTTTTTATCTATTGTCTAAAACTAATTCATATGAATTGATACAAAGAGGTGTTGGGATCGGAAAAATGATTTCAGCGGCCTTTTTGTTTGCAGCATCCATTTACATTATCAGAAGCTCATCTTCAAGTGTGTTTCTATATTTCAACTTTTAATAAGGAAAATCTCATTGAACAATAGAGTCAACATTAAAATATTTTTCTTATTAATCAGTGTTATTTTATCAATACTGCCGATTGTAAATATTTTTTCAGGTGGATTTACAAAGGAAAATCTAACTAATACAAAGTTCCTTTATTCACTTGATGTTATTGAAGGGAAAATAAACCCATATTTAGTTCCTCTAGGGGTAAGCATCAAACCTAACTCCGTTGTTGTTGGGAAAGATGGGTGGTTCTTTTTAGGCGATGACCACCAAAAAACAATTTCAGCTTACCGTACAGGCTTTCAAACTGTAGAAGTTCAGGAACGCTCAGCAGTAATCATAGAATCACAGACACTCTGGAAAAAGTACTTTCAAAAGAACGGTGTAACAGACTATAAAATATTAGTCGGGCCAAATAAGAGTACAATTTACAACGAATATCTACCTCTATGGGCAAAAACCAGTAGCGAATCGATATCGCATACGCTGTATGACAATGATATCTACATCGACATCAGGCATACAATATCTGACGTTATAAATACTCAAGATTTATACTACAAGACTGATACGCATTGGAATTATTACGGTGCGGGAGTTGCTTTCAATGAGTTTATGTTACGAATCAATAATGAAGGCCTAGTTTTACCTCCTCTTAATTGGAGTAATGTCATACGGAATGATTCATATATCCATGGTGACCTTACAAGATTTCTCCGAGTTGGCAGTCTATATTCTGATCCTAATCCAATAACAGAAGCAAACAATTTACAGTTAAGTCATATCATAAGTGATTACAACAAAGATTCGGTGGTATACAAAGGCACAGCACCATTATATGGGCATAGGGATGACCTGTACTTAATCACAACACCAAAGGCACTCAATAACAAAAAAGTATTATGGTTAAGTGATTCATACGGGAACGCTTTAGCTCCTTATATGACAGCTACCTTTAGCCATATCTTGAAGCAAAACTGGAGTAAACTTTTAGGTACACAAGCGCTCGAACAGTTAATTCAAGAATGGAAACCGGATTACGTTTTTGTCACAGTTGTTGAACGCTATTCACTTGATGATTTATTCCAAGCACCTCCACCAATACAACCGTAACCAATATTGACTGGTACTTTCACAAGCCCCACTTGTGGAAGTACCAGTCAAATCAACTTGAAGGTGATGGTTTGAGCACTTAATAAGCCTCAATAAATGCTTTCTGTTTATTTTCATCAAGCTTATGAGGCACGCCTTTCGGCATTTTGTAACTGATACCATTTATTCATCCCGACAACACTATATTGCACGCGATAAGCAGTTAAAACATGAGCAATAATCTTCTACGTATGATGATATGTACCCACGGTTAGGTGTGAAATCAAGCTTTGGGGTTGTTGCTCAGATAAGTAACTTCTTGAACCACCATTTTTAGGCTTGAGCTTCTTCGATAGTGAATTGTCTTTGAGATGCTGTCTAACCGTTGTTTCATGGGTAAGCAGTGCATCGGCAATTCCTTCAGGACTCTAACCGTTACTAGCATTGAATACAGCTTTGATACCATCGCGAGTTGTATCGTGTTGGTTAATCAACATAATTTTTTATTCATTGGATAGAGTTATTTTCATGTCACCGAGCATGATCTTGATTTTGGCTAAAATCAAGCAACTTCAGTGGTCACGGCTATATCTGTAGTGGCCCACTAATATTGACTACGATCTTAGAATTTAACCAGAACAATCTTCTGACTCATTGGGTGTCAAACCACCGTTGTATTGGTGCGAGCAGAGCTGACAATAATAAACTATAACGATTAATTACACTTCAGCCCTTGTTTAACCTTTTATTGCCTCCATATTTTCCATACAATCCTAAGCGATTATAAATAAAAACAATTTCAATTTCGGAGTCCTCATGAGCGACGTAAAGCACTGTAATTTATTGATTCTTGGTTCTGGCCCTGCTGGCTATACAGCTGCAGTTTACGCTGCTCGTGCAAACCTAAACCCAGTACTTGTTACCGGTATGCAGCAAGGTGGTCAGCTTACAACCACTACAGAAGTGGAAAACTGGCCGGGTGATGCTGAAGGTTTAACGGGTCCAGCTCTAATGGATCGCATGAAAGAGCACGCAGAGCGCTTTGAAACAGAGATCCTGTTCGACCACATTAACGAAGTCGACCTATCTAACCGCCCTTTCCGTCTTAAAGGCGATTCTGGCGAGTACACGTGTGATGCATTGATCATCTCAACGGGTGCATCAGCTAAGTACCTAGGTTTAGATTCTGAAGAAGCATTCAAAGGCCGCGGCGTTTCTGCTTGTGCAACGTGTGATGGTTTCTTCTACCGTAACCAGAAAGTTGCAGTTGTGGGTGGTGGTAACACCGCTGTTGAAGAAGCACTTTACCTGTCTAACATCGCGTCTGAAGTTCACCTTGTTCACCGCCGTGACACGTTCCGCGCTGAAAAGATCCTAGTGAAGCGTTTAATGGACAAAGTAGAGAACGGCAATATTGTTCTTCACACTGACCGCACGCTAGACGAAGTTCTGGGCGACGACATGGGCGTAACTGGCGTTCGTATTAAAGATACTCAGTCTGATAAGACAGAAGATATCGAAGTAATGGGCGCGTTCATTGCTATCGGTCACCAGCCAAACACTGAAATCTTCAAAGGCCAAGTCGACATGAAAGATGACTACATCATTGTTCAGTCTGGTCTTGAAGGTAACGCAACGCAAACCAGCATCCCAGGCGTGTTCGCTGCAGGTGACGTAATGGACCACAACTACCGCCAAGCAATCACTTCTGCTGGTACAGGTTGTATGGCTGCACTGGATGCTGAACGCTTCCTAGATGGCCTTAACGATAAGTAAATCTGAGATTGCAGATTTGATTATCGGTGCTCTCGCCTCAGTAGATGCAGGGCGTCATCACATTTTGTTGTAAATCCCTAGAGCCCAGTGGTATATCCACTGGGCTTTCTTTTGTATACTAGCCGCCCTCAACAAATAATAATTATCATTAAGCCTTCATAATGGATAAGAAAAAACAACGCAGCTTGAACAAGTGGCTTAAGCAACAGAGTAAGTTAGCGAAACGCTGGCTTATGATTGCGATTAGCCTTGGCGTACTTTCAAGCGTGTTCTTAATTGCTCAAGCAGCTCTTCTCGCCTCTATTCTTCACCAGCTGATCATCGAGAATGTCGATAAATCTGAACTGGTTGGTCATTTCGCAGGCTTGGCATTATCGGTCGTTGGCCGTGCTGGCTGTACATGGGGACGTGAAATCGCAGGTTATCGCTGTGGTGAACAGATCCGGGTCTACATCAGGCAACTCATCCTAGATAAACT
Organism: Vibrio sp. 1F279; assembly: GCF_041439815.1. Classification (NCBI taxonomy): domain Bacteria; kingdom Pseudomonadati; phylum Pseudomonadota; class Gammaproteobacteria; order Vibrionales; family Vibrionaceae; genus Vibrio; species Vibrio sp. 1F279. The sequence goes on along the minus strand of NZ_JBGOOU010000009.1, from coordinate 108,596 downwards.
ACGTGAGTTAGGCCCTGCTTACATTAAAGGTAAACCTGCCGGTACGTGGGCAACGCTGTTGCTAGAACAAGTAGAAGACATGCAAGACTTCTTCTCTCGTTACCTGCCTCAGATGTCTTTATCGGTAATGATTCCATTCATTATTTTGGTTGTGGTGTTCCCAGTCAACTGGGCAGCAGGACTGATCTTCTTGATTACAGCTCCACTGGTGCCGATGTTCATGGCACTTGTGGGTATGAAAGCCGCCGATGCGAACCGTAAAAACTTCAAAGCGCTACAGCGCCTTTCAGGTCACTTTTACGACCGCTTGCAGTCAATGACGACTATCCGTCTATTTGACCGCACCAACGCTGAAACAGAAGTACTTAAAGGTGCATCTGAAGTGTTCAGAACGCGTACCATGGATGTGTTGAAAATTGCTTTCTTGTCTTCTGCGGTACTTGAGTTCTTCACGTCGATCTCTATCGCGATGACGGCTGTTTACTTTGGTTTCACCTACATCGGTGAGCTTAACTTCGGTCACTACGGTGTTGGCATTACGCTATTCGCTGGTTTGTTCATCCTTATCTTGGCGCCAGAGTTTTACCAACCTCTGCGTGATTTAGGTACTTTTTACCACGCGAAGCAACAAGCGGTTGGTGCAGCCGAAAGTATTGTCGAGTTCTTAGAAACCGACATCACTAAGGTTAAATCAGGCGACACTCAACTCGATCCGGCTCAAGGCATCAATATTGAAGCTACGGACCTAAAAGTGTTAAGCCCTGAAGGTGTTCAATTAGTTGGTCCTATCTCGTTCGCATTGAACACTCGCCAATCAACTGCGTTAGTTGGCCCAAGTGGTGCGGGTAAAACGAGTTTGATCAACGCCATTCTTGGTTTCATGCCTTATGAAGGAAGCTTGAAAATCAATGGTATTGAATTGCGTGACTTAGACTTAGCCTCTTGGCGTAAAACGATTAGTTGGGTGGGTCAAAACCCATTGTTGTTGCACGGCAACATTCGTGACAACGTCACTCTAGGTAAGCACGATATTGCTGACCAAGTTGTCGAGAATGCACTTGATCAATCATTTGCTAGCGAGTTCGTTAACGAGCACGGCTTGGATTACATGATTTCTGATCGCTCTGGTGGCCTGTCTGTTGGTCAATCTCAGCGTTTAGCTTTGGCTCGCGCAATGATTCAAGACGGTCAGTTCTGGTTATTAGATGAACCAACAGCAAGTCTAGATACTCGTAGTGAACAGTTAGTGATGAAAGGCATCAATAGCAACATTGAAAGCCGCACTGCCCTGCTTGTGACGCACCAACTCGCTCCTCTTAAATCAGTCGATAATATTCTGGTTATGCGCGATGGTGGTCTGGTTGAACAAGGTCATTACTCTCAGCTTTCAACTGCGGGTGGTTTGTTTGAAGAGATGCTGAACGCAAACTTAGCTCAACAAGATAATAAGGGTAATTTAGATGCGTGATTTACTGCCTTACCTGAAACTCTATAAAAAGCATTGGTTTGGCCTATCGCTAGGCATGCTATTGGCTTTTGCTACTCTGTCGGCTTCTATCGGCTTGTTAACGCTATCGGGTTGGTTCATTTCAGCTTCTGCGGTTGCAGGCCTTACGATTGCACGAGAAACCTTCAACTACATGCTGCCGGGCGGCGGTGTACGTGGTTTGGCAATGAGCCGTACTGCGGGTCGTTGGGGTGAACGTGTTGTCAGCCACAATGCAACATTCAAACTGTTAACTGATTTACGTATCTTCTTCTTCAAGAAGCTGGCTCCGCTAATCCCAGGTCGTATCTCAAACCTTCGTGATGCTGACCTTCTCAACCGCTTGGTTGCTGATGTCGACGCCATGGATCACGTGTACTTACGTTTAGTAAGCCCAGTGACGGTGGGTGTGTTCGGGATTTTCTTCCTGACTCTGTTCTTGATGTGGTTCGATAGCTCACTAGGTTTGCTCTTAGGTTCTATCCTTCTGATCATGCTGTTGGTTTGGCCAATCTTGTTCTACAAGCTAGGTAAACGTAACGGCGGTGAACTGACACAGAACAAAGCAGACCTTCGTGTGACTACGCTAGATTGGATTGAAGGCTACAGCGAACTGACTCTATTCGGTGCAGAAGAACGTTACCGTAATGCGATTCTAGAAACACAGCAGAAGCTGATGGCGAATCAGTTTGTGAATGCCAACCTAACCGGTATGGCGTCAGCTGCACTGATGCTGTTCAACGGTTTGACGCTTGTTCTTATGCTTTGGCTTGCGGCTGACGGTGTGGGTGGTAATGCACCAGACCCGTTCATCGCGTTAATGGCATTCGCAACTATGGCAAGCTTCGAACTATTAATGCCAATCGCAGGCGCGTTCCAGCATTTAGGTCAAACTCTGTCTTCTGCTCGTCGCTTGAACGAAGTGATTCTGTCGGAGCCTGAAGTTCAGTTTGCTGAAGAGAAACTCGACATCAACAAGCCGCTTGATATTACGTTCTCAAACGTGACGTTCAACTACCCTGATTCTGAGCGAAGTGTTCTGAACGCTGTTGACCTAACGATCCCTGCCACGAACAAGGTTGCGATTGTTGGTCAAACGGGTTCTGGTAAATCGACTCTGATTCAGCTTCTGACTCGCTACTGGGATCCTAAAAAGGGCTACATCTCAATCGCGGGCATTGAACTAACACAATGGAACGAGTCACAACTGCGTGAATCAATCAGTGTGGTAAGCCAGCGTGTCGACATCTTGAATGGCAGCCTACGCGACAACTTGTTGATTGCGAAACCAGATGCCAACGATGAGCACCTAGCTAACATCCTTAAAGACGTTGGTCTAGAAAAGCTGCTTGAGAATGACGGTCTTGATAGCTGGTTGGGTGACGGTGGTCGTCAGCTGTCTGGTGGTGAGAAGCGCCGTATTGGTATCGCACGTGCCATTCTTCATGATGCCCCTATCCTGCTTCTAGATGAGCCAACAGAAGGCTTAGATAAGCAAACAGAACACAGCATCATGGCGCTGTTCGAGAAGCACTTCGAAGGCAAGACGGTTATCTTCATTACGCACCGTTTGATTGGTCTGGAAACGATGGATTCTATCGTTCTGATTGAACAAGGTGAGATTGTAGAACACGGCTCTCACGAGAAACTGTTAAACGAAGAAGGACGTTACTTCCAACTTCGTCAGGCAATCTAGCTCCTCATAAGTTATAAAGAAAACGATTCAAAGCCCGAGTTTATACTCGGGCTTTTTTGTGTCTTTATGTTTTTGTATCTTCACTCTTGAGCAATCTATTAGGCAAGTTTGGTTTTAAGCCTCTTTACTAAATCACTGACTTATCGAATTGGTTTTAAACAAAGTTCTGTTTGAGCTTCTCTTCCAACGCTTTGACGCACAGTTTGATGGCAATCGGTGTGTTTGAGGCGAATGGATTCAATGCATAAACCGTGTTAGTGGGTAATTGAAAGCTAGGCATGATGTCGATAACCTCATTCGATAACTGAGATAGGTAGAAGTCTGGGATCACACCGATGCCAACGCCAGATTTGATCAATGCGAGGCAACTATGAAAGGAGTTCGTAGTGCAGCTTGATTGTTGTTGGTAAATAAAGTTTTGATCTGTTTGAGAAGTAAAGTGATGAGAGACTTGCTTACCTTGCCATGAGTTAGCAATGTAAGGAATAGATTCAAGCTCACGAGAACGCATGCTTTCAACGCCACACAACACGTCTTTAAACTCGCCCAAGCGTTTCTGCTTTAGGTTACTGTCACGAGAAGTTCCTACTCGTACTGCGAGATCAATATCGTGTTCCATGAAATCTAAGTGCTGATCATCGCTTATCAGCTCGGGTTTTAGCTTGGGATATTGCTTCATTAGATCTGCGACAACAGGGGCAACGAGCAAGTCCATAAGAGCATTCGGTGCAGTAATACGAATCCGACCTTGTGGCTCTTCTAGCTCAGCTTTGGCCATATCCCAAGCCGAGTCAGCAATCACGTTGATGTCTTTGCAACTTAAATAGAAACGCTCACCCATACTGGTCAGAGATTGCCTCCGTGTTGTGCGTTTGAGAAGTGAAGCCCCTAGCTCTTGTTCCAGAATTTTGAGGTGCTGACTGACGACGGACTTAGACAACTCAAGCTTTTCAGCCGCAGCTGATACTGAGCCCTGCTCTACAATATGAGCGAAAATCGACATCTGCTTTAGCTTGCTCATCTTATTGTTCTCTTTTTACATACGGTATTTTCTATTATCTCTGTTTTTCGATTTAATTTCCAAGGCTAAACTGAATCCAACTTATCGAGATAACCAAATCAAAGACACAGTGTTTGAAAGAAGACTGTTATGGAGAAAGACAATGTTAAACAACCAAATTTTAGAAGCATGTAAGCAAGGCATTAACGCGTGGCAGAAAGCATTCAACAGCCAAGATGCGAAAGGTTGTGCAGATCAATATGCTGAAAGCTGTGTAATGGAAGCGCGTCCATTTGGCACTTTTGAAGGTCGTGAAGCGATTCAAGCATTTTGGCAAAACATCATCGACCAAGGCTTCAAAGACGTTGATTACACAGACGTTACGTGGGAAGAGCACCCAGAAGGCGGCTACATTTTGACGGCTAGTTGGACAATGAACAAAGCGTTTGGTGTTGTGCATCGTGAGCACTGGGCACTAGAAGCCGATGGTTGCGCTCGTTTAATCAGCGATGACTTTGAGGTTCAAGGCGAACGCTAGCCTGCTCGCTTTTAAAAGAACAAGCCGCTTTAAAAAATAATGCGATAACAGTAGTTATGTCGCTAAAAAATAGTTATGTCGCTAGAAAAACAAAGGCCGGTAGTCTGAATCAGACTACCGGCCTTCTCTTTTTATTCCAGCCTGTTATCGACTGCTTACGAAAAACAACCGTTATAGTGCCGCTTTCTTCGCTTCTGTAATCCAAGCATCAAACGTATTTCGGTTCGCTTTGATCCAACCGTTTACGTGCGCTTCGATATCAGCCGAGCTGTTCTTACCTTTACTCATCATCATGTTCTGAGCACTTACATCATTGATGTTAAGTTTGATGATTTCAAAAAGCTTCGCCGCAGATGGGTTGTTCTTAGCAAACTCTTTGTTCACAATAATACGCATCGAGTTCATTTCGAAGCCGTAGTTCTTACCGTTAGACAAAGTAGTATCAACATTCGCACGATCACCCGGAAGTGAAGAGAATGGAACTTCTAACCAAACTACGTCTTCGTTAGGAACCAATACACCACTTACCCAATAAGGTGTCCACGTGTAGTAAAGAACTGACTCGCCCTTTTGGTAACGTGAAATCGTATCTGCGATGATCGCTGCATAGTTACCTTGGTTGTGAGTAACGGTATCGTCCAATTTGAATGCAGAGATTTGGTGTTCGATGACCATCTCACAACCCCAACCAGGGTTACAGCCCGTCAGGTCTGCTTTGCCATCGCCATCAGCATCAAACAGCTTAGCGATTTTTGGATCAGTCAATTGACCTATGTTAGTGATGTTGTACTTTTCAGCGGTTTTCTTATCAATAAGGTAACCTTGAGCGGCACCACTTACATATTGGCCTTCACGGTAGAATTTGTCATCGCCACCCGCCATTTTGTATTTGTCAGCGTGTAGTGGGAACCAACCTACTGTTAGGAACGTTGCGTCACCTTTTGCGATAGAAGTGTAAGCTACGTTGTAGTCCACTTCTTGCGTTGATTTCACATCGTAACCAAGCTCTTCTAAAGCACGGTTAACAATCAGTGTTTGGAACGTTTCTTCAGCAACTGAAGATTGAACGGGCTGAACTGATACACCTTCACCCGGTAAGCTTGCAGCCCACACGTTCGTTGATACAGCCAGTGTCGAAACGATGCTAACGGCTAGCTTACTCTTCCATGAATTATTCATTGGTGTTTTTCCTTAGTTGTAGTTCTGATTGTTTACCGCGATTTAAAGCTTTTAGCACAAGGGAAACAGGCCCCATGTGATACCAGCGTAATTTTGTATTACCTGCATTTACCCCGAGAACTTGGGTAATGCGGTCAAGTAGGATTGCAAGAATAACAATGCCTAGGCCACCAACAGCGGCTAATCCCATATCCAGTCGGCCAATACCTCTCAGTACCATTTGACCTAATCCACCTACCGCGATCATTGATGCGATAACCACCATCGATAGCGACAACATCAGTGTTTGGTTCACGCCCGCCATGATGGTTGGCAGTGCAAGTGGTAGTTGAATTCGGTAAAGCATCTGCTTTTTGCTGGCACCAAATGAGTGACCCGCTTCGATCAGATCTTCCGGTACTTGCTGAATACCCAAGATAGTCAAACGTACAACAGGAGGAAGTGCGAATATGATCGTCACCACCACACCCGGAACGTTACCGATACCAAACAACATTACGATGGGTACAAGATAAACGAAGGCTGGCGTTGTTTGCATGGCGTCGAGAATTGGGCGTACGAATTTAGCCGCGGTATTGCTGCGGGCGAGCCATATCCCCATGGGTAAGCCGATCAGCAGACAGAAGAATACCGATGTCATGACCAGTGAAAGCGTGGTCATCGCTTCAGACCAAGCGCCAATCAAGCCAATAAAAGTCAAAGAAATGGCTGTAGCCAAACCAAGCTTCAGGTTCGAAAACTGCCATGCAACTAAAAACAAAATGATCAACATGAATGGTGCAGGTGTCGACACCAACGCCGTTTCAAATGAACTTAGAATGAAATCGATAGGCACACGGATTGCTTGAAACAATGGACGTCCGTGCTCAACTAACCAATTCAGTCCAGACTCTACCCAAGTGTCGACGGGCAAAACTGCTTCTGCAAAAGGGTTAAGTGGATCAAAAGGTGTCGTTTCGACTGTTTCGCTGCTTAACCAATCTGCTGATGGTGAGGTATCAGCTGCTTGACCCCAAGGATCACTTGCTGACTGAGTAGCGGGAGCAGCTTGAGACCATGGGTCATTATTTGTTTGTTCAGACGACATGATCTACCCCTTATCCAATGTTTGTAACAGTCGCGACTTAGTTACCACGCCAAAGTAATTACCTTGCTCATCCACAACAGGAACGGAGTAAGGCACACCGCCAACAAGGCCAAGCACATCGTTGATTGGTAAATCAGGGTTCAGCGTTAGGCCATCATCGAGCTGCGCACTGACGAGTGATTTGTTCTCTTTGTGTGCTTTACGAAGGGAATCAACAGAGACAATGCCGGAGTAACGACTGCTTTTCTCAACAACAATGCCGTATTCACGGTCGTTATCCATCAAGATTTGTAGAGCGGACGCTGGGCCGTCATGTTCTGATTTTTTAAATACCGCCGCTGGCTTCTTACGTGCAATGTCTTTCACCGTAAGAACACTTGCTACATTCACACCGCGGAAGAAAGCTTCGACATAATCGTTCGCTGGGTTGTTAAGAATTTCGTCTGGGGTACCCACTTGAACCACCTCACCGTTTTGCATAATGGCAATACGGTCACCGATTCGCATCGCTTCATCCAAATCATGGGAGATGAAAACAATGGTTCGTTTATCGTCATTTTGAAGGCGAATAAGCTCATCTTGCATTTCAGTACGAATCAAAGGATCGAGCGCCGAGAATGCTTCATCCATCAACAAGATATCAGGGTCACATGCTAGAGCACGAGCCAAACCAACACGCTGCTTCATACCGCCAGACAATTCATCAGGGTAAGATTCTGAATACGGCCCGAGACCGACTCGTTCCAACGCTTCAAATGCTGACTGTTTTCTCTTATCGACTTCAACACCCGCTAGTTCAAGACCAAACGCGGCGTTTTCAATCACTGTCATGTGAGGCATCAATGCGAAGTTTTGGAAAACCATGGAGATGTTGTTGCGACGGACTTCGCGGAGCTCATCTTCTGAGGTGTGGGCAATGTCTTTGCCTCGAAGAAGCACATTACCTTTGGTAGGTTCAATCAAGCGGTTAAGAAGGCGTACTAAGGTTGATTTGCCAGATCCTGACAGTCCCATTATGACGAAAATCTCGCCTTCTTGAATGCTAAGAGAAACATCGTTAACGCCGATCGTTAACCCTGTTTCTTCGAAAACTTTATCTTTGTTCGCGCCTTCATTAATCATTGTAAAAGCACGGTCGGTGTCTTCACCAAACACCTTGTACAGTCCCTTAACTTCCAGTATGGGATCCATGTAATTTAATCCTTTCTTAGTTATCTAAACTAATAGTTATTTAAACTTAAAAACGGTTATTTAAACCCGAAAAACGATTAGCACTCTAAGCAATTAACCCATGCAAATCAAGGGGCATCGTTCTGTAAAGTCGATGAAAAACCGTTAAAACCCCAGCCCAAACAAAGGTCAAATATCAAGCCCATACAAAGCAAAATATTGATAATAAAGAAATTTAAATCACACTCAACACCTGCGGCATTATGTATTACTTACAGATAGATTATTGAATATTTATTTCACATCAGAACAATTAATAGGCTAAATAGACCAAGAATATGCACAAATAGTTCGTGTACAAATAATTCGAATACAAACCAATTAAGAGGATTTAAACGCCACTAAGACCGGTAAATTAACACCATTACGAGGCGCGCACTCCCAATGACTTTTACACACATATGAAGGGCAATCTGGATAGAGTCCGTCCAATTAGGCACAGATCGGATTGATACCTTCATCTCCGATATAGAAGACATAACACCAACTGTGATACTTGCTGCAAACTGTCAAAAGTCGATTACCCAGGCCGAAAGACAACTTGTAGAGTACACATTGCTGTTCCATTCTTTATCTAAAGGTTGGGCACTCTTTCGGACGGATAAAGGACAGGTATTAGAATGATAAAAATGCTGGTGTGTGACTTTGATGGAACGCTTGATGGCGGCTCGTCTCATGGGGTTGATCAGTTGTTTAACTACTTAACAAAGCAACCGGATATCCGCTTTATCATCGCGACAGGTAGAACACTGCCCTCAATTCGTGTGGGTTTAGCTTCTGACAACTACCCGAAACCACACACGATTATCAGCGACGTAGGCACGAGAATTCATCACGAGCACTCCCAAACACCGGATCACACCTGGCACAATCAATTAGAAGCGTCTTGGAACAAGTCAAAGGTTGAGTCTGCACTTGCATCGCTCGATTTCATGGGAGAGCGCTTAGAGATCCATCAAGGGGAATACAAGATCACTTTCGAAGGAAAACTCTCAGAGCCTCAACATGAGCTGATCGCATCTCGTCTGGAATCACACGGTTTAGATGTACACCTTACTTATTCCCACGATTGGTACTTAGATATCACGCCTAAGGGTGTCAACAAGGCCACAGCGATTCATCATCTACTTAAACAACATCAGTTAAGTATTGAAGAGGTATGCGTGGCTGGCGACTCAGCGAACGACACCTCGATGCTAACCATAGATGGCGTAAATTCAATATTGGTCGCGAATCATTACCCTGAGATCGCTCACCTGTCCGATCGAGATAACGTATACACCAGCAGAGCAACACATGCAGAGGGTGTGTTAGAAGGCCTTAAATACTGGCAAGGGCTTGCTGCGTCGGGTAATTAATACAAGTGTATCAAGCAGATCGCCTCGACTTGATACACTTATTTCCAACCAGGAAGCCAATGATCCTTATCGGTTAGATCGCGCCAGTTAATGTCTTCTTCTCGTTTCGTCATCACCGCTTCTATTAAGCAACGAATGACCTCCCCTTCTTCGAATTCGACCTCAGTGATCATAAAGTGCTTTTCTTTCTTTACTGGGCTAACGGCCGTCCATTTACTGCGAAGTAGTTTCTTTGGATTGATTCGATTCATTGATTCCCCTATCTGGTTGGGTAGTTGTCACTGTTCGTTAGTACTTTATCTATAATCCTCAAAGAGTTAAAAAGATCACTTCATGTTAAGAAAGCCTACGGTTCAACCCCTGGTAAGTCATAACTAAAATCAATAAAATAAATCGTGAACTCGGTACAATAGTTGCCACCAGTTCACAAACAAACTCCCCATGAACCAAACAGAATTCCTGCAAAAAATAGCGAGTTTCACCGCCATAGAACAAGCGCTTGATTACTTTGAGATTGGCTTTGATAGCAAGTTTATCGACCAAAATAGAATAGAGCTTGTGAAGCGCTTTAATGGTTATCTGATCCTGTCAAAACCCGATGATTGGTTTTCTGGAAGAAGAGCGCTGAAAAACGCGTACTGTAAGGTTCAACGCAGTAAACTGGATCGCTACACACGGTCAGCCTGCCGTGGCTGTACGACTTGCCAACGCCGCTAGTTCAAAATCAGAAAGCTTAAACGTAGATAACAAAAAATAGAGAATTGAAATAACATCTCATTACGATTTAGTTAGTGGTTTGCTCGAAAAAAAGTGTGCTAGTCTTACGGCAACTCAACTACGAGATAAAAACTACAATGAAAATTTTCAGCAATTTCGAAAGCGGCAACATTCACGTCGTTTCAGCAGATTCACCACAAAACATTCAATTGACTATCCCAGCAGACAACCAGACTGAAATCTCTCAGTGGTTTCATTTCCGTTTGGAAAGTGAAGCTCAACAAGCTCACCACTTTGAAATCGGCCAATTGGCAACATCTGCTTACCCTGATGGGTGGAAAGATTATGATGTTGTAGCATCTTATGACCGTGAAGAGTGGTTCCGTATTCCATCTCAGTTCGATGGCGATACATTAAGCTTTGATATCATCCCTGAACACGATTCAATGTACTTCGCCTACTTTGCGCCGTACTCATACGATCGTCACCAAGATCTTCTGCACAGTGCTCAAACGCACCCGGCTTGTAAGCTTGAAACTCTGGGTCACACGCTAGACAACAACGACATCACCTTGCTAACTATCGGTGAGCCAAGTGAAGAGAAGAAAAACATCTGGGTTATTGGTCGCCAACACCCAGGCGAGACTATGGCTGAATGGCTAATCGAAGGTCTGCTGCAACGCCTGCTTGATGAGACAGATACGGTCGGTCGCTCTCTTCTAGACAGCGTTGTGTTCCGCGTTGTACCGAACATGAACCCAGATGGCAGCATCCGTGGTCACCTGCGCACTAATGCGATTGGTGTAAACCTTAACCGCGAATGGCAATCACCTTCTCTAGAACGCAGCCCTGAAGTTTTCCTTGTGCGCGAGCGCATGCTAGAAACTGGCGTTGATCTGTGCCTAGACATTCATGGCGACGAAGCGATTCCATATAACTTTGTTGCAGGTAGCGAAGGCACACCTTCATACAACGAGCGCATTGCAAAATTGGAGAATCACTTCAAGCAAGCGCTTCTGACTATCACGCCAGAATTCCAAGATGAATTTGGTTACGATAAAGACGAACCGGGCAAAGCAAATATGACCGTCGGCACAAACTGGATCGGCGAGCAGTTCAAATGTCTGGCTTACACTGTCGAGATGCCGTTTAAAGATCACATCAGCCACGCTGACGAACTTTACGGCTGGTCTCCAGAGCGCAGTGTTGCATTTGGTCACGACATGCTAGCCGCGGTTTGGGCAACAGTAGACGAGCTATAAAACGAACCATAGACAGGCTAAGCGCCTTAGTTTGTCCGTATAGTTAGTTTGCTTACATATATAGCAAAGCCCAGCACTTGTGAAAGTGCTGGGCTTTTTAATATCGGATCTGAATGAATGACTTGGGCTTTAAGGCATCTAACTTTAAAAGCTTTTTATGCCACTCTGAGGCTAGCAAAAAATACTGGGTATCTTTGTCTAATGTGTCTTTGTTCTGACACCATATCTTTGAAGCTTGGTCCTTCTAACAACTGAACGATCACTTCATCGCCTTCTTGTCGCAGCACTGCACCACTAATATCAATGGTGTTGTTATCGTGCAGTCTTAAACTGCCCGCCATTGAGAAGCCTCGATAAACAGGAATGATGTTACGCATCATCAAGCGCACACCCTTTTCAGACACTTCACTCACATGAAAAAGCTCATCCTTAATTCGCATCACTGGACGTGCCTTTTTTGGGTACTTCAAGCGGTAATATTTGCGTTTCTGGGTGAATAACTCTTCACTCATCTGTGACTCCCTGTCTCTGTTTATTCGGTAAAGCAATAGCCTTTAGCTTCAATTGGATTTCGAACGAACACATTCACCGAATTGATAGCTGACCATTATATCGACTTTACGAGCTAATGCTTTAGAGATTTATGCACAGAAACAAGGATTGCTGAGCATTCAGTAAAAAGTGAGATATGAGTCGTATATGCTAGGGGTTCGATTGTTAGCTATGACCCCTAAAGCTGAAACAGCGCCAACTGAATACTGAAGCCAACAAACAACAACCCGCACACAATATTCATCCATTGAGACGTGCGCTTTTTCGTCAATAATCTCTTAAACGTATCAGCCATCAAAATGACAACCAAAAACCATGTAGCAACCACTGTCGCCTGTATCGCGCCCAGCATTAAACTGTCGGACACAATGTGATCCTTAGAAACAAACTGAGGGAATATCGAAAGGTAGAACAGAACGATTTTAGGGTTCAGTAGATTAGTGAGGAGTCCTTTGAAAAACTGATTATAAAGCTTACTGCCCGATGCGCTCACTATAGCAAGCACACCCTCTTGAGCTCGCAGTGCCGATCGAAAGTGATTATAACCAAGCCAAACTAAGTACAAGACACCCGCCCACTTCAGTCCCTCAAAGGCCATTGGAGTCTTAGATAACAGTAAGCTCATGCCATTCGCAGAAACAAACGCATGAAATAAGAACCCGCATGACACACCCAACACGTTAATAAACGCAAACAACTTTCTTTGAGTTAAAGCCGTACTCAATACCAACAAAGCATTTGGGCCTGGAATGATGGCAATAAAAAACACGATGATAATAAACAGCCAGATACTTTCCCAACTCATTTCGCTCTCATTTCCTTAAAGCTTCCTAATCATACTTGATCGTTTTAGGGCGGATATTGTACGTCCATTCAATACCATTACAATATGACCAACGTTTAATTAGTTTGGCTTAGCTCGCTTGCCTTAGTTCAGTTGTATGGATAACGCTTAAATTTAACGTGTATAATTCACCCGTTTATCCTGTAACGCAGCAAAACTCATTCTCTAACATTTATAGCCCTGTTAGACTCCACCTCCATTTTGATACTTGGTTCATTTATGTCATTTGATAACCTCACCCTTAACGCAAAAACCGTCACAGCGATCCCTTCTCAATTCGACAAACCGACTGAGATACAACAAGCGGTAATTCCATCAATTATTGCGGGTAAAGACGTACTTGCGTTGGCTCAAACGGGTAGCGGGAAAACATTGGCGTTCGGCTTCCCCTTGCTGAACAACATCAACCATGATGTGAATGTACTGCAAGCGCTTATCATCGTCCCGACACGTGAACTCGCGTCTCAAGTGACTGAATCTTTAGAGCCGGTCGCGACAGCCCTCGATATCAAATTCGTAACCTTAACCGGTGGCGTGACTACTGATGATCAGCAGCAACAATTACTAACCCAACCGCAATTAGCAATCGCTACTCCGGGGCGTCTACTTGCTTTAATCAAAAGTAGCGAACTGGATGTAACTCAGTGCGTATCATTGGTTCTTGATGAAGCCGACCGCCTGATCGACATGGGCTTTTGGCCAGATATTCAAGCGATTACTGCAGCACTACCGAGCAAACGTCAGTCACTGTTGTTCTCTGCGACACTTCCGCCAGAGTTGGTTAGTCAGGCTGAGCTGCTTCTTTCAAACCCAGTTAAAGTCACGACACACCAAGAAAACAGCGTGGTCGCGACTATTGAAGAAACTCTGTACTTAGTGAACAAAGGCAGTAAAGCTCAGGCGCTCATTGCCCTACTCAATCAACACACATGGCCGCAAGTATTGGTATTTATTGGCACAAAAGACAATGCCGACGCATTAACCAAGCGATTGAATAAAGCCAAAATCAGTGTGAGTGCGTTACATGGAAATAAGAGCCAAGAAGAACGAGAGCAAGCATTAGAAAGTTTCAAAAATGGCGAGACTCGTGTGCTTATCGCGACAGACGTGATGGCTCGCGGCATCCATATTGATCAGCTGCCTGTCGTGATTAATTTTGATTTGCCGACACACTCAGCAACTTACGTACACCGGGTTGGTCGCACAGCAAGAGCAGGAAGCACTGGTTGCGCTATCTCTCTGGTTAGTCACAGCGAAACTGACTACCTGAATGCGATTCGTACTCTGACCAATAAGCCTCTTGTGCTACAAGCATTAGAAGGTTTCCCTGTTACAGACAAACCTGCATCTGAAGCCACAGCTCGCAAACGTCCACCTAAAGATAAAATGGCTAACCGAAGAACCGCAAAGAAGAAAAGTGCTAAGCAATTTAAGAGCAAGCCAAGTTCTTCGAAATAGCCAGTTCTTCAAAATAACCAGCTCTTAAAAATAACCATAGAAAATCGATTAGCCCAGTTTGTACTGGGCTTTTTATATGCAATCAGATGTAAAATCACAACCTATCGACTCAGACAAAATGCCAATTTAAATGACACTTTTGTGAATTATGATGCCAAGGTATTGATTCTTGGTTGCTCAAAAAAAATACTTTCTGATCACGTTGACGCCCCTATATCTGGCAACTAGATTTTTCTATTAGTGTCTAAAAACCGGGAGGTCATTGAAATGAAACGTGCAAGCTCTACATATCGATTACAACTGATTAAGGAAGTGGCTACTCGCCGAGATCGTCAGAGTTCCAATGACCCAATGGCAAACTACATACAAAGCCTAATCGACAACAAAGACGACTGTGATACCTCGGTGGAACGCAACCAGAGGTTCAGTGGTAGTCATTTTGATGAGCATATTGGTGGTTGGGTTAGCGACCACTGGGGTAGCAAGTAGTCCGATATCTCCAGTCACTCGTGTCATAAATAAAGCAGCGTAACCGCTGTAGAATTTATCTCCGCATTAACCTATCATCTGCAACAAATCCCTATCATTGAGTAAGCAGAAAGTGTCTGAGTTAAAAAGAGAAAAAGAAGTGATGGTTGCCTTCCAAGTGATCCCTCGCGTTAAAGAAGGCAACAACTTCGAAGTAGTTGATAAAGCCATTGAAGTTGTGAAAGCAGCCGATGTCCCTTTCCAAGTTGGTGCGATGGAAACCACAATGAAAGGTGAACTCAATCAATTACTCGATATCGTTAAAAAGGCAGAGCAAGCTTGTTACGATGCAGGGGCTGTAGAAGTGATAACCAACATAAAGATTCATAGTAAAACCACCGAGGCCGATGATACATTTTGTACATACCATCGTGGTGTAACGAAAGCGAATCACATGTTTGTTTAGCAATATGTTTATTTCAGAAAGCTGTTTATTTAAGAAAACAGGGGGTTAAGAAAGCTCTGAAGAACCAGTGATGTTATTGAAAAGGCATGTCTGAAAGGTGAGAAAGGATTTCCATTCGTTCTTCTTCTGACATCGAATGCCAATCACGCGGGCTCTCTTCAGGGTCATTTTTCGCCCCAATGTTTTTTCGATCCAGTGCTTTAACTGGTTCTTTTTTGAGTTTTACGTTCTTTTTATTCATACCGACATCACTCCTTCTGGTACAAAGGTACCTACCTTAATATTACACCCCAACCATTATGTAAAGTAATAGTTACTTCGGAGTTAAATAAAATCTTGATACTTCCTCTTTAACCGAAAAGATCTCTTTGGGGACTTGTATTTCCCTCTTCGTCGACCGACTTACCAACCAAGTTTTTTTGCTTCATTATCTTCCTTCGATAGCGCTGACGACAAAGCTTAATCACGTGCAATTGTTCTGACGGAGTCATCGACATCCAATTAAAGCGCTCTTCTCTTTTGCGCATACAACCATTGCAATAGCCTTTATCATCGCTTGAGCAAACCCCAACGCAAGGGCTTGGAACCTGGAAAAACTCTAACTGCTCCACCATGCCTCCTTACACATCAAAATCGAGCTTACTAATTAAAAAATAAGCGATTAATTTGTCGCCCAGCTCGTGAAATTCATACTAAACTATGACCTTATACTGACACATATAGTGTTTTGTAAACT
Source organism: Vibrio sp. 1F279 (assembly GCF_041439815.1). Taxonomy (NCBI): domain Bacteria; kingdom Pseudomonadati; phylum Pseudomonadota; class Gammaproteobacteria; order Vibrionales; family Vibrionaceae; genus Vibrio; species Vibrio sp. 1F279. The sequence goes on along the minus strand of NZ_JBGOOU010000009.1, from coordinate 92,519 downwards.
ATACTTTGAACCCATCAAGTTACACTTATTCGGTAACTTCGTTCTTTCCTTTGGAGCCTTATAATATGAAGTTTAGTTCAAAAAAATTACTAGCAGTAGCCGCTTTACCTATGATGCTAGCAGCATGCACAACAACAGGTGACAACGCGATGCAAGTAACACCAACCGATCTACAGCACCATAATTGGGAACTTGCGCAAATTGATGGCAAGGACATTGTGAAAAGCGAAGACCAAGCAGCTCCTCGTCTAGAGATCGGCGAAAAGATGACTGCAAACGGCATGGCTGGTTGTAACAACTTCTTCGGTCAAGGCGAGCTGAAAGACGGTCAATTCCGTATCAAGCAAATGGGCATGACAATGAAAATGTGTCACGGCTCTGCGATGGAAATCGAACAGTCGGTTTCTGCTACTCTAAGCGAGTGGAGCGACGTAACCCTAACAAACGATACGCTAGTACTGAAAAACGATGTACACACGCTAACGTACACAATTCGTGATTGGGTAAACTAATCCGTTCTCGAAATAGATATTGATTAAAGGAGCCTTCATGGCTCCTTTTTTATTGCCTGCTTACCCTCACAACACCTTCAAAATTAACACTCATCGCCTACTTTTCGTACCAACCTCCAATAAACCTCAAATATCTCTCATTTAGATGCAATAAATTCACTGGTTTATCGGTCTATTGCTAGGATGGTAAGAGCCTAGAGTCTGTCGAGCTTTCGAGACGATCGCATATCGAACAAAGTTTAACCAAAAAAATCAACACGCCCTTCCTGCTTGTTCTCAAGTAATTGATTGAATTTACTGTTGAATTAGAATTTATTTCAGAAACAGATAGAATAACTGTTAGGGAGTTCTAAATAACAATGCTCTTACCCGTTCACTACCAAATGGAAAAGTTTATGAACAAGATAGTAAGTACGTTAGGAATCATGGCAACCGTTGCATACAGCGCAACCATTTATGCTGATGAAGCAACATCAACCAATAACTGGAACCAAATCGAACAGCAGGCAGAGGGACAAACTGTCTACTTTCACGCTTGGGGCGGTAGCCAAGAAATCAATCGTTACCTACAGTGGGCGGGCAAGAAATTACAAAGTGAGTACGGTGTTACCTTAAAACATGTGAAAGTAACCGATATTGCAGAAACTACCACTCGCTTACTCGCAGAAAAGGCGGCAGGAAAGAACACTGAAGGCAGTGTCGATATCGTCTGGATTAACGGCGAGAATTTCCGTTCAATGAAAGAAAATGCCTTGTTGTTTGGACCATTCACTCAAACACTTCCAAACTGGCAGTACGTGGATAAGTCTTTGCCGATCGATGTCGATTTCTCGGAGCCAACAGAAGGCTTGGAGGCACCTTGGGGCGTTGGGCAACTTGTCTTCATCCACGACCAAGAAACACTGCACAATCCGCCACAATCGTTTTCAGAGATGTTGAGCTACGCTCAGGCATTCCCGAATCGCTTAAGCTACCCGCGCCCACCAGAGTTTCACGGTACGAGCTTCATTAAGTCTCTACTGATTGAGCTAACAAACAACAGTCCTGCGCTTGCTAAACCCGTTTCAGAAGATACCTTCCAAGACGTTACGGAACCACTGTGGGCTTACTTAGATAAATTCCATAAAGTGGCATGGAGAGGCGGAAAGCAATTTCCTGCTGGTACATCTGAAAGCATTCAACTTCTGGATGACGGACAGCTCGACCTCGCGATTACGTTCAATCCAAACTCTGTATATTCAGCACAATCAAGTGGCCGCCTAGCGGAAACTACCAAGGCTTATGCGTTAGAAAGCGGCGCTCTGTCTAACATTCACTTCCTTGCGATTCCTTGGAATGCCAATGCAACCGCGGGTGCTCAAGTGACCATCAACTTCTTGTTGAGCCCAGAAGCACAATCTCGCAAAGGTGACCTCAATGTCTGGGGTGACCCTTCTGTATTGAGCAGTAAGTACTTAACCGGCAGCGCTAAAAATACTCAGCAATTTAAATCGATTGATGAACCGCATCCTAGTTGGCAAAACGCGCTCGAGAAAGAGTGGCTTAAGCGATACGGTAACTAACCTCCATGCTTCGCGCTCTATATTTTGTTGTTATAGCGGTATGTATCATCCCAACCATTCCTGGGGTAGCGGGAGTCGTGGCTTCGTCACTGAGTTTCATCCCGCCCTTAGGTTTAGACGAGCCAACACTCAACGGGTTTAGCCAAGTCTTTCAATGGGAAGGGGCTTGGCACTCTATTGGCTTAAGCCTAGGTTCAGCGGTCGCCAGCAGCTACATCGCCTGCTTTCTTACCTTTTGCATTCTTCAGGCTTCTTGGGGAAACAAGTTTTGGAGAAAGATTGAGCTAACGCTATCGCCAATGCTTGCCATTCCGCATGTGGCTTTCGCTATCGGCTTTGCTTTTTTGTTTAGCCCAACAGGGCTTGGCGCAAGAGCGGTGCATCACTTACTTGGTGAATCGGCTACAAGCTCTGAATTGGCTTTGCTGATAAAAGATCCTTACGCGTTTGGCCTAATCATAATGCTCGCACTCAAAGAAGTTCCTTTCTTGTTGCTGATGAGCATATCGATACTTCAACAAATTGATGTAGAACGTATCACTAAGGTGAGTGCATCACTCGGTTACAGCCGCGCTCAGATCTGGTGGAAGTGTATTTTCCCGCAATGGTTTACTAAGCTTCGCTTCCCAATGCTGGCTGTGCTCGCCTATAGCGTATCGGTTGTCGACATCGCTCTGATCATTGGCCCAACCAACCCGCCGACTTTTGCCGTTTTAGTATGGCAATGGTTCAACGATCCAGATCTTAATCTACTACCACGAGCTGCTGCTGGTGCGATCGTTTTGTTTGGCTTGGCTTCGTTGATCATCGCCTTGGCGCGTTTAGTTGAATGGGCAATTCTTAAGTACTTTCGAACTTGGCAGTATTCAGGAAGAACAGGAGCAAACCTTCCGGGGAAAACCGTATTCACAGCTCTTGCAGCTTTGTCACTGATGATCATTCCATTGATGATTATCTGGAGTTTTGCGCAGCGCTGGCGCTTCCCTGATTTACTGCCTAGCCGCTACAGCATGCGCTTCTGGGAATTCGAGTGGGATGGCATCATGAGCACCGTTGGTCAAAGTTTATGGATTGGTCTGATTGCTGCTTCAATCGCTTTGTTGCTTGCGTTGGTTGCTCACGAATACAGAATCAAATACAAGTGGCAAGTCCCAGGCTTTATTATCGCTATTCCAATGTTGATACCTCAACTGTCGGTGTTGTTCGGCATGCAAATCACCACTCTATACATTGGCAGTAGTGCCTATGAGCTTTGGGTTATTTGGGTTATTTGGGCGCATGTTTTCTTCGCCTTTCCATTTGTGTACTTGTCTTTGGACGGCCCATGGAAAAGCTTCAACGATGGGCTGATAAAAGCTTCACTGAGCTTGGGTAAATCGCCATTTCAAAGCTGGTATTCGATCAAGCTGCCTATATTACTGCCCGCCATCGCCTTCGCTTGGGCGGTTGGGATCAGTGTGAGCTTAGCTCAGTACTTACCGACATTGATGCTCGGTGCTGGTCGTATTAGCACCATCACCACAGAAGCCGTTGCCCTAACCAGTGGTTTCGACCGCAGGGTAACCGCAATTTATGCCATTTGGCAGGCCTTGTTGCCTCTGTTCTTTTTCTCTTTAGCGATATTAGTCAGCCGACTTCAACTTAGATATCGCCGTCTTACTTTTAAAGGTTTTCTTACTAATGAGTCTGCACCTCAACGACCTCGCCATCCATAAAAACGGTGGCGAATCGCTGTTTTCAGCGCTAAACGTAACATTAGAATCAGGCCAAATATTGGCGTTGATGGGGCCAAGCGGCTGCGGAAAATCGACTTTGTTAGATGCCATCGCGGGTCACCTAAATGACGAATTCTCATACTCTGGCACCGTTATTTTGAACGATATTCAACTAGACGATCTCCCATCACATCGGCGTGAAGTTGGTATTCTGTTTCAAGATGACTTGTTGTTTCCACACCTAAAAGTATGGGAGAACTTGGCCTTTTCGTTACCAAACTCGGTTAAGGGTTCAGATCGCCAACAACAAGCAATGGAAGCATTAAAAGACATTGAACTGACCCGCTTGGCTGAGTCATTTCCCGATCAAATATCTGGCGGCCAGCGAGCGAGAGTTAGCTTAACTCGTATGCTATTGGCGAAACCGAAATTGGCGTTGCTTGATGAGCCGTTTAGTAAGCTCGACCAAGAACTCAGATCCCAGTTTCGTGACTGGGTATTTGAGCAACTCACTAAAGCGAATATTCCGACATTAATGGTGACGCACGACCAAACCGATGTGCCTCAAGGGGCAAAAGTTCTGTCTTGGCCATGGAGAAGTAACCATGCTGGATAAGTACTCTATTAAGGTCATTAAGTGGCCATTAAATCAATCAGCCAAACTACTTAATAGATTCGGCATCACAGCCAACCAAACCACCCTGTTTGGGTTTCTGGTTGGATGTTTAGCGTTTCCAGCATTGGCATTTCAACAATACGAATGGGCGTTAGGGTTTATTGTATTTAACAGGGTTTGCGACGGGCTTGATGGAGCCTTGGCTCGAATACAAGGCATTAGTGATGCGGGCGGTTTCCTCGACATCAGCCTAGATTTCCTTTTCTATTCGTTAATTCCTTTTGGCTTTGTTATTGCGAACCCAGAACACAACGCCATTGCCGGTGCGTTTTTGGTCTTCTCTTTTATCGGTACTGGCAGCAGCTTTTTGGCGTTTGCCGTGATGGCAGGCAAACGAGGCATCGAAAACCCAGTCTATAAACATAAGTCTCTCTACTACATGTCAGGGCTAACCGAAGGCACTGAAACCATCGCTTGTTTCATCGCGTTCTGTATTTGGCCTCAACACTTTGCTGTTATCGCCTACACCTTTGGCACCGCGTGCTGGCTAACTACATTCATGCGAATTTACTTTGGATTCCAGACACTCAAGGATCAAACTAGCTAGGGCGTGTTGATCTTTCGAGCTGATTTTTGCAGCGAGTTACTGGATATTTATACAAGACAGAGGCTTTGATGTGTAGCTAGCCTACATGAGAAGCCGATAACGTAGTAGAAATAACCAGTAAACGCTGCCCGGAGGGTTCGGCTAAAAGCGTTTTACTCTTTGTTGAGGGAGATTTGCTTAGAATGACTAGGCTACATATCCCTCGCCGCGATTAAAACGCTTTTATCTCGAACAAAATTTAACCACGAAAGGTCAACACGCCCTAGTATTAGTTCCTGTATTTCTCATAAATAAAAACGCCGCTCAAATGAGCGGCGTTTTTTCGTGTCAGTTTTTGAGGAATTAGGAGTTAAGACTTAAAAAACCAAATGTAACTTACGAATAATTCATTTAATAAGCAGTTATTTAATAAGCAAAGCGAGTCTCTTCTTTAAATAAGCTAGCTATAACCTCTTGGTATTGCATAAGGTTAAACGTAGAGTTGTCATTGTTATATTTTTGTTGCTTGTTTGCTAAATATGGTTGAGACACTAACGACGTAACCAACATCTGGTAATAATGAAAGTTTGACTCGTTACAGCCATCAACTAAATAAAGAAGATTTTCAAGAGTCTTATTGTAGGTGTAACCAAACTTAGACTCTTTAAGGCGTTGAACATTTTCGTAATTGTATGAACTTCCGCCAAAAGTGAATAGTAAAAAGATGTTAGGCGAAGCTTCCCAAAACTCGATAAGTTCAGAAAGTAAGTGTTGTAGTTGTATTCCATCCACTCTCTGATACTTTGAGAACTGATCTTGAAAACGACTTGTATGCTCTTCGATGAGCTGATCAAACAATTGCTCTTTGTTATTAAAGTAATAAAGAATTAACGCGGGGCTTACACCCGCAGACTTAGCAATAGACCGAATTGAAACTTTACTATAAGGCTGAGAAATAAATAGCTTTTCTGCTGAGCTCAAGATTTTTGTTCTTTTGTCATTTAGCATCAGATTGTATCCTCAACTATTTGTTTATATTACCCGCGCATTCTATAACTCAACCAAATAATCTCAACATGCCCATTTTTATATCAAACAAACTAAATGAATAAAAATATAAAAAATTTGGATTTTTTAGAAAATAGAGCAAAAAGCAACCAGCAAAATTGCCTTATGAAACAATAAGATAGGGAATTGACAAGCGATTGTAAGCGGTAAGTAAGAGAGTTCGAACAGTATGTAAGCCAATGTAAGAGTGGCGCCCTATTAGAGCGCCACACGAAAAGCCTTTACTTTACAGCTCAAGCTTTTATTTTATAGCTCAAACTTAAAGCTTTAGAAGAACCTTAACTGAGCTATCAACTAAAGAGTCATCGATATAAGCAATTTTGTTTGAAGAGCTAGCGACCATGTCTTTCGCTAAGCTTTCTTGACCTACAGCTTTAGGTGGTTGACCTTTACCCGTAAATACTCGCTTTGCCCAGTAAGCTTGAAGCTGTGCTTCTGTCTTCTTTGTAATTGCTTGGTGAAAAGTACCCTTAAGTGGGTGACCGTCTTCCAAGTCTACCGCTTCAATCTGTAGAGACTTTGCTTTACCTAGATACAGTTTTTTAACTGTTGAAGCGTCAAGCTCATTCATTGATGGGTTGCCAACAACAACCAAACCAGCGAAAGCGTTCATGCTGCTAAGAAGAGCAGCGGCTACCAATGCTTTTTTAAACATAATTCTCTTCCTTAAAATACCGCGTCAACTTTAACTGTGTACAAGATGTTGTCTTCGTTCTTGTAAGATGCGTTAACACCACCATTAGTTGAACCGAAGTTGGTTAGGTAGCTAACATCACCTTTCAGCGCGATATTAGGCATAAAGTCCCAACGAGTACCGATGCTGTAAGTTGTGCGTTGGATATTCATGTTGCTAGAGATAGCGGCTGCAGAGCCGAAAGCATATTTAGTAGCAGCACTTGGGTTCTTAACCATGTTTACGTATTGACGTTTAACCTGGTTGTTACGTTCTGCATCGTCTGTCGATTCCATGTGCGCTACAGTTACGTAAGGCGTGAATTCGTTCACACGGTAAGCCGTTGTCAGGTAAGCAGAATCTACATCGTGATAGAAACCTTCAACCGTTGTACGAGTAACTTCTGAAACTAGCGATAGGTTACCGTTGTCGTATCGACCACCAACACCGTAGAACTTCGCTTTCTCATCGTTAAACGTTGTGTTTAAAATAGGTGGCTTATTCTTAACGTTCCAGTTTGTTGTTGAGCTTACCACTGCTTGAGCGTAAACCGTACGTAAAGTCCAAGTGTCGTCTGTCCAGTTGATCACACCACCAGCGATGTCATCAAACTGCGTATCAGCATTGTAGCTATGCTTAGACGCTGAAAGCTTTTGTGAACCTACGAAACCTTGGAATGATACTGTGCTGTCGTCTAACTCAACGTCATAGATGAAATCACCACCAGTAAGTGACGTAAGAACCACAGAACCATAAACTTCACTAGGAACGCGAACGCTTGTTTGAGCGTAACCCACTTCTAAGTAGTCAGAGTACATGAACAGAGGAAGACGTAGCTTACCGCCACGGACTGTCAAATTTGGTGTTACTTTATGGCTTAGAAATGCCCACTCAACATCCGGTGTCCAGTTTTCTTTCTTGTTACCGCGAGCAACCATTTGCACTACAGCTGAAGTAGAGTCGTTAACTTCAAACTCACCTTGCAAACCAATTAGAGAACCTTCCTCAAAGCGTACTTTGTTTTGTGACTTCATGAAACCATGGCTATTGTTACCAAGTTGCATGTTCAAAGACGCAAAACCATTGAAGCTAAATTTATCAGCGACTGAATTTAGTTCTTTTGCTTCAAGAATAGCGACCTTGTTCTCAAGCTCAGCCAATTTTTGCTCATCTGTAGCGTGTGCAGCGAATGAAGTCGCAAGTGCTACCGCTAACGGCAATAAGCGAAAAGAGGAGTTAGTCATTGTTGTTCTCCGTTATACTTTAAATTGTGATGTTGATTTACTCAGCTCTGTAACGATGCCACTCAGTTGGTGACTTAGAGCTTCGAGTTGATCTGTCGACTGAGACACTTGATGAGAGCACTGTCTAAAATCATCCATATGGGTGTGGATTTGTTTTGAAGCACGAGCTTGATGCTCTGTAGTACTTGCAATTTGTTTGTTGAGCTCGGTAATTTCTTCTACCTGGCCACTAATTTCTAATAGATAGTCACCCGCGTTTTGCGCGTCTCCAACCGCCTGTGACGAGCTCGCTAAGCCTTGGTCCATAGCGCCAACAGCAGCGTTAGAGCCGGACTTAAGGTCGACCAACAAGGCATTAATTTCTGTTGCGGATTGTTGAGTATTGTTCGCTAACACGCGCACTTCGTCGGAAACAACAGCAAAGCCTCGGCCATGTTCACCAGCTCGCGCAGCTTCAATTGCAGCATTTAGTGCTAACAAATTCGTTTGCTCAGCGACACTTTGTATAGTGTTTAGTATTGAGCCAACATTGCTTGCATTCTGATCGAGTTCTTTCAACTTACAGGCCGTATCACGGATGTTTGTCGCAAGCTCTTCAATTTCTTTACTCGTTTTAAGAACCACTTGTGTTCCTGTTTGAGCACTAGAATTGGCTTTTTGAGCTTGAGAATCTGCATGCGATGCAAAGTTAACAACTTGTTCTATGAGGTCGATGATGTTATTGACCGCCTCGGTAACCTCTTCGATGTGATCACGTTGAGTGCTATTTAGAGCCAAGGTTTGATTCGACTCGCTACGAATCTTGTCGCTGACAACCTCAAGCTCGTGTCCAATGCTTAACGTACTCGCGATAATGCCTTGTAGCTTTTCAATGAATTGATTGAAACTCTCAACAAGCGTTGATATCTCATCTTTTCCTGCGTAGTCGATGCGTACTGTTAAGTCACCATCCCCAGTCGCAATCGCCTTCATCTTTTCTGTCACAAGCAGTATTGAGCTAATAACCGATTTGAATATTGCGTAACCAACCGAAATCACAGAGATCAAAAAGAACACACCTAACCAAATAGATTGATTCGCAGCGTCGTTTGCGGCTTTTTCAGAGTGCAAGATGGTGTCTACGACCTTCTGACTCGCGGATGCACGTAACGTCTCGCTTAACGCAACTAATGAATCATATTCAGTGCTAAGTTGGTTCGCTCTGGAGGTCAGGCTCTCGAAAGAGTCATTGAGATTAATAAAATCTTCGCTCAGCGCGTACGCAGAATCCGTGTACCTTGCTAGTTGTTGTGACAGTTTATTAAAAGCTGTCGCTTGTGAAGGTAAAACATCGGCACCACGACTCGCTTCAACTTGCAGTTCAGAAGAAATTTGACGTGCAAAATCGAGAGCTTGCTCATCTTCCATCACGACAGCAGCTTCGAACTGTTGCTTCACGTTAGGTAAAAGAGAATATATTTTCGTCGCATGCTCAAGTGCAGGGTAGTAACTTGACTCTAACTGCTTTAGGCGCTGACTATTATCATTATGAATAAAGACATTTATTGAGATAATGGCAGCTAGGCTAAGAGATATTATTGAGAGCAGTACAATAAACTGTACTTTAATGTTGATATAGCGAGACAATAGCATAAGGTTTTTTCATTAGCGCTGGTAGTGGCTGATGGTAACGTTTGTTCATATTTAATAGCGAACACATTCACTAAACAAATTTACCGTTATGTTCAAAGCCCGCTTATTTAATTTCTTTAATTAAGTTCAGCTCTTTAATTTTTCTGTCCCAGTCTTCTTTCCACTCTAATAGTTTACGAGCAGGCATTGGACGAGCGATAAAATAGCCCTGAACCAATGTGTCGACATTACTGATTTCACGAATGTCCATCCAAAGAGAATGGTCCTCAACCCCTTCAGCAACCGTACTCAGTTCTAATAAGTGAGCCAAGTAGAGAGTAGCGCGAACAATGGCATGGCTTGAACGACTGCTCTGAATGTTTTTCACAAAGTCGATATCCAGTTTCAGTGCTGAAAATGGCAGGTCATCTAATTGCTTTAGTGAAGAGTAACCTGTTCCAAAGTCGTCAATCGCCAGGGGAATACCGCGCATGCAGATCCTCGTGGTGGACGCCAAAGCAAGAGCGACACTTTCAACTAAATCAGATTCTGTTAATTCCAATTTTATCTGCTCTGTCTCAAGTTCACCTTGGTCGATCAAAGCGAAGATATAATCAACAATATCACCGTCAATAATATCTTTAGCTGTCAGGTTTATTGCAAATCTCCGCTCTCCGAGAAATGACTTCTCATTGATCGCTTGATTGATTAAATACTTCATCACCTCTCCCATTTTTCCTGACTCAAGTAACCGAGACAAAAAGAAAAAAGGGCTGAGTACGCCATAACGAGGGTGCTGCCATCGAATTAGCGATTCACTTTCTCGCCATTCACCACTATGGATACACACTATCGGTTGGTAATAGAACATAAACTCTTGGTTGCTTACCGCTTTTGCTATGTCTTCATCCGTAATAACGATGTCGCTATTAGAATTAGAAGCAGCCGCTTCTTTTGTAGAGTTAAGGTTAATTAACTTTGACAGCGACTCTTTTGCTATTGGCTTCTCAAGAACACCAAGCAAATTCAGGTTAAACGCTTTACACATCTTCCTTGCGGCATCGAGCACTGTTTTGCTTTCCGCACTTGTGATGATGATATTGCCTTGAAAATCGGCCTCAGCAAGGCGTTTTAGGAGTTCGATACCATCGATCATCGGCATATTCAGATCACATAAGATCAAATCGACAGAAGAGGCTTCAATAAACTCTAGAGCCTTATATCCACATTCAAAAGGTTGGACATTTTCCATACCCAAACTCTTTAAAACCATCCCCATTACATTCAATTGAAAAGGGTGATCTTCTATCACTACAACATGCTGGTTCATGGTAGCTCCTTAAATGGTTTGATTGATTCTGAACAATAAGTCTTCAATTGGTTCGTCAGCTGTTCGAGGTTATCGTAATGTGCTTGAATACCATCTAAGTCACTTAAGGAGACCAATTCCATTGTTTGCAATTGATTGGCAATGTCCTCTGTGCCTACCATTTTTGCAGCTCCCTTCATCTTATGAGCTACCTGTTTAATGGCTTCGAGATCTCGCTGTTCACACGCAGCTTGAAGCAGAGGCATGTCAGCTTGATGGCTCTTGATAAAGTCAGTGATGATCTGCATGACGAGCTCTTGGTCACCAAACAATTCAGTTAAGTTGGCGAGATCAATCGGAGCAGAGCTCGGCTCACTTTTAGGCTCCGAGGAACTAATACAAGGCTTATCGACAACAGATTGCACCTTATCAAGATGTTTGATTATGGTGTCGCCAATCACCCTTAATTTGGTTGGTTTTGATAAGAAGTCATCCATACCAATCTCAAAGCACTTATCATTTTCACCTTGCACAGCGTTTGCGGTTAACGCAATGATCGGAAGACGAGGTTGGTTTTGGCTCTGCTCTTTTACTCGGATCTGCCTTGTTAACTCATACCCATCCATCTCTGGCATGTGGCAATCAGTAATTAGCAGCCCATAATCTTCATTATCTAAGGCAACAAGTGCTTCCTTGCCGTTATCTACCATGTCGGCATGGAAACCTAATTGCTCAATTTGTTGAAGAATTATCTGTTGATTGATTGGGTGATCTTCCGCTATTAAGATAAGTCTTTGATTCTGTTTGGCAGACTCGCGCGACTCAGTACTCAATTTCAGATTATTATCATCTTGGACAACATCTTCCACAAACGCAGGACAGTTGTGCAAACAGTGCATCAACTGCGAAGGCAACAATGGGTTTGCTGACAGATTCCAGCCCAATTTGCATGGCGCAGGCGAAAGCATTCCTTGTTCACTGACACAAATAAACTGCACGCTTTCGGCGAACGTATCAATGCTCTGATCTAGCTCATGAGGAATAAACACAAAATCAGGCTCAATGGTATCGACCCAGTGTGCGAGCTCTTTAGTCACCTGAACATTCTTTGAGATAACCTTAATACCCCAAGATGTTAGATAGTTCTCTAATTCAGATTGCTGCATGAACGTTTTGGTAAGTAGCGCCACCTTGCCATTCATGTCCGCCCTGTTATTTTCAGCGAGCGTTTTAAGCGGCAGCGTAATAGAGAACGTTGAACCAATGTTGATCTTACTCGTTACGTTAAGACTCCCACCCATTTGTTCAATAAGTTGCTTCGAGATAGTCAAACCAAGGCCTGAACCACCATATTTCCTCGTGGTTCCTTCATCGGCTTGAACAAAAGGTTGGAATAGGTTTCGAATGTGTTCTTCACTGATACCGATGCCACTGTCAAACACCTCGAAACAAATTTGTTGCTGTTCACCATCCAGGTCGAGTAACTTTGCCGCTAAACCTACGGTTCCATATTCTGTAAATTTAATGGCATTGCTCAACAAATTATTCAGAACTTGCCCAATACGAATGTCATCCATTAAGACTAAATCATTCAACTCAGGGTCTAACCAAAATTTGAACTGTAACCCTTTGGCGTGAGCTTGCCTCGCCTGCAACTGAGTCACTCTAAGAGTCAATGTATCTAGACTTGCAGGCTGATAATCTAGGGTCAGCTTACCGGCTTCAATTTTCGAGAAATCGAGTATATCGTTAACAATATGCAGTAGGTTATTCGCCGATTGACTCAGCGTTGTATGGGTTTTCTGAACTTCATAACCAACTTCATATTGCTCAGACAATTCCAACAAGCTAACAATCCCTCCCAATGGAGTTCGGATTTCATGACTCATGTTTGCCAAAAATCGAGACTTTGCCTCAGTAGCAGCGATAGCACTTTGTCTTGCTTGTGTTAACTCTTCTTGCTGCAATTTAAGCTCTGTAATATCAGTCAGTACCGAATCCCATTCATAATACTCACCCAAGTCAGAAATCTTACTCTGTAAGTTAAGCCATCGATTTTGATTATCAATATTCACCCCAATATCGAGGCTTAGTTTCCCCTCTTTATTCCCACTACGTACTTTCTTAATTAGGGTTCGACGATCTTGAGCATTAAGCGGCGCGAAAAAACTAATTGGAGAGCGGCGCAGTTGAGCAGGCGTAAGGCCCAAAAGCTCCTCTACCCCATTACTAATAAAGACGAATTCAATGTCATGTAGACTTCGTTTGGGCTGAATATGCTGTATAACCGCACCATGTAAATTGTTCGCAAGTTTCTGAACTCGGTCATCGGCACTTTTAGCAACTTTTTTCGCTTCGTAAAGCTCAGTAAGATCATCAAGAATGGTCACTGAACCTTCGATATTCCCGTTAGAGATATACGGGCACTTCCAATACGCGTAGTGTTTACTGCCTTGCGGCGAAGCGACTTCTTTTTCTAAGCGAGGCAAAACAACCCCGTGATGGATCATTGTGTCTTCATCGGAGTTATTAACGATGGCTCCTTCTATCAACTCAAAACCGGTAAGCTGCTGCGCGGCACTGTTCAAACTGATTATCTGGTTATCCAAGTTACGCACAACAATGGGAAACGGCATTGCGTCCAACAATGAACGCTCGAACTCCACTTGATGTTTGAGGGCGGATTCAGTTCGCTTTCTGTCTTCAACTTCACGTCTCAGTTTCCAGCTCCATGCCATAACAAGCATAATGAGCACCGATGCGACAGAGATTAAAATGGCAGCGCCCAAGACAACATCTGCCGTATCCACGCCCGATTCATAAGATACATCCAACCAATGTTTCTTAATCTGCTGATACTTGTGGTGGGGTATGGCGAACAGTGCTTTATTGATAATATTGTTCAGCACTTCTTGGTCGGCTTCGACACTGTATGTTACAGGTACATCATTGTCCTTCGACAGTAAGCTCGTTACACGTAGATACCCAGAATATTGCCCTTGTAATAGAGGTGATGCCAAATAAAGCGAAAGCATCGCTGAATCAATCTCACCTTTATCCACAGCATCGAGTAAAAGCAACTCAGAGCTATAGGTCTTGATTGGACAAGCCTCACAATAACGCTTAACAAGTTGTATGCCGACACTGTCATTTATGGTTCCAATGATAGAGCTCTTCGTTAATTCACCGAACACAGCCAATTTACTCGTATCACTTTTACCAACCAGTGCCCATGGTTCAACCATGAACGGTTTAGAGTAGAGGTGATGATCATCGCCACCAGCAGAAGGTGTCGCCTTGGTGTGAATCACAGGAAGAGGTACGGGGTGAGCTTGGTTACCTTGAAGGTCGAGGTCGTTTTCAAAAACAAAATTTAACCCAGTGAGTCGGGATATCTCGTTCAATATATCAATTGAAATACCATCTGGCTTACCTTCACTATTCTCGAAAGAAATAGGCTTCGAGTCTGTCTCAGATGATACATATATGTTCGGATTGAGAAGCAGGAACTGCTGCTCTTTTTCAGTTAATAGCAGCTTATTTTTACTAACGACCAACAACAAACGTCTCTGTATTTCATTCAGCCACTTCTTACGAATATTAACAAGTTTGTTAGAGTTATCTTGGTTTATAGCGGTATTGATAATACCCAACACCTTCCTATTCTCAGGAGTATCCAGCAAGGCAATAACGTAATTATTTAGGGGTAAATCATCATGCAAGTTAACCGACAAGAATAACTCATAGGGGCTATTCATTAACTTATTGTGTAGTAGCACACCATCATCAACAATGGCTAATGCTTTCTCGCGAGCAACATCAGCGATCGCGCTTTGATAAGATGAATATGACGAAAAAGAAGAGAATGGAAGGAGTGACTTAACAGAAGACGCGTTACTTGAGCCTTCAAAATAAGCGAGATTTCGGCCCTTCATCAATAAATGAGTTTCAATAGGCTCGCTACTTAGACTAACCATTCGGCTAGATAAAATAGGTTTAGAGTAAATAACACCGCTACTAGAAATATTTTGTTCAGCCGTAATTATGGCACCAACTTGCTCCGTTTTAAGCACGTTGTTTAGATCAGACGGAGAATGAAAACCAACAAACTCCAAGCCATTCAATTCGTCTTTAGCATAAAAGTTAGCTAATTCAGGTAACAGTCCCGAAATCTCTCCACCTTGTACAACTACATACGGAGAAAAGCCTGAAGTTTGAACTCCGATGGTAATCGAACCACTAGCCTTACCGAAAAAAGATACGGAAGAAGCCAGAATAATTAGAGAAAGTAGATTAAAAGCGCGGAACATGAATAACCTAGAGTTTTATTTATTAATGCACCTTATATCGTATTAACCGTATCAACTCACCAATTTGCACTGAACAAAAAGTAACTTTCGTTCAACGCAATCGATTGCTCAGCTTAAGTAGGTTCAATTATAAATAGAAATGTAAGCAGTTGATACAAAGCTTAATAACAAGATCAGCTACTGGGTTGATCTCACCGATATTAGATGAGGTTCCATAACTATGATTAAATTCCTACAAATCAGCGCAATTATACTACCCATAGCTTTGATAGGTTGTGGAGGGGATAGTTCTAAAAAATCAACCACTACTTCAAAGCCTAAAACCCAGCAAGTGACCGCGACAAAATCTACTCTAAACCAAAAACTGAACAAGGTAGATTTGCAATCAAAAAAACTGAGCTCTGAAGGCGTTGATACGATTATGAATTTGCCTGTAGGCAAGACGAGTCTATCTATTTCCACACCGACTAAATTCAGTCAAGTTAAACAATAGATATTGAAGGATTAGCATTATGAAAAAAACAGTTTTAGCTTCAACCATTTGTATAGGCTTGCTCTCTTCATCTATCGCTAACGCCAACTATAACGGTGCTCATGAGGTAGGTCAGAACATGCGTAGTAGCATAGATGAGATGATTACAACTAAGCTTAAAGCGTCATTTTTTGACTCAGCTGCACTATATATGGATGCGACAAATGCTACGCAACTAAAAACATCACCAAGTGGATTGCTAACATCTTTAGTTACAGGATCTCAAAATACTCAACTTCCATTGGAAACAAGGCAAGAACTGATTGACGCTTCTCAAGAAGTTGGTTTTGTGGTCGACTATTTGAAGAAAAACCCTAAAACAAAAGGTGTCGATAAAGAGGTAATGGATTTCTGTATTGCAGAAAACATAGAAGCGAAAAACTGGCCGGGTATTGATTATGTTGTCGATCAATACGGCACAAAAAATGGTATCACAACGCTCCCCGTATCAATTATCTATTTCGCATCTAAGGGCAATTGCCAAGATCCAAATGACTGGGCAGTGAAATTAAGTAAGAGCACAACGAAATCAGAGTTTGAATCTTCTATCCCTTCCGAAGTGATTGCTTACAGCTCTAATGTAGGTAATACCGGTGGTGAACTGGTCTACATTCTTGAAAACAGTTATAATTTCAGTGACGAGCCCGAAGAGCAATTTGAGTCTTTTACTTTCTATCAGGAATCAAGTGATGACACTCCTGGGACTGGTCTATTTAGACGTACTCAAGTTATGAAAAACTCGATAGATCCTAACCAAGCGTATTCAAAGTTTACGAATGTAGTATGCAAGGATTGTAATAGTGATAACGAGAAATTTAAGGTTGAAAGTCGCTCTGAATTCGGCAGTAATCAAGTATCACTTGCTTCGAGTGCTGTTGTATCCGGTGGTAAGCTAATTCCAGGCTTTGTGAGCGAAACATCCACCGAAGCTGAATATTTTGTTCAAGTAAACTTGGACCCTGCGACCCCAAATGTTGCAACCTCATTGTTCATTGATGCGTTTAAATTCGAAGACTCTTTGGTTCATGGTCGTTATTACTATGATGGGAATAGTGGCGTTAAATTCAACGCAGAACAGCTAAAAGCAACAAACCTAGTAGGTGAATTTTCCCTTGCGGACTCGCTCAATCAAAACAACATTTTTTCTATTTCGGAGCTTGAAACAACGCTAACCAGTAGTTCTTACGCCTTGCAGAAACAAAGTGACAATTCAGTCATTGTAGATCCAGTAACTGTAGATCCAGTAACTGTGACGGACGCAGAAGATATTCAATTATTAAATGAGATATCTAAGGTTACAGCAGAAGCTATCAATTACGACAATAGCGATGTGACTCTTGCTGATTGGAATAAAATATACTAATCAGATCATCTGATTACGATTAATCGCAAGACACTGCCTTTATGTCCTTGCACCAAGCCACTCTAATGAGTGGCTTTTTTGTGCGTCTCTTCTCCCCTTCCCAACTACACACCTAAACACTTAAGCAATGGTCTTTTGGAGCCAATAAAAATCCGAGAGCCTCACAGCTCTCGGATTTTTATTTGTGTTCTACTTTCAGATGCTAGACGAATTACAAATCAGCGCCATAGATATCAAACGTAAAGTACTTAGCGGCGATCTTGTCGTAAGTACCGTTTGCTCTGATCTCTTCAATCGCGGCATTGAATTGTTTCGCCAGTTTTGAATCCTGCTTTCTTAGTGCTAACGCCGTACCTTCGCCAATGTAGGCTTTGTCGGTAACTGCTTTGCCTTTGAACTCAAAACCCTCACCTTCTTTCTTGTCTAAGAAAGCCAATGACAGTTGGTCTGAGTTGCCGAAGGTTAGATCTAAACGGCCGTTTTGCAGATCCAGATACACTTCATCTTGCCCTGTGTAACGCTTAATGTTGGCAACACTGCCAAACTTATCCGTTACGTAGCGATCGTGAATCGTACCTTGCTGAACACCGATGGTTTTGCCCGTTAAGCCAGCCTCATCAACGCTGAACTCCGCGCTTTTAGCAGCAACAAACACGGCTGGTGTTTGGTAGTACTTATCAGTAAATAAGATTTTACGCTTACGCTCTTCAGTAATGCGCATCGAAGCCATAATCACATCTGACTTTCTTGCCAATAAGCTTGGAATTAGCGAGTCCCAGCTTTGTGAAACCCAAGTACAATCGAGTTTGGCTTGCTCACACAGTGCATCAGCTATCTCAATATCAAACCCGACAGGCACACCGTCACTGTTTTTATAGTTGAATGGCGGATACGTAAAGTCTGACGCCAAACGGATTTCTTTCGCCTGTACCGTTGTACCAAGTAAAGCGGCCGCACAAGCGAGTCCTAGTATTATCTTTTTCATCATTGCCATCCTAGATATGATCTTTATCGAGTTGAGTTTGAGTTTGAGTTTCTATATATTGTTCTTGTTGCTCCTGTCGCTTCTGCTGATCTTGTTGATTCTGTTGCAGCTCGGTTTGGTAGCGTGTTAGTGACGTTATCACTTCTAGCATGCTCTCTTGGCTACCAATACTGATTCGTACACAGTTACGCAAAGCAGGTTCGTGGTTTTGGTTCCTTGTCACAATGCCATCCTTCGCCAATACGCTAAACACATGGTGCCCCGGTTTTTGACGTAGCAAAACGAAATTGGTCGATGACGGATAAACCTGTTCTATAAATTCAAACCGCGTTAGCTCACAAGCAAACCGATTACGCAATTCGACCAACTTTAACGTCGCGCTTTCCATCAACGCAATTCGTTCATCAGACAATGCGTCTAGTACAATTTGAGATGAGCAATCTGGCATCGGATAAGGTGGAATCAACTTCGCGACATACTGCATCACATTTTGACTCGCTAAGATAAAGCCACAACGAACCGCAGCCAACCCAAACGCCTTAGACAAGGTGCGAATCACAACCAAATGCGGATAACGCGCAATAAGGCTCACCGCTGACGTTTGTGGTTCAAATTCGATATACGCTTCATCGACTACCACTAGCGACTTGCCAATCGTGCCTTCCAGTACCTGAATCAAATCCAATTTAGGGATCACATTGCCCGTAGGGTTGTTTGGTGAGCAAAGAAACACGATATTAGCCAATTCCGCTTTATTCACGATATCAGCAACATTAAGGCTGAAGTCTTCCTGCAATGGAGAGTCTAAGGTATTAATCGCCAATGCATCGGCGCAAAACTCATACATCGCATACGTTGGAGAACAGATAAGTATGTTATCGCTCGCCGGTTTACAGAATGTTCTGATCAGCAAATCAATCGCTTCATCTGCACCACGGACAGCAACCGTCGCGGCAT
Source organism: Vibrio sp. 1F279 (assembly GCF_041439815.1). Taxonomy (NCBI): domain Bacteria; kingdom Pseudomonadati; phylum Pseudomonadota; class Gammaproteobacteria; order Vibrionales; family Vibrionaceae; genus Vibrio; species Vibrio sp. 1F279. The sequence goes on along the minus strand of NZ_JBGOOU010000009.1, from coordinate 73,476 downwards.
CAGTGCCACAGTAATCTTGGTAAGCCTTAGCAATATCTTGTGGTAAGAAGTCCGGGTATCGGTTGTGACTTGCTTCTCCTTGAAACAGCGGGCTTTCCAATTCATTAGCGTTTAGCCAGACACGTCCATCACCACCAATTCTTCTTGCCGATTGATAAGGTATTAATTTTTTTACAGCCTGAGGCACTAAGCTATCAATAAAAGATGTCAAGAAGCTATCCCTTTCAAAAAATCACAATGTCTTCATCATTGCCTTCATATTCAAAAAATGTGACTTATACACATATTGAATCACAAATGATGATTAAGTATTTACATTCAAACAGAACACCATTGATAAATGAATCGAAATAATCACATAATAGCCATGATAAAAACTCATAGGTAAAGATATGAATCGCACACTTCCTTCAACCAAAACCTTGCTCGCGTTTTTGCCTACGGCAAGGCATCTCAACTTTACGCGCGCGGCACATGAGCTCAATGTTACGCAAGGTGCAGTGAGTCGTCAGGTATTGTCGTTTGAAGAAAGTCTTGGCTGCGATCTTTTCTACCGACATGCTCGCGGGTTGTCATTAACACCTAAGGGAGAAGAACTGGTTCCGCTGATTCAAGATACCATCCAACAACTGCAATCGGCGTTAAATCAAATTGCCAGCTCTCCATCGAAGATCAAGCTCAACGCACCAAGTTGTATCACCTCTTGGCTACTGCCTAAGTTGATGTCTTTTCAGCAAGCCTATCCTGAAATTGATGTCGAACTCACGTCGACCATCAAGCACGTCTTCGAACCAAGCTTTGACCCGTTTGATGCCGTAATTACCTATGGTAAGAAGCCAAACCAGCAATCGATTATCAGCCAGTTATTGTTTAACGAGCAGCTAGCGCCCGTTTGCCAAGCGCAAAGCATTACGCAAAGCCATCTTGTCAACGACGCGTCGACCATCATCAAGCCACATCAGCTCGCCCAATACACTTGGTTGCACGCCAACAATGAGCAGATTGATTGGCGGCTTTGGTTGGAACACATAGGCAGCCACGACCTTTCAAGCAAGAACAACCAACAATTCGCGACACTCGATCAAGCGATGAACGCAGCCATTCAAGGGTTTGGCATTGCCATAGGCGATATCACGCTGGCTAAGCAAGATATTGATTTGGGCAGGTTGGTGAAAGTGAGTGAAGGCAGTGTCTTTTCTGGAAATGGTTACTTCTTGCTGCAGCCTAAGAATCGACAAAATACATCCTTATCTACGCTGGTTGATTGGCTCGTCGATTAGCGGCAATCATCGTTGGTAGGCTCCACTATAATCGGCAGTAGTACGTCATAATGAGAAATTCACCATTCTCAAAATGAAACTATTTTATGTCTGTTACGTATTGGTTGTCAGAGAATAGAACGTACCTTGCTTTAACTATTTGAAAAGAAGTTCAATTCTATTTGGTAGGGAAAATGTTCCGTTCAATTAGAGAAAATGGCATTCGAATTGCTTTGTCATAGATAACCCAACCAATATACAGCAGGTTGCAACAGTTTCACTGCAGCTTGTCACGGAGGATAGGCTATGACCTTACAAAGACATACGTATTACGGCTTGATTCACCATGGAATTAAAACCTTATTAATGGACAGAATTGGCCACTTCACAGAGCGTGAATATCACGAGTATCTCGACCTAACGACAGGCAAATCGACGTGTTTTGCCATGAGTGAGCAAGAGCTCGAAAACACCTTAGACAGCTTAAAGAGCGAAGGTTACCTTGAAGATATCAAGAAGCTAATACCTCGCTACCAAACCACATCAATGCGATAACGTTATCCAACTCGATGATGAAAAGATCCGACTAGATAAAGCATTTACATGGAATTAATTAGCACCCAATTGTCTCGGGCTATTTAGCATCGAGACAGTTTTGGTTAGACTGTCTGCAACTCAACTAACTGGACAGTCAGTGCCACATGAAGCAAATCCTTGATTTCATTCCTCTCATTATTTTCTTTGCGCTGTATAAGATGTATGACATCTACACGGCTACAGGTGCATTGATTGTTGCTTCCGCAGTACAAATCGTTTTGACATACGTCATCTACAAGAAAGTAGAGAAAATGCAGATCATCACATTTCTGATGGTTGCCGTATTTGGTGGCATGACCATTTTCTTGCACGATGACAACTTCATTAAATGGAAAGTAACCATCGTTTATGCATTGTTCGCTATCGGCCTGACCGTCAGTCACTTGATGGGCAAGTCAGCGATTAAAGGCATGCTGGGTAAAGAGATCACACTGCCTGATACGGTATGGAGCAAGATCAACTGGGCTTGGACTTTGTTCTTTACTCTATGTGCCATTCTCAACGTTTACGTTGCTTTCAGCCTACCCTTGGATGTCTGGGTAAACTTCAAAGTGTTTGGCTTACTGATCGCTACTTTTGCATTTACCTTGCTAACGGGTGTCTATATCTACAAGCATCTACCAAAAGATCAGCATTTGCCAAAAGACCAGCATCTACAAAAAGACCAGCAGAAAGAGTTAACGGATAAAAATACCGACGAGAAGTAACCCTAAGGGATGAGTCCTCATCCCCTTTTTGATACAATTATTATCAATATGCTATTTAACAGTGGCCAATGATACTCGTGATCATTGGCCACTGATTGTTTGTGTTCGGTGAATACGTTAAAAATACGACCACCACGAGCCCCGCAAACACATCTATTTAAATTTAAAACAATCAATACCATTAAGAGTACAACAATGACTATTCAATCAACTTTGAACCCGATTGGTTCTTTACTTCTTCGCACTTTGGCGATGCCTTCTGATACCAATGCAGCAGGCCAGATTTTCGGTGGTTGGATAATGTCTCAGCTCGACCTTGCTGGCGGGATACTGGCGAAAGAGATCTCTAACGGCAAGATAGTCACGGTTTCAGTATCGAGTATCGAGTTCAAACAGCCGGTTTCTGTGGGTGATGTTGTGTGCGTTTACGGTGACTGCACTAAGATTGGTCGCAGCTCGATGAATATCGACCTAGAAGTGTGGGTTAAGCCTGTACTTGACCACGGTATTGGTGACCGCTACAAGGTATGTGGCGCGACATTCAACTACGTTGCGGTTGATGAAAGTGGGAAGCCTCGCCCAATCAACAAATAACACCTTATATTAAGCGTGTGGCATCGATGGTCTTTAGTTTTTATAAATGAAATTACTAAAGACCATACAACTCTCTCGCACCATTTCACAATTTCTTATCATTAGCTCTTCCAATACCAATTAGTTCGCGTAAATTAGCAAGATAGCGAATTTAAACGCCCTCAATTTAGTGAAGTAAAATAAGGATATCTCAATATGTGGTACGTGATTTTTTCTCAAGACGTCGAAAATTCATTAGAAAAACGCCTAAGTGTTCGCCCACAACATCTAGAACGCCTACAAACACTTCACGATGAAGGCCGACTGTTAACAGCGGGTCCAATGCCAGCTATTGACTCAGATAACCCTGGCGAAGCGGGCTTTACAGGTTCAACTGTGATTGCTGAATTTAACTCTTTGGAAGATGCACAAGCATGGGCAGACGCTGACCCGTACATTGATGCTGGCGTTTACCAAAATGTGATTGTAAAACCATTCAAGAAAGTATTTTAACGTGAAAAAATGGATTATTGGCTCACTGGCTTTAGCTTTGCTTGCAGGCTGTGCTTCAAGTGAGCAAGACGAACAAAGACAGCTAGAGATGATGGCGCAGCACCGAGCTGGCGTTTTATCTGCAGGCCTGCCGATTGAGTATGGCCCACTGTCGGTCATGCGCGTGCTAGCAAAAAACACGGTTATCGAAATCATGATGATCTACAACCAAGACGCTAAAGGTGCTAAGCCTTTAAACCAAGTTGTAGACATGAGTGTGAATAGCTACTGCACCAACTCTGAAGTAAGAGCAAACCTCGATATGGGCTTGGCTTACAACATCAAGATTCGCAACACTCGCGGACAACTGATGGTTGAGAAGTTGATCAGCAAAGAGACGTGTCAGAGCAGCAGCTAGATTCGATCGAACAAGTATAAAACCAGAAGGCCTCGCATTTGCGAGGCCTTTGTTGTGGTTCATCGTAGATTAGTGGAGCAATCAAAATCCTAGACTGAATTATGCCTCGGCTGATTCCCACTCTTTACGCAGTGCTTTAGTTGCCGAAACTAAGTTAGTCAGCGCCGCTTCCGTCTCTGCCCAATTACGCGTCTTCAGCCCACAATCAGGGTTTGCCCACAAACGTTCTGCTGGAATTTTCTCTGCCGCTTTCTTAAGTAAATCAACAATCCACTCTTCTGAAGGGATGTTTGGTGAGTGAATGTCGTAAACGCCAGGCCCAATCGCATTCGGGTAGTTGAACTCTTCAAATGCTTTCAGCAGTTCCATGTTCGAGCGAGAAGTCTCAATAGTAATCACATCGGCATCTAGCGCGGCTACTGAATCAATGATCTCGTTGAACTCGCTGTAACACATATGGGTATGGATTTGAGTTTCTGGTTTCGCACTCGCCGCTGAGATCTTAAAGGCATCGACCGCCCACTCTAGGTATTCTGCGTGGTCACGCTTTTTCAGTGGTAAACCTTCACGGATGGCAGGTTCATCAATTTGGATAATGTTGATGCCCGCGTCTTGTAAATCAGACACTTCATCACGTAGAGCAAACGCCAGTTGATTAGTGATCTCTTTACGGGAGATGTCTTCACGTGGGAATGTCCAACATAAGATAGTCACTGGCCCAGTAAGCATCCCTTTCATCTGCTTCGAAGTCAGAGATTGGGCATAGGTCGACCATTCCACCGTCATTGGTTTTTCTCGTTCAATATCCGCGACCACAATCGCTGGTTTCACGCAGCGAGAACCGTAGCTTTGTACCCAACCAAACTTAGTGGTTTGGAAGCCTGCTAGATTTTCAGCAAAGTATTCCACCATGTCATTGCGCTCGGCTTCGCCGTGAACCAGCACATCCAAATCTAAGGCTTCTTGGCGCTTAACAGCATCCGCAATATGGCCTTTCAATGCGGTAATGTATTCCGCTTCACTGAGTTTGCCAGTGCGGTAAGCGCTACGTTGAACACGGATCTCGCCTGTCTGTGGGAACGAACCAATAGTTGTGGTTGGCAATAGTGGTAAACCCAACACCTCAGACTGATGAGCGGCACGCTCTGCGTATAGAGCAGTGCGCTCTGCTAGCGCTTTGGTAATGGTGTTAATGCGAGCTTGAACTTGCGGCTTGTTCACATGAGTCGCGCTCTTACGTGCAACAATAGGTTGGCTGTACGTCTCACACGCTAAAATGGCATTTTGGTCGCCGTCTAACGCGGCACCCAACAAGCTCACCTCGGTCACTTTCTGTTTTGCAAAGGCAAACCAACTCTTCACTTCTTCACTAAGCGTCTCTTCTAACTCAAGGTCAACCGGGCTATGCAGCAGTGAACATGAACTTGCGACCCATAGTTTATCGCCTAGCTTGTCTTTCACTGGTTGCAGCAACTCAAGCTGCGCGGCTAAGTCAGCTCGCCAAACATTGCGTCCATTGATTGCGCCCGCAGAAAGCACCCAATCTTCAGGTAGCTTATTCACCACTTCATCGAGTTGCTTCGGTGCGGCAGCCAAATCGATGTGTAAGCCGTTGACGGGCAGTTCCACGATCTTGTCTAACGTATCAGTCACAGAATCAAAGTAAGTGGTAAGCAGCAGTTTCACATCGCCTTGAATCACTTGATAAGCCAACTTGAATGAATCAGACCACCGTTTTTCAAGTTCCAGAGAAAGGATAGGTTCGTCGATTTGCACCCACTCAACACCTAACTTGGAAAGTTTAGCCAGAATCGCTTGGTAAGCAGTAAGCAAACGTGGGAGCAAGGTTAAACGGTCAAAGCCCTCTTCCACTTCTTTGCCTAGATATAAGTAAGACAGCGGGCCGAGAAGAACTGGCTTAACTTTGTGTCCTGCTTTAATCGCTTCATTTACTTCATCGAACAGCTGCGGCCAGCTCACTTCAAAGGTGTCGTCTTTACTGAACTCAGGAACAATGTAGTGGTAGTTAGTGTTGAACCACTTCGTCATATCTGATGCTGCTGCACCATCTTTAGCGCTTTCAGAGCCATGCTTAGCGCCACAACAAGTTGGCTGCCTTTGAGATTGTATTTGTGTTTGAGATTGACCGCGACCAACGCGGAACAAGGTATCTAAATCTGGGAAGGCTTTTTCATCTTCTGATCCTCCAGCGTGACGCTTAGGTACATGGCCTAGAAGTAACGTCGTTGTTAGAACATGGTCGTACCATGCGAAGTCACCCGCAGTTGCAAAGCTTAGATTCGCGTCGGCTTGTACATTCCAGTTACGATTTCTCAATTCGCTGCCGAGCTGCTTGAGCTCAGATTGACCAATCTCGCCGCGCCAGTACTTCTCTAGTGTGAATTTAAGTTCGCGTTTTTCGCCGATACGTGGGTAGCCAAGAATATGCGTTGTTGTCGTCATGAGTCTGTTCCTTATTCGATAATTTTAATTTCCGATCAGACTGCCTGTCATGGTTTTTACTTTCACATAAAGGCGTCTGGATGGCTAAACTATCCACCTAATCTGAACGATGAACAACGTCCAAATATTCATCTTGTTTATTAAAAACATTCATCTTGAACAGACTGAAGATGAACAAACCAAATCCATCTGGACATCTAGACGTTTACAAATGATAAAAAACCCCGTAGGGTGATTATTAAGAAATATTGAATTGGCTTAGGGAATATGAGGAATACTCATGATAGAGCTTAAACACCTTCGAACATTGACTACCTTAAGAGACAGCGGCTCACTAACCGCGACTGCAACCTCTCTTCACCTGACTCAGTCGGCACTGTCTCACCAGTTGAAAGACCTAGAGGCACGTATTGGTGGTCAGCTTTTCCTGCGTAAAACTAGGCCAGTGAAATTCACCTCTGAGGGTGAGATCTTGCTTAAGCTCGCAGATGAGATACAGCCAAGAATCGCTAAAGCAGAGAATGAGTTGGCGAGCCTGAAAGAGGATGTGAATGGTCGATTGCACATGGCGATTGAGTGTCACTCATGCTTCCAATGGCTAATGCCCGCTTTGAAGGAATATCAAGTTGCATGGCCAAGCGTGACCCTAGATTTCTCGTCAGGTTTTGGTTTTGAACCGCTACCGGCATTAATGGCTGGTGAATTGGACTTGGTGATCACCTCAGATATACAGCCTCGTTCTGAAGTTCACTACGAACCGCTGTTCGATTTTGAGATGCGCCTGATCACCGCGATCAACTCGCCTTTGGCCGATAAAGCGAGCATTGTTCCGCAAGATCTTAGCGATCTCACCATGCTCTCATATCCAGTTCAAAAACAGCGTTTAGACGTCGTGAAACACTTTTTGCAACCAGCAGGTGTGGAACCAAAGAAATGGAAACAAGCAGACAACACCTTGATGTTGGTGCAAATGGTATCGGCAGGATTAGGTGTCGCGGCATTACCAAACTGGGCGATCAGTGAGTTCTCAAGACAAGGTTTGATAGCCAGCAAACCGCTAGGTAAAGGGCTTTCAAGAAGACTGTTTGCAGCGGTAAGAAACTCAGAAAAAGACAAACGTTACCTGCAGGCTTTCTTTAGCACAGCAAGGCAGCAAAGTAAGAGTCACTTAGATGGTATTGAGGTCGTTTAAGAGGTTCATTATTGGGCTAGCTTAAACCTGTGTTAAATCGGATAGGCAAACGCCAGAAACAAAAAAAGTCACAGATAATCTGTGACTTTTTAGTTTCAGTACCGATAATTTTCGATATCTGTTGATTCGCGAAAATAGCCTATCTTGGATAAGACTTAAACTGGTTAGTCAATGGGTCGTATTGATAGCCAAGCATATCGAGCTTGCCCACGACACTTTCTATATCCATTTCATACATACTGATCAGCTCTTCAAAGCTATCGCACTCTAAGCGAAGTTTTTCATTCACGATTCCCAGCAAGATAATGCTATCGAAACCTTTGACGTTGCTTAAATCCATCTCGTACTCCTTACGAACACACCGACTAGAATTAAGTTTAGAACGCTTACCAACGCCATGCTAAAAAACTGATCACACTTCTTAAAGAGAATGCGTGATTAATGAGCGTACGTAATTAATGAAAGTGCGCGATTAAAGTGCCCACACTGGCGTTAAACCCACAGCTGCCGCCAATAACATCAGTAACGAAATTGTCAGTTGCAGTTTTTCCGGGGTTTTAACGAACAGTAAATGCCAACACCACACCACGATAGCTGAGATTAGCAAAGCAAAGCTGAACAGTAGCGTTGAAATCACTGGCTCTAGTTGAGCTTCAGACAGAGAATAAACACTCACGACTGTTGCCAAAACCACCAACATCCCCGTCAGCACACCAACAACGGGCAGAACTCGGTGAAACGCCTGCAAGCGCGTTCTTGCAATCGTCAGTAGCAAATGACCAAACGCTGAGCCTAACAGAGCCACTAGTAATACAGTAGTGATAATACCGACAGTGGTTGCTTGTTCAGTCGCTTGAATAGCCACGTAAGACAATGCCAAGCCACAAGCTAAGTACATCACCCAAATAGGGCCAGAATCACGTGTCTTCTTGGTTTGAACTTGAGAATAGAAATAAAATATCGCAAACACGACCAGAAAGGCTTCAATTTTTACTGAAGCGACGGCAAGCCACAGTACGCCAATCGCAGGTAACATCTTGTGGATACGGCCACGCTGCCCCGGACAAATATCCCCTTTCACCAAGATGAGGGTTAAGATCAGTTGGGCTCCTAAAAGCATCGGAGCAAATTGTACTAATAACGTTTCGACCATTGTGGATCTACTTCTTCAGACTTATTTTCGCGAATAATATCAAAAACTGCTGCGAACACTAATCAAAATCACAAATTAGCGACGTTATTCAAGGCTTCAACTATGCTGTTGTATGGCTCTTTTGTCGCCATTTACCTTAAAAAGACGAAAGACACCAGAACTAACAGGGGCATGTTCTACTGGCTAGTCTAGGCTCATGCCGCTATAATTCCCGCCTCAAAAATCAGAGGTTGAAATATGTACAGCGATATCACTCCTATTCACGAACACAAAAAATACTGGGCCGAGTGCTACGGAACTGCACCCTTTTTGCCTACCAGTAGAAAGGAGATGGATGCTCTTGGATGGGATAGCTGTGACATTATTATTGTAACTGGTGACGCTTATGTTGATCACCCGAGCTTTGGTATGGCTATCATCGGCCGTCTGCTTGAAGCTCAAGGTTTCCGCGTGGGCATTATTGCTCAACCAAAGTGGGACAATAAAGATGCCTTCATGAAGCTAGGTAAACCTAACCTATTCTTCGGCATCACAGCGGGTAACATGGACTCCATGATCAACCGCTACACCTCTGATCGCAAATTACGTCACGATGATGCTTACACTCCGAACAATGAAGGTGGCAAGCGTCCTGACCGTGCAACTCTGGTTTACTCTCAACGCTGTCGTGAAGCTTACAAAGGCACGCCAATCGTGCTTGGTGGTATTGAAGCGAGCTTACGTCGTGTGGCTCACTACGATTACTGGTCAGATAAAGTTCGTCGCTCTGTATTGTTTGATGCAAAAGCAGACATTCTTCTTTTTGGTAACGCTGAGCGTGCACTGGTTGAAGTAGCACACCGCATTGCTGATGGTGAAGACATGTCTACGCTGACCAATATCCGCGGTACTGCTATCAATCTTCCTGCGGCCCCAGAGGGCTTCAAGATCATTGACTCTTCTCGTATCGAAAAGCCGAACAAAGCGTACGTTCCGGTTAACCCGTACGAAGTTGAAACCCAGTGTGATACCAAGAAAGACGAAAAAGAAGAAGTAAAAGCGCAACCTATTACTATTCGCCCTTCTCGTCACGATGCAAAAACTACAGCGGTTCGTATCCCAGGTTACGAAAAGCTAAACAATGACCGTATTCTTTACGCTCACGCTAGCCGTATTCTGCACCTTGAGACAAACCCGTACTCAGGTCGTGCTCTGATTCAACGTCACGGTGACCGCGAGCTATGGGTTAACCAAGCGCCAATTCCATTGACTACAGAAGAGATGGACTACGTGTTTGGCCTTGCTTACAAGCGTGTTCCGCACCCGATGTACGGCAAAGCGAAAATCCCAGCATACGACATGATCAAAACCTCGGTTAACATCATGCGTGGTTGTTTTGGTGGTTGTTCTTTCTGTTCAATCACAGAGCACGAAGGTCGTATCATTCAGAACCGTTCGAAAGAATCGATCTTGGATGAGATCGAAGACATTAAAGATAAAGTACCAGGCTTCACAGGTACTATTTCTGACTTGGGCGGCCCAACGGCGAACATGTACCGTTTAGGTTGTTCAGATCCTAAAGCAGAAATTAACTGTCGTCGTCCATCATGTGTGTTCCCGAAAATCTGTGAAAAGCTAAACACAGACCATCAACACACCATTGACCTGTACCGCTCTGCGAGAAAGGTTCCGGGCATCAAGAAAGTAATGATCGCTTCTGGCGTACGTTACGACTTAGCGATTGAATCTCCAGAATACGTTCGTGAGCTTGTGACTCACCACGTTGGTGGTTACTTGAAGATTGCTCCAGAGCATACTGAAAAAGGCCCACTGGACCTGATGATGAAGCCGGGCATGGGCACTTACGATCGTTTCAAAGAGATGTTCGAGAAGTACAGCGCTGAAGCCGGTAAAAAACAGTATCTAATTCCTTACTTCATCTCTGCTCACCCGGGCACAGAAGATGAAGACATGCTTAACCTTGCAATGTGGCTGAAAAAGCACAACTACGAGTGTGACCAAGTACAGAACTTCTACCCATCACCAATGTGTAACGCAACGTCGATGTACTACTCAGAGACCAACCCTCTGAAACGCGTGAAATATAAAAAGCGTGAAGATGTTCCTGTACCGAAAGGTGATCGTCAACGTCGTCTGCACAAAGCACTGCTTCGTTACCACGATCCTGAAAACTGGAAAATCATCCGTGAAGCGCTGATCAGCATGGGTAAACAGCACCTAATTGGTGACAAAGCAAACTGCCTAGTACCAGCAGAAGACTTTGATGCACAAACACCGGCACAACGTCGTAAATCTGGTCGTCACGGTTCGCAGCGCTTTGCGACTAAGCACAGTAAATCTCAACCAGGTCTTGGTGGCGAAAGCCCACGTAACCACTCTGGTAAGAAACCGGGTGGCAAGAAGCCGACTGGTAACGGCAACGGTAGCCAAGGTAATGCTAACCAAGGTGGCGGTAATGGCAACGGTCGTAAACCAGCGACTGGCTTTATTAAGAAAGGACCTGGTGGTCAGCAATCACAAGGTAATGGCGGCGGAAACGGCAAACCAAACCGCAATAAAGCGGGCAATGGTCAAGGTGGCAAACCTGCGGCTAACGGCAAGAACCGCCAGCGTGCAGCACAACGCTAATATCGCGAACCGATTGACTTCGCTATCGTAAAAACACAAAGCGCAGCTATTTAGCTGCGCTTTTTTGTGCCTGTTACTAATGAACTACCCAAAAGTTTCACTTGGTTATGTGATTACAAGGGATTCTAACGGGTAAAGACCCAATACTGACTAAACAAATAGTTAGTGACCATGCCCACCAAGATACCAACCGCCATGGCAATAAATACTGCCCCAGTAAACGCAGGCAGCAATTCCGTCATCAGCTTAAAGCACAGCAAATTAGGTACCGCTGATATTGATGCGGTAAACATAAACTTTTGCCACTGAATCAGCTTCTCAGACCAATGACCTCGCCCTTTATATTCAAAAGTCAGTATACGATTACCCAACCATGTCGTCGTTGCAGCAGCAATAAAGGAGCTAATTCGCGCCATCATTAAAGGCAGCCCAACAACATAATGCAGCAATGCAAAAACCAAACAATCAACAACAAACCCACCAACACCAACCACAGCAAATCGAACCATCTTGTGGTGGGACTGTAGTCTTTGGCTATGTGATTGAAGCTTGTCATTGAACATTCGTAGCCTTGAGTTAACGCTGAACATCATTTTCACTTTCAATATGATTCAACGAAAAATTTGGTGTGTTGCTCTGGTGATGGCAGGTGAACAGAGCACGCTTAATCTTGACCGTCGGTTCCAAAATACACGTTAATGCGTTCTCTTTGATCTTAATTTCCACTTCCGCTTTATGGCCGATCAAATAGAATTTATCGATGCCATTTAGTTGCTCGATATCAAGAAGCTTTTTCGCTTGCCCATGACTGTAAAATTGCCCTGAGAATGGTCTTTTACCCACATAAAAACTTGGCGCAGAATTCGTAATCTGTTCAAAAATAATACGGTCACTTTTCTCGTTCGCCTTCCCTAAGTTCAGGTAAACCATCGCAATCATTAACAGCACAGGTAGCACCAAAGCCACACTCGAAAACCACTTCTTATCTTTTTCCACCACAAGTATAGCAACCAGCATCCCAAGGGCTGGAATCCCCGGCAGTACGTACGCAGGGAGAATATTGCCCGCCATAGTGAAAAGAATCAGTGGCGAAATCAACCAACAGACAAGGAATGAAAACAACCCACTATTCTCAGCGTTAATTTCCGCAATTTTCTTGCGACGAGCGAAAGTTAAAATAGGTAATACAATCGACCACGGCGCAGCGGCCTGAATCCAAAACACCCAGATCATGCCTCTGGTTTCATCATGAGCAGAACCGTATAAGTCGCCCTCCCAACCACTCACAACAAAACGCTTAAAGTGTTCGCCAACGATGAAGTAGTCAATGAAACCCGGCGTTGCCATTTCCGCCATGATGTACCACGGTAAGGCAATCGCCAACATCACGCCTAAGCCCGACAACAGTGGAAAGCGTTGCCAAAGCACTTTAAAAGCACCGAAGAAGCCATGCTGTAAGACTAACCAAGGGAAAACTGCGATACCCATGATTACAATCGAAACAGGCCCTTTTGCAAGTAAACCTAGCGCTAAACCAATAAAGCCAACGTAACCCCAGGTTTTGTTGGTTCTCTCACTTCCTTCGCCTTTACAGTCTTCTCCACCGAGCCAACATAAGTAAAAGCCCAGCATCGCGATGGTCATGGCTAACGTTAACGCCATGTCGGTCATCACAGCACCCGCGGCGATAGAGAAAATCCCACATGTTGCCAATACAACAGCCGCCACTAAGGCACTTTGTCCCGTACGCTTCGCCAGATACGCGACCAATAGAATCGTCGCGAAACCTGCTAACCAATGCGGAGCACGCACAGCAAACTCACTCAAGCCGAACAACTCAATACCAGCAGCACTCATCCATGTGAACAACGGTGGCTTACCCCAAAAAGGAATACCGTAATCAAACTGAGGGGTTAACCAATTGCCAGTTTCTACCATCAAGCGAGCCATTTCTCCATAGCGCGCTTCAGTGGTGTCCATTAACGGATAAGTCGCCAAAGATAAAAGCCTTAAAACTAGTGCAAAAGCCAACAAATACCATAGATGCGTTCTGTTCAGACTCATGCTGATTCCTCTAATTTAAAATGTGTTTTCAATGCAGGTGTATCAACGACCGATTGGATCAGATAAAGAGGGCGATTCTTGGTTTCGATGAAAATACGACCTATGTACTCCCCCATTAAACCAATACTCAACAGTTGGATTCCGCCAAGTGCAAGTTGCACGACCATCATTGACGGATAACCCGTAATTGGCTCACCAAACATCATGGTTTTGAACACGATGAAGACGCCATACACGAAAGCAGTAAGCGCCACTAATCCACCAACTGCCGTCGCAATACGCAGTGGGCGGATAGAGAATGATGTGATGCCATCCATCGCCAATCCGATGAGTTTCAAATAGTTCCACTTGGTCTCGCCACAGAAGCGAGCATCACGCTTAAATTGGAGTGTCGCTTGTCGGAAACCCGGCCATGAAAAAATGCCTTTCATGTAGCGGTTACGTTCTGGAAGCTGATTGATATGGTCGACAACCTCTCGGCTTAACAGTCGAAAATCACCCACATTCTCAGGAACATCAATCTTCGCAGCCACGTTCATGACTTTGTAAAAGCTCGCTGCTGAAAACTTCTTAAACCATGTTTCACCATCACGCTGGCTGCGCTGCATATTGACGACGTCATAACCTTCGCGCCACTTAGCAATCATTTGCGGGATAAGCTCAGGTGGATCTTGTAGGTCAGCGTCTAGCAAAATCACCGCTTGTCCACGACAGTGCTCAAGGCCTGCGCTCATCGCTGATTCTTTGCCAAAATTACGGCTTAAACCGATAACAGAAATTGAGCTATTGATTGAAGTGAATGAACTCACCAACTCCAAGCTGCTGTCTTTGCTACCGTCGTCGACATAAACGATTTCACTCTTGATGGGCAAGCTATCAAGCACCTTGGTAAGGCGAGAGTGGAACTCTTCCAATACCTCTTGTTCATCGTAAAAAGGCACAATGATAGACAGAGAAACCGCAGGGTTGATCTGCGATGTAGATATCTTAGGGCGGCTTATATGAAGTTCAGACATAATACGTTCTTCTATTTTTTAATCTGAACCCAATCTACCCTCCCATAAGTGAAAGTTATGTTATTGACATATTTTTCACGCTCACTCAGGATAATGTTACCGTCTATTTCTGTATGAGAATCAAAATGAAACGAGTTCTATTAGTCGAAGATAACCGTGAAATCGCAGGTGTCTTGTTTGATTATTTTGAGTGTATTGGTATGGAACTCGATTATGCGGACAACGGCGAACTCGGCCTGCAACTCGCGTTGGAAAACTCATTTGATATCATCATATTGGATCTGATGTTGCCAAGAATGGACGGCCTCACGGTTTGTAATAAATTGCGAGACCAAGGCAACGCGACACCTATTTTGATGCTGACCGCGCTAGATAGCCGCGATGATATGTTGAAAGGGTTTGAGCATGGTGCCGATGACTATCTAACCAAGCCTTTTGATTTGGATATTTTAGAAGCAAGAATGAACGCACTAGTTCGTCGTTACCGCGGAAAAGTAGCCTCTTCAAAACTTCAGTTCGGTGAACTCACCATCGACCAAAAAACCCGTAAAGCTTACCGCCAAGATAAGCTTCTTGCGCTAAACCCAACCACTTACACCATACTTGAGATGCTCTGCCAAAACGCACCAGAAGTGGTGACTCGTGAAGATATCTCCTACAAGTTATGGGAAGAAGATGAACCCAATAATGATGTGCTGCGCAGTCATATCTATCAATTACGAAATCAACTCGACAAGCCTTTTGACAGTCAAATGTTGATTACGGTTCCTAAAATAGGATTCCGCTTGGAGTCATCGAATTGATTTCCAACTTTCTGACAAGCACTAAAACCCTCACCGGCCGCTTAGCTGTTTTCTTTGGGCTAATGGCCGTGATTGTGTCTGCGTTCGTCTATGTCGTTTTTATTGTCGCGCTCTACATGTCTGAAGACCGGGTCGGTGAAAGACGCATCTTGATTGACCGCAATTACGCCGTCGAGCTATTTCAAGCCGGAGAAAGTGGTGAGTTAAGAATTGATGATCTGACAGTCGCCTATAACGACCCGTCATTCGTACCTCCCGAATATTATAAGCTCATTGCAAATAAAGAGAGCTTTCTCGGAGAGATCGGCGAAGAGCCAGAGTCAAGAATGGTCTATGTTGGCGAGTATTCTGACAAAGGAAAAACCCACCCAATAATCCTACTTTCCGAAATAGACCGTGTTGAATTTGCTATTTCTGAACTTGTGTACGCGACCGCCTTTGTGCTCACGTTACTTTCTATCTTAATTTTTAGTTTTGGTGCTCTGCTCTATCGACTCTCAAAACGACTGATTGAACCATTCAACTCTCTGTCTGAGCAACTTGAGTCGAATAAACTCAATCTCAACGAAGAGTTCGGTGTGAGCGATGATGCGGCAGTTGAATTTCGTCAGCTAACCGATCAACTGAATCAGTATCGTCGAGAAATCAATTCCTTGGTCAAGCGTGAACAAGCCTTTGCTCGATACTCAAGCCATGAGTTAAGAACACCACTAACCGTTGCTCGTGGTGCGAATAAATTGCTATTAAGAAGCGAAACCACCGAGTTTCAATCTCGGCAGGTTGAACGCATTGATGAAGCCATTGTTCAGATGTCTGAGATGGTCGATGCTTTGCTTGGCCTAGTTCGTTACGAAAGAAATAGTGACGATGCACCGCTGCGCTTGTTTAGCCAGCAAGAATTAGAGACCATCGTTTCCAAAAATACGTTACAAGCAAATGAGAAAGCAGTCGAAATATCCCTACTCATTCAATCTGAGCCTATAATTCAAGCCACCAGTGCGATCATGAACATGTTGGTTGGCAACTTGTTGAGAAATGCGATTGCAGCGACCAATAGTGGCACAGTGAGCATCACTCTCTCACAAGACAATCTGGTAATTGAAGACCAAGGAGAAGGCCTTCAGGAACAGTACAATCCGAATGGTCATGGATTAGGTTTATTGATTGTCGACGACTTGTGCCAGCGCTTCCATTGGGACTTTGAGTTGGTCAATCGCAACTCTGGAGGGTGTACTGCAAGAATCGCCTTTCAGACAGATTCCTCCTTATCCACATTAAAGCAAGCAAACTCGTAATACGAAGCTCAATACTCTATGAAAACTTGATTTAGTTGGTTTACAGCACTCGCTAGCTACTAGATACTCAGTAGTCCTTTTTGATTTAAAAATGCTGGCTCTTGAGTCAGCATTTTGTCTAAGTGCGATGAAACTAAATAATAGCCCTGTAACTCAGCATCAATACAACGATCACACCTTTTTCTTAAAGCGAGACGATAAGCTTCACTCCCACTTTTGCGGCAACAAAGCCAGAAAGTTCATGAAGCTACTGGAAGACGATCACCCAAACACCACCACTCTAATAAGCTATGGGTCCGCTCAAGCTAACTCCTTGTTCTCGCTAGCCGCACTTGCAAAAATCAAAGGCTGGACGCTTGAGTTTTACGTCGACCACCTTCCTCAATGGCTACAAGAACGCCCACTCGGCAACTACCGTGGCGCTATCGATCTTGGGGCTAAGGTTATTTCAGTCAAAGAAACAGGCTCTGAGCTTCATCCACAAGCGTATATTGGACAAATAAGGCAACCAGGTTCCGATTGTATTGTGTTACCTGAAGGTGGACGTTCTCAGCTTTCTGAATATGGCGTGAAGCAACTGGCGATGGAAATACTCAGCTGGACGCGCTTCGAAAACAAACACGATTTTGTGGTGGCACTACCCGCTGGTACAGGCAGTACGGCTCTGTATCTACATAAGCATTTAAAAGTACACAATATCCCGGTGTTAACCTGTGCGTGTGTAGGTGGTAATGACTATTTAACTCAGCAATTCGATGAACTTGGCGAATCCGATCACCCACAGATTTTACCGCTCAAAACCAAACACCATTTTGGTAAGTTGTATCAGCAGGATTATCAAACTTGGTTAGACCTGCAAGAGCAAACTGACATTGAGTTTGACCTGCTCTATGACCCGTTGATGTGGCAATGCTTAGTACAGTGGCAACAAGACAACCCAACTAAGACCATCATCTATATTCATCAAGGCGGCATCTTAGGCAATGAATCGATGTTGCCGCGCTATCAGCGGAAGTATCCGGAGATGAGCATTAGCAAAACCAACACATCTTGGTAATTTTTTCCTTTATTCTCCAGTTTAGCTATTCAAGTTATAAACTGAAATCTGGCGAGAATCATCGCGTTATCTATACTTTCGATTGGAACATCAATTGTCATCGAAAGGAATCACGCATGCGAACAATCACTACGCTCGGCCTGTTTTCAGTTTTACTGCCCTTCTCTGCGATTTCAGGAGAAAACATCACTTACCAAGTCGATGGTATGGATTACGAAGGTTATTGGAGTGAAGCCAGTGACCAAGCGCCTTTGGTGCTGCTAATTCACGATTGGGATGGCTTAACTGATTACGAAAAGAAACGTTCTGAGATGCTCAACGAACTCGGTTACAACGTGTTCGCCATCGACCTATTTGGTAAAGGCATTCGCCCTACCGAAGTGAAAGACAAAAAACAACACACAGGCGAGTTGTATAAAGACAGAGAAAAAATGCGTGCACTACTTAATGCGGGAGCGATGGAAGCGAAAAGGCTTGGTGGTAACTTAGATAACAACGTGATGATGGGTTACTGTTTTGGTGGCGCAGCCGTTTTAGAAGCCGCTCGTGCTGGCATCCCATCGAAAGCTTATGTCACCTTCCATGGCGGTTTATCGACACCTAAAGGACAAGACTACTCTGAGACAAAAGCTCCAGTTGTCGTGTTCCATGGTACAGCAGACGCCATGATATCAATGCACGACTTTGGAAGCCTCGCAGCTCAACTTGAATCAAGCAAGGTTCCGCATGAAATGATCACCTACAGTGGTGCGCCACATGCCTTTACCGTATTCGGCTCAAACAACTATCAACAAGAAGCTGACCAGAAATCGTGGGATAGATTTACCCATGTACTAGAAACCACCACCAGATAACTTTCGATACCCACCCAGAAAAAACAACCCCATTCTAAAACTTAGAATGGGGTTACTTTCACCATCACTACATCATGTTGTTACAAATAACGATGGATACTTAAGTCATCAGATTTAATATCACAGGCAGAGCCACTGACTATGCTTGCTAAGATCTTTCCTGAGCCACATGCCATTGTCCAACCTAATGTTCCATGACCTGTATTGGTAAATAAATTTTTGATAGGCGTCTTGCCGATGATAGGCGTGCCATCTGGCGTCATTGGTCTTAGCCCAGTCCAGTATTCAGCCTTAGAAAAGTCCCCCGCTTGTGGGAAAAGATCTTTTATCACCATATCAATCGTGGCTTTACGTTTTTCTGGGATTAGGTAGTCAAAACCAGCGAGTTCTGCCGTACCCGCGATACGAATACGATCATCAAATCGCGTCATCGCGACCTTGTAGGTTTCATCCATAACAGTCGAAGTCGGTGACTTATCTACATTCACGATAGGCAATGTTAGTGAATATCCTTTCACTGGGTAAACCGGTATAGACAAGTCGACTTGCTTTAATAGTTCTCGAGAATAGCTTCCTGACGCGACCACGTAAGCATCCGCTTTAAACTCGCCTTGAGTCGTTGTAATAGTCTCAATGGCTTGATTCTGATGATTCAAACTTACCACTTCAGTATCAAACACGAACCTAACACCGAGTTGCTTGGCTTTCTCAGTCAAGGTTAAACAGAACTGATGGCAATCACCGGTTTCATCATGAGGTAAGTATAAGCCGCCCACCAGCTTGTCTTTAACGTCCGCTAAACCCGACTCCACTGACAGACACTGGTCAACATCAAACAGCGAGTGTTCGATCCCACTCTCTGTTAATAGCATCATATCCTGCTGAATAGCATCGAGTTGCTTCTCGCTTCTGAATACTTGCAAGGTGCCTTTCTGCCTGCCCTCATAAGCTAAATCTTCACTGGTTCTTAGATGAGTGAGACACTCTCGACTGAAGTTTGCCACTCTTAACATGCGTGACTTATTCATGGCGTACTTGGCTTCATTACAGTTGGCCAACATCTTAGTCGCCCAAGCAACTAATTCAGGAGAAAGTGACGGCTTCACTTTTAGAGGCGCATGCTCTTGGGTAAGCCATTTCATTGCTTTCAACGGAATCCCCGGTGCCGCCCATGGTGAAGAATATCCGTAAGAAATTTGCCCTGCATTCGCAAAGCTGGTTTCCTTGCCACTGCTATCTTGACGATCAATAACCGTCACTGTATGACCTTCTTTCGCAAGGTACCAAGCACTGGTTAACCCAATAACACCGCTACCAATTACAATAACTTCCATTCTCTTCTCCTAATGCCCGACAAAGCCAAAATCTGTCGAACACAGCTGTCAGTCTAAAACTCGTTTCGTTAATAATTTGTAACTTATTCCGCGCATGTTGACTTAACAATAGAGGTAGCGTTGACAAAAACTCAATTCAACTTAAAAACGAATTCGGCAATTTGGAACTGTGATATTGGCGGTATTTGGTCGCTTAGGAGGAGTCGCGAAGTAAATCTACTATTCTTAGATATTGTAAGCGTCATGACTCAAGAAAGTGGCGTTTTCAAGTAAGAAATCTAACAAGGTTTCGGCCTGTAGCGTGAGTGCGCGGTCTTTTAAAGATTGAACCTTAACCGTCGCCTTCGATAGCATCTCCAACTCGGTCGCAACCACTTCAATCTGCCCTGACTTTATTTCATCGATCACCGTGAGCTTAGGCATAAAGGTGACACCCAACCCTGCTGAAACAAAGTTAGTCAGTGCAGTGACTGAGTTCGTCTGAAGCTTAGGTTCTAACGTGAAATGTGACATTTGCTCGGCATGCTTGACCAATCGACCCATCCCTGTTGAGTTGTCGATCAACGCCAAAGACACATCCTTAATATCTTGCAGTGTCACAGGTGCTTCTTTCATCGTAAGGAAGTGCCCCTTCGGAGCAATCAATTCGAGCGGATGGCTACGTTCAACGTGGGAGTGCAGTTTAGGATGTGGAGCAGAAGCATAGGTTATTGCGAAGTCTATCTGTTGATCTTCCAACATCTTGACCGCGTCCAATGCCCCTGCAATTTCAATAGAAAGGTTGATATCAGGATAACGGGTCATAAAGGTTTGCATCGGCTTTGACACCAAGTTGGTAATAAACCCTTCACCGATGGCAATACTGACACTGCCTCCTTTGAGGTTTTTAAGCTTGGCTAGTCGAGTAAGCACTGCAGCCTCTCCACGAACAATGGAACGATAGTAATGCAGCAGCTCATTACCCGCCTCAGTTAACAGTGATTGGCGGTTGTTGCGTTCCCAAACTTTCATTCCCGCTTGCGCTTCGAGCTGGGTCAGCATTCTGCTCATTGCAGCAGGGTCAACATTCATCATCTTGGATGCCTTACGCAATGAGCCATACTTAGACAACGCGTTTAAATACTCAAGAGCGCGGATATTAAAGTGATGCATTCAACTTCCTTGTGATTCGACTGACACTAGATCAAGCGTCTCACAAATTGGCTGCGAACATGTATCCCATTTTATCAAGAACGTATTTACACTTACTAACTTGTGCACCGAGTCACTTCAAGACAGCTAAAGGCTCATGCTCGTTTATTCGATCTACTCTTGATAGACAGATGGAAAGAGCTTAAAGAACCTGTTTGAAACCGCTTAACGAAACATTTTCGATGACATGGCACCTTTGAAGTTCGGCTTTCACTTGAGTAATACCAATCACAGTAAATAAGTGATCAAACATAGCGTAGGAAAAAAGCTTGAGAACAAGGCAGAATTTTTCGATAAGTAGTTATTCTACAATCAAAAATTCTAACGAAGTTATCGAGGTTTTTAACAAGCTAGGGTGACCAGTTATTTACTACGATTGGTATAATACCAATCACAGTAAGCAAGTGGTCATAAATAGCGTTGGAAGGCGTGATAACTAGGCAAAGGACTTTGGGCTAGAGATAGAGATAGAGATAGAGATAAAATATAGGTGCTCTAAAACGAGAAAACCCCAGCATTTCTGCTAGGGTTTTGAATAGTGGTGGAAGGATGGGGATTTGAACCCCAGATACGCTATAAACGTATACTCGCTTTCCAGGCGAGCGCCTTAAGCCACTCAGCCATCCTTCCACAAATTGTGTGTTGAGCTTGTCACTCAACGAGGCGCTACTTTATTGATTCTGCTTGCTTTGGTCAAGAGGCATTATCAAAAAAAGTGCCTTTTTCAGTTTGTTCGATTACAAATTAACTCATTAGATCAAAAACAAACCAAATTTCATTCTATCGTTGTACTTACGCTTGTTGCTTTTCTTAAGCTTGTTGATAGTAGCCCGGAACTCTAAACCATTTACGGCACATATCTAAGAAATAACCGTACAGCACGCCCATACCACATGAGATAACAGCGTTACTGGTGACAGCCGTAACAATCTGGTCGCTCGAAGCACCTACTGCCAATAAAATACCGGCATACACAGGTGACTGGAATAACACGTACGCCACCAAGTCAGACAAATTTTTCATCAATGAGTTTTGTGAAAGCTTTGCGCCGTTACGCAAGAACCAATCACGAAAGACTCCATAAGGCCAAGCGATAGCTATGTTTACCGGAATAGATAACGTTCGAGAAGCAAGAGACTGCTCAAACGTCATACCAGAAATAAACACTTCAACAATCATTCCAGAAATAAAACAGAAAACGACCATAGCGAATGTATCCGCAGCTGCGTTTCGAATACAGAATGGACCACGAGACTTCATTGACGATAAACCTAAAATATATCACTACTTAATTGGTGATTTAACAACACATAAACAAGGCTAGATTACACCTAGCCAGATAATGTCACTATTAAATCACAATATAAGCAGTCATACACTCCAAATTAAAAATAAAGTTGTAAATTAACAACCAAAAACCACTTTAAAAGCAGTCACTTCCACCAACAAAACCCACAAAGGTCAAATAACGAGCGATTTGTTATTATATTTCCGTAATTAAACAACAACTATGCCATAGGAAGATTTACCGTAATGCTATTGATGATTTCTTGTTCAGGAGTGAAACCGAGAGAAACCTGCTCTAAAGCTTTATCGACGTGATCTGTGAGCTTTGCATTATTCATAGGTTCAGCATGAACACGCAAGCTCTCTAATGCAGACTTAATCAGCGCTAAGTTATTATCTTCGAGCGCAACGTACAGCGTGACGAGTAGCTCTTCGGTGTTATCTTTGTTTCGTAGATCAGGTTTAGGTAGTGCCTCGCTGTTACTTTGCGAATCGTTTTTTTCCACACCCAGGCAATCAAGATCATGAGCTTTAACTTCATGGTATTGGTAAAGCTTGTTTGAATAGCGGAATAACGCATCATCCAACTCTCGCTCATCAATCGGCTTGGCAATAATATAATCCACACCCGCACCAAGCATACGTTCGCGAGTCTCTTTAAAGACATCAGCCGTACAACCAAACACCAGTACCGATGATATCTCACCTATCAAAGCTCGAATTGCAGTGGTTGATTCAACGCCGTCCATCACTGGCATATGGTTATCCATTAATACCAAATCAAAGCGCTCAGCCACCACGGCTTGTATCGCAAGTTCACCATTTTCGACGCTCTTACAAGTAAAGCCTTTACTGCTCATGAAAGTTTCAATAATGACGGTATTGGTTCGGTTATCTTCGACAATCAGTACCTTCAAGCCAGAGTAATCTAACTTCTTATGTGGCAAGCTCTCTATTTCGCCAGGCTGGCAAGGTTTAATCTTCAAGCGAACATCGAAGCTGGTGCCTATCCCTTCTTCACTGGTGACGCTAATACTGCCCTCCATCAATTGGGCAATTTTCTTCACAATCGCCAACCCGAGACCAGTACCGCCAAAGCGTCTCGTAGTCGAAGACCCAGCTTGTTCAAACGGTTTAAAAATACGTTTTTGTGCTTCTTTAGATATACCAATACCGGTGTCGCGAACTCGAATACTAAGGTAGGTGTCACTCCCCTCTACGACTTCTTTAAGATACACCTCGACAAAGCCTCGAGAGGTAAACTTGACTGCGTTGTTTAAGAGGTTAAATAAAATTTGGCGAAGGCGTGCTTTGTCTGAGAAGTACCAACGGCCAGAAGGCACTTCGGAGTACACTTTGAATTGAAGCCCTTTCTCGGAAGACAATGTGTAATAGACACTGTTGATACTTCCTATAATTGAATCAAGCGGGAATCGTGTTTCATCCAGGTCTAACCGACCCTGCTCTATCTTTGAAAAATCCAAAATTTCATTGAGTAACGTCATCATATGATCACCCGAATCATACAGGCTCTTAAGATGCTTCTCTTGCTCTGTGCTCAAAGGGGTTTTCAGTAAGATCTGAGCCGTTCCTAATACACCATTCATCGGGGTACGAATTTCGTGTGACAAGGTCGCAAGAAAGGCCGTTTTGGCATTGGTTGATGCTTGAGCTTTAACCTTCTCAGCTTCGAGATAGATGGTTTTTTCGTTGAAGGTTTTGATCAAATGTCCGATTTCATCATCACTAGAGTAGTCAACATCGATGATCTCGCCCGCTTTAGAACTATCAACTTGGGCGGCAATCGTTGTGATTGGGCTTATCAAATAGCGGTTCAGTAAGTAATAACCGGCCATGACACACAACAACAACAGCGGCACAATACCGCCTTCAACGCTCATTACCTGACGAAACACTTCGTCTGCTACTCGTGATTTTGAGTTGACGACATCCACTTGCCATCCAAACTCTCCAAATTGGTTACTACTAATATAAATCCCATCAACGAGATTGAAGTTATGAGAAACCAACACTTGGTTGAGTTTGTCTCTTAGAGTAATACCAAGGTTGTATTCTTCCGCATGGTTCTTGATAAAGCCGAGCAACTCTTCGAGTGAGAGATCCACCGTCGCGACACCTGCAAAAGTTCCATCGTAATAGTAAGGTGAAGATGCTGTGATCATTTGAACATGTGTATATGGGTCAATATACACATTGCTCCATGCAATGGTTCCCTGCGCTTTGTTTACTACAGATGTATACCAATATTCGTTCTGATAAGGCGCATTTTGGGGGTTGTTATAAGAAAAGAGCTGGTCAATATCACCATCGTCGGCTTTGTTGAAAAAATAACTGTTAAGGATTTTATCAGAATCCAATGCATGCGGTTCTGGCCAAATACCTGCGCTGACGATCGTGTCATCGCTCGCCGCCAACATTGACTTAATAAATAACGGTATAACATCAGTATCACTGCGCTGCGCCTGAGCGAAACCAACCAAACTATCAACAAAACCTTGAGAGCTGCCGAGGGGTGCTGTAATCAATTCCGATAACAGTTGTGTACGTAAGTCGAGGTTTTGTTGCAACTTAGCGCGTACAGGAGATTCTACGACGTAATACGTCACACTACCGACAATAGCAATGAACATTGCGAGGTATACACCAAGCGCTACCATACTTTTTTTCTTGAGAGACGAGCGTATTTGCATAATTATCTTGTTATTTTCTTTTCTGTTTAACCTAGTGTTTATCACTAATGACATCAAGCGTTTTTAGATGAAGCTTGATTGGCGCAAGTTCATTGGTACTATAAGCACAAATATGTTCCCTTTTACGGTACCTCACTTTGACTTTACAAGATATTCTTGCGCTTCCAGAGTTGGAAGGAAAGCTAATCACAGAACACAAAACCATGGGCTTTGTCACTGCAATGGCAGCCGCTCCAAATGTGTTAACCCCTCATGAATGGCTGCCATTCCTTTGGGGTGGTGAAGAAGTCGCACCTTTTACCGATGGTGAACAGCTGGAAAGCTACATTGAAGTTATCATCGCGCTTTGGAACAAAACCCGCCCAGAACTGATCGAAGGTACTTGGGGTTGGCCCGAAGCTTGTCAATTAGACGATGCAGAAGTTGTAAACACAGCCGCTCGCGATTTTTGTGAAGGCTTACTTCAAGGCTGGCAGATTGCCCGTGATGATTGGGAAACACTGATGCCCGAAGACAGTGAAGACAACGCACTGGTCGGCGGCGTGTTGCTTTCACTCAGCATGCTTTACAATCCAGAAACTTCCATTGCTACGCTTGCAGAACAAGGCATCGAAGGCCTTGAGCAATTTGAAGAGATCTTTAACGCTGTGCCAGTGATGCTTTGCGGGTTAACGCAACGCGGTATCGCATTAGCCGAAGCACAATAATTTTCCATTCTCTCTAAAGCGAGAGATATAAAAGAAATAAGCTGCGCTATATTCGAACGATAGTAAGAAGGCCTCACAATGAGGCCTTCTTTCGTTTCAGGTGACACTAAATAGCCGTCTAAAAGCCTTTCCAATCGAAATGATCAATTCGCTCATCGGCAATGTAAAACAACTTAGTACCGCTGCTGACAACTTGGTCTAACTCCGGATTAAGCTCTATACCACTCCCCGTATCAATCGCGATCAGCGTTGCTTTATACTTCTCTTTGAATACAGAGAAAATAGGCGCAACGGTTACAGGTTCGGCATCTTTAGGGTAATACGTCGAATACTGTGTCATACCTCTAGTTGAGCTTAAAAGCTCTTGATGAAGCGCACTTGAACCGGGATCAACCGCAGCTTTAGCCAGCATTTCGGCACCCACTGCCGGAATACATTCAGAGTTTGGGCAATGTTGATGCAGTAAATCGCTCAACGCCTCATCTTTAAAGTAAACCAGAAGATGAGCCTTAGGGTTTCGGTTCGCACAATAAAGCGCTGCAGACAGCGTGATGTCGTCTTCGGGGTTATCAATAAGAATACAGCTGGCTGACTCAATGCCCGTTTTCTCCATCTCTTTACCATCGGTGTAGCTGTTTACCTTAACGAAATTGATCTCACCGGGTAACGGATTTTCGATATCTGAACGCGTACATAATACGATTGGTCGCTTGCCCGTTTCTTCATGTTGCAGCATACGGATGAGATGAATGGTTCTTTGTTCATTCCACCCCAACATCAAAATGTGGTTTTCCACTCTAACTCTCCTTTTACCTAACAAGCCCGCTCGCCAATATTCAACACCTTCTGTTGCCACCTTACCCAGTAAAGCAGCGAAAAGGCTGAGCCCTCCAGGGATAACAAACAAAATAACAATCCATCGCCCCGCTTCCGTTGTCGGTGACAAATCGCCATAACCAACCGTAGAAGCCGTCACGACTAAATAGTATGCAAATGTAGTAAACGAGTTGGTTAAGTCCGTTTCACCCGCTAAATACAATGTCGACCACGATAAAAACACGTAGCCGAGGAAAGTAAACAGTAGGTTTTTGCCATTCAAAACAAAGATATTCGCTTTGACCCAACGTTTGAGTTGTAACCAGATTATCATTAGAGCCTCTAATCCATTTCTCTTAATTACATGCTAGAAAAAATAAATGATATCAACAAGATGTATCTTAAGAAAAAGGCACATGAGCCCAAAATAATGCCAATAGTCCACATTTAGGTACAAAAAGACTTAGAAATATATACAAACAATTTCTTGGATCAAATCAAGCTTGGCGAGGTTCGCGTACCAATGTATAAACTTTACCTTGCTTAAAAAAGAAATACACACACAGATTTAGTGCTTCGCCAAACGCCTTTTCTCCGCGCTCACACAGTTGAAAATGTGCCTCGCCTTTATCCATATCGATACTCATTAGCTTTGAGTCGCTGAACTCTAAATAAGTCTTAACATAGGGATAGATGGCTTTAAAAATACTTTCCTTAGCAGAGAACACTAAGGTGACAAACCATTGAATGGGAAGGTGAGTCCCGGCTAAGTGCTTTATTTCTTGAGGGCTAACAAACATAGGCATGAGTGACATAACCTGGTTTTCGTTGATGAGCTCTTCAACATCCAAACCAACAAAGCTCACGTCACTTAATGAACTGACCGTCGCTACCGCTAGATCATCGGTATGAGAAATGCTTCCAATCCAACCCTCGGGCCAAACCGGTGATCGGTGTTCACCGATGGGCAGTTCGAGGCAATCACACCCTTCAATGCGTAATGCGTGCAATGCCGCCCTGCGACCGGCAATAAACTCCGCTTTTCGTTTAGTTACTGAACGCTTCATTTCATTTGGTAACGCGACGTCAAGTTCTTGAAAAAGGCAATCTGTATACCTTTGTCGTTCAAAGTGGTACTGCCAAACCTTAATATTTTGCGAACCAAAGGTGAGCAATTGCAAACCTGACAAAAAAGTCATACGAGTTACTTCCCCAGAGGCACAATCAATGGAGTATGACTTACAGGATCATCAATAATAACGCTATCTAAGCCAAATACTTGCTTAACGAGTTTGGCGTCAATTAAAGACTTAGGTTCGCCTTGCGCGACAATTTCTCCACCAGCAAATGCAATCAGGTGATCTGCATAACGACAGGCTTGATTCAAATCATGCAGCACGGCAACGATAGTATGTTTTTTTTCTCTATTGAGGCTACGGAACAACTCCAACAAATCAATCTGGTGTGCGACGTCTAAATAAGTTGTTGGCTCATCAAGTAATACTATCGGTGTCTTTTGCGCTAATACCATGGCGATCCAAACTCGTTGTTTCTGACCTCCAGAGAGTTCATCGACCTGCCTCTCGGCCAAATCGGTGACACCAGTATCTTCCATCGCTTGAAAGACCGCCTCTTGATCATCTAAGCTCCACTGCTTAAACAGTTTTTGATGCGGGTAGCGACCTCTTGCCACCAAATCAACGACTCGAATCCCTTCAGGAGCTTGTGAGCTTTGCGGCAGTAACCCTAACTCTCTCGCCAACTCTTTAGCTGGCACCTTTTGAATATTCTGACCATCAAGACAAATTTTACCTTGAGAAGGTTTCAACAAGCGGCACAAGCTTCTCAATAAGGTAGACTTTCCGCACCCGTTGGGTCCGACAATGACCGTAAATTTACCTTCAGGAATATTAAGTTCGAGATTTTCACAAATAACGCGATTATCGTATGCAAGTTTAAGGTTATTTCCATTTAGTCGAGAGGTAATGTTGGATTTAACCGGTGTCGATAGGCTCATAAACTTCTGATTCATTTAAGTTAAACAATATCCCCTAAGTAACCTTTAGCTATTTGCTTATTTAGCCAATTAGCTGTTTGATTGCTTAACTCAATAGCTCTAGCCATTCAGTTACTTGGGAAAGCGCAGCATCAAGAATAGACTTGATGCTGCTCAAGGTTACGCATGGTTTCTTGGACGAGTAATCTACCTACGGTTTTAGAACATTGCGGGTTCAACCACGCGGTCTTTAATTGCTTCGAGCAACTGATCCCCCTTTGAGCTCAAAGCAAATTCTGCAAACAGAGCTCTTAGTGTGTCACACAGAAGATCAACCTGAGCTTGACTGTAGTTTTCAGTAAGGTAGCTCATCATTACACGTAGCACCTGCTCATCATTGACGGTTTCTTCTAACACTTCGAACTGAAGTCCTAAACCAGATTCGCTTCGATCTGAATCAACCTGCTGGAAGTTGATTTTGTCACCATTAGACAATTCAAAAGCACCACTAAATTTACTTTTGGCGTGAAGTTGAATAAAGACTTCGAACATGTGCCCATCCACATCGGGATCCCCCCCAACCAAACCCTCTTCAATAAGGTCGATAGGAATATCGCCATATGGCATAGAATCATTAATCGTATGTTTCACTTGGGCTACCAGTTCAGCCACCGTACGGACGCGTTCAAAATTCACTAAATGCGCCACTACGGTGGTGAAGTAACCTATCGTGTCATAATACTCAACGTCTTGTCGGCCCGAAGCCGAGGTTCCTACTATGAGCTTATTGGGTGCACCAACAACATTGAGTGCCGCTGCAATAGATGCATAAACAACATTGAATAGCGATGCGCTTTGCTGCTTGGCAAGTGCATATAACCCATCCCTTACGTTATCTTCAATTTCAACGATAACCCAACCACCTTTAGCCCCTTGAGGATCAGCCTTCTCTGATAAAGGGTGACTCTTAGGGAATATAGGGGTAGACCACGGCACATCTTTTAGATTATCCAACCAATAATCGAGGTGCTTCTGATGTGTTCCAGAACCTCTCTGCATACGAGCATACTCGTGCATTGGAAGAGCTTCATGTCTCCATTCCGGTGATTGACCTTGAACGCGCAGTTTATAAGCTAAATTAAGCTCATCCATCATCAAATTCACTGACCATTCATCTTGAACAATATGGTGGAACAAGAAGGACAAGAACTGCTGCCCCGTATCCTTGCAACGGATGAATCTTACTCGAAGAGGGAACTCCTTCTCTAAATCAAAGGGATGGATTGCCTCTTGTTTAAGAAACTCATCCCTATCTTCGATTTCACATTCATCTGAAGTCCAAAACCATTTGTAATTGCCGATGTCACTGACATCAACCACTTGTTGGCATGGATTACCATTATGTTCATAAAAATGGCTTCTTAGAGTGGCATGACGAACTAGAATATCGCGGCAAGCTTCCCCAAAAGCCACTTCATCCAATTCATCGAAAAAGCGTAAAACAAACGGTAAGTTAAAAATCGTATTGAGTCCAAATTTGGCGTATTTTGGAATCGCCTTCCACAGAGAATTCTGAGCGAGTGACAATGGAGCAAGTGTAGAACCAACATCGGTAAGAGATGCCGAAGACTCAATAAACTCGGTACTTTTCGGCACAGCTTGTTCGGCAAGCGATTGAGCCGTCGGGTTGCCAAAAAGATCATTAATGCTGATTTCAATACTATGGTGAGTCAGCAAGCGACCAATAACTCGAGTTGCAATCAATGAGTGCCCTCCGAAGTCAAAGAAATCGTCCGTTACTGTCATCGTATCCGAAGCTAACGCCTCTTTAAACTCAGCCAAAATGAGTTCGGCAGTAGAATTTATCTCAGAAACGGGACTTGATGCTTCAACTGATGTCGGCATAACCGTGGGATTTATTGGCTTAGCGCGCTTAGCCAGTTCAGTCGCAGTTCGGTAGGTGAATAAGTCTTCAATACTCACTTCAATCCCATGGTCCTTCAACAAGCGACCAATGACTCGAGTACCAATAAGCGAATGACCACCAAAATCAAAGAAGTCATCGTCTTTGTTCATGCTTTCTATAGAAAGTGCATCTCTAAATTCAGCGAGTATTGTCTTTTCAAAAATTGAAAATGGCTCGGCACTTTCATCCACCAACGGTGCTGCTTTTACATCCAGCTTTGCCAATGCAGGTTTAGTGACTTTTTGGCCATCAATGTAGGCAATAAATTGCTCAAATAGAAACGCTCCTAAGTGAGGAGAAACCGTTGCCCCCGTAACTAACTCAAATGACAGGGCACCTTGTCGGTTAATACCAACCGCAAGAGAGACTTCAAACTTCGGATGAAGCGGTGCAGTCGGTAATTTCACAGCCTCTACATCGTCAAGTGACAAATAGTCAGCGGGGTCTACAAGCCAAGTCACTAAGGCTGCTGATTGAGAAAACTCTGTTGACTCGATGGTCTGAGACTGAGCCGCGGTTAGTTTCATAGTAAGGTCGCCAACAGCTTGGCCTAAGTCTGAAATTGGCTGCCCTAAACTGAGATAAGTCAAACCAGTCTCAATCATCGCACCATTAATTTCTCGATTTTTCTGACTGAAATCAACCGGCATGAACACATCAAGACTATCGAGATCATTAGACTCGGTGATGTAACGAGCGAACAGCACCGCAGTAGCTGAGAGGATTTCTACTTCGTTCATTGTCCTACCAAGGCGGTTCTCGAAGGTCTCTCTTTGAATAGAAGTCGTAAACTTACGTGGTACTGATGCTTGTAAATACGAACAAACATTTTCACTGACACCGGTTTGTACTAAGTCAATATCCTGTGTAGAGCGCTTAATCCATGGCAAACAAGATGTCGAAAGAGCTTCAAGCTTTTGAATTGGCGTGAAACCTCCTATATTTGTGGGCTGCTTTCTCTGCTCTATGGTGCAAAGGCCATGATTATATAAAGCACTCACAACTTCGAATATTTCTTTCCAGCACACTTCACCACTCAAAATTTGGTGAGAAACTACACCTAACACCACATCTTGCTCTGCGCAAATGTAAACCGTAAATTGGATTCCTGACTGAGATTCAAGCGCTATAGGGGTTGATTGATTAGCTTGCAGGTGGGAAATAGCATCTTGAACTGAATCAACAGCTTCAATATTAATCGTCTGCGAAAATTCATTACCGTGAAATTTAACTAAACCAGCATCCTCATCAAATTGATAAGAAACATTAAGGGATGGGACGAATTGAGAAAGTTTACTCAACGAAGAAACCAAGCGACCAATGTTGACTTCCCCTGTTAGACGGTAAGCAGCTGAGTATTGAGCAGAATCATCATGCTGCTGGTGGTGCATCCAAACTCGTTCTTCAAAATCTGTCACTGCGTTGCCAAATCCACTCTTTTCCTTCGAGTGATGCGAGTTAAATATCATTTTCCTTTCTCCTGTCTGAAAGAATTCAGAACTGTCCTTTTTGAAGCTAAAGCTGCCTTTAAAGTACAAGTATTCTGGGGGAGGCTCTAAGCTCTACGCTTATTAAAATCAGTGGCTTACTTTATTCTCAATAAAACTTAATGTAAAGCATTCTCATTTGCATTAATTGAGATATGTGTACCTATGCTTAAAACTGGCGAGATCGGGTCAATAGCCAAATTAAATATATGCCACCTACAATACCCGTCATCCTGCCTATCGGCACGCTTGCTTGAAAAGGCAACCATTGAATTAAAACATCCGCAGTTAAGACCAACAACGCGCCCATAAGAGCTGAGGAGAACAAGGATAATGCTCGCGACTTTCTCAATCGACCAACTAATTGAGGAGCAGCAAGGGCAATAAAGGCAATAGGCCCAGCAGCTCCTGTCGCGAATGCGGCTAAGACCACAGCAAAGAAAATCATAGAAAGACGGACTCGCTCTACTCGGATACCCAGCTGAGTTGCGATGTCATCCCCCATCTCTATCATGGCAAGCGCACGCTTTAGTATCATCATAAAAGGGAGGAGGAGAAATACCCCAATAAGTACAGGATAAACATGTGTCCATGTCCTAGCATGCAGTGATCCTGCAAGCCATAGATTAGCCAAAATGGCATTGTCTAAATTACCCTTAACTAACATCAGGCTGTTCAGCGCACTCAAAATGGACCCGACCCCAATACCAGTGAGTATTAAGCGATACCCTCCAACCACTCCTGCTTTTACCGCGAGTAAGTAAACGATAACAGCCGTGATTACTCCGCCGACTATCGCCGCGATTGCCACTTCGATAGCCCCTTGCTCAAACAAAACTATTTGAGCAATTGCCCCGGTAGCAGCCCCCGTTGTAAAGCCAATGACATCAGGAGAACCAAGAGCATTTCTTGATACCGATTGAAATACCGCACCAGAAATGCCTAACGCAGCCCCAACAAAGACCGCAGTAAGAACCTTAGGTAGTCTTATGTTAAGAATTATTCGATCTTTTACGCCCCTCTCTCCAGCCCCAAGAATGATATCGGCCACTTGAGGCAACGAGATATTAAACTTACCCAATGTCATGGAATAAGTTGCAATAGCGCAAACTGATATCAACAAAATCAAAGCGATAAGTATATGAGACGGTTGATAACAGAAAGAAAACTGACCGAAGCGTACAACACTTCCCGAGCCAGAATTTTGAAGAGTGTAAGGCTCAATCATCATAGGAGAGATATCTTCCAACGTTTCACTAAGAATACAAAGAATGGCCCGCCGATTAGAGCAATCATAATACCTACACTGATCTCATTGGGATACCCGACGATCCGGCCTAGCACATCGGCGACAACCGCCAGAATGGATGCAATCAGTAAAGAGAAAGGCATCAACCATTTATGATCCGGCCCCGCCGCCATCCTTGCAATATGAGGGGCAGTAAGACCAACAAAGCTGATAGGACCAGCCGCCGCAGTAGAGGTCCCCGCTAAAACCACAATAGCAATAGAAGCAAAACACCATATTTTGATCGGGTTAACACCTAAGGCGTGACCAATATCGTCCCCTAACGAGACAGTATCTAAGGCTTTACTTAATGAAAATGCGATTACTAATCCAATGGCTATTAACATGGCAGCCGGGATCAAGACATCGTAACCTCGCCCTTGAAATGACCCCACAGCCCAATGTCTATATTGTTCAAACACCATTTCATTGCTGTTTATTGTGATCATATGAGTCAGTGCAAGCAACACAACCGACAAAGCAGTTCCCGCCAATACAACTCTTACAGGGTTAACCCCTTTATTGACCCCAGCAAGTGCAAAAACACCCGCTCCGGAAACAGCCGCCCCAAGTAAACCAAACCACATCACATAGGCCATATCATGGATGCCCAGAAAGGCTATCGCTGAGACTATGGCAACTGTCGCCCCCGCATTGACACCGAGTATCCCAGGATCTGCTAATGGGTTACGAGTTAAGCTTTGCATGATAACGCCAGCAACACCAAGCGCACCGCCAACAACTAAAGCTAACAAGGTGCGTGGAATTCGAAGGTGGACAACCAATAGATGATCACTGTTGGTTGGATCAAAAGAAAAAATCGCATCCAAAGTCACTACCGGCGATATGCAATGCGTGCCGATAAAAAGGCTAAAACACGAGGCAAAAAATAACAACACGACTCCCGCCATCAGCCATCGTCGTCGTTGTCCATTTCTTATCTGTTCAAATGCTTCTGCAGGACCAGCAATACTTGTCATTACGGACATCCTTTACCCATTGGCATTAGCCATTAACCTGCATTTGTATCTCGTTCAAAAAGCTGAACAATGTCGTTAACGATTTCAGTGGCACTATACATATCGATACGAAATGAATTCTCACCTAGGCCAAAGACTTGTTTATTCTGGACGGACGGAAGGTTGATCAAGATTGGGTCATGCATGAATCGATTAGCGCTGTCGTCGCTCGCTTCTAGCAAAAATGTCGTATCGGCTTTAAGTTGAGTCAGCAGTTCAAAGTGGACACGCATAAAATCTGATAAAGGCACGGTGTTGTCATGCCATTGACGATTTTGCACTTCCATTTTAAAACCAAGATCAGTGAGCAAGTCCGCATGAACGCCATCCTCTAAAGCGATAGCATTGGTAGCTCCAGGTCCAAAATACGCCACAATATTGGTTTCGCCTTCTGGTATCTGTAGCTTGTTTTTACTCTGGTTAACGAACAACTCAAACTGGCTAATTTTTTGTTGGGCTTGTTCTTCTAACCCTGTCGCCTGTCCAAGCCTCAAAGCCAAGTCTTGCCATGATTGTGCGGTGTAATCCAAAATAATGGTTGGTGCTATTTGCTTAAATTCAGCTATTTGATCTCTCGCCGAATCACCACCGCGCCATGCTACAACAATCAAATCAGGTTCATAGATATAGGCAGACTCTAAATCAACGCTGCCGGCAGGCCATGCCTTTTCCACGCTTCTCTGTTCAGCAATATCTGCCCATTGACTAAAAAACTTCCCTTCATAAGTGAGTGCTGTTGCGGCTAAAGGAGCATCAATAGCCAGTAGCGTCCCACTAATCGTCACCGAGGTAGAAAGGATTCGAGTCGGTTTAGATGGGATCACTGTCTGTGAGCCATCCGCATTAACGAAAGTCTTGGGGTAAGTATTTTGAGATGTCATTTCGGTTTCTGCGAAAACAGAAGCCGAAGCTGAAATCAGAAAAACAACAATGATTTTAAAAATTATATTGATTCTCATTTACTATTTACACTTCATTTAGTCTGCGTTTAGTGAATTAAATGGTCTTACTACTGGGAGTTTGAGTCTGAATAACTTTTCTGAATTAAGCCATTAAGCATATGCTAACTATATTCATATAGAACAATCAAGATAAATCCGGTTTTCGCTAGCGGATACATTAGTATAATTTCGTTTTAAGCAATTGATAAATAAATAACTTAAATAACCCAACTAACGTACATCGCACCGTTAAATCGACATGTAGTAACCTTTGTATTTCGTGACCAACAAAAATTAACTTAGCGGGCTAACACGACAACACACCCCCCAATTAAATAAAATAGCCGAACTTTATTCGCTCGGCTTTCTCTGGAAGGTTTATTAAAGTGATTATAAAATCTCGTCGGCAACCTCTTTTGCGTTCCGACATTTAATCAACTTGCGTGTAAACACCTTACGCTCAAACGTTTTACTCAGTTTCTCTGCTACACCTTTTAGGTGAGATGGCTTTAAACCCAACGACAGAAACGCACTCTCCTCGCTAAAACCTTCTAAATGTTTTCCCGTCACTTGCTCATAAGCTTCGATAATCGACCCAAATTCTGATGTCGTTAACGTCGTTTTAGCTTTGTTCGGTTTCTCATTGTTCTGAGTAACAGAAGCTGAAGCGAGTTGTGGAGAGCTCACCGTCTGAGTCATTGAACGAACCAACTCTTCTCGCGCTTGAATCCGGTCAAACTTTCCATTTCGAGAGAGAGGCAGTTTATCTAATTCAAGTAACTGAGAAGGTACATGGGAGTTTGGTAAGCATTGCTGTGCAAAGTCACGAATAGCAGCAGCATTAGCGACTTGGCCATCCGCTACTTTATAGATCGCACCTAACGCTACGTCTCCATTACGTTCGGTATAGTCGACAATCAAAACTTGCTCAATCAGTGGGCAGCGATTTAACTCTTTCTCAATATCGGGTAACGACACACGGACGCCCCTAACCTTCACATAGCCATTAACCCGACCAGCAAAAATAATGGTGCCATCTTCACGATAATAGCCTAGATCACCGGTTCTAAACGCTCTGACCTCACTACCTAGATCATCAATTATCGTCACAAAATCAGTTTGTGTAAGCTCTCCATCAGCTAAATACCCTGACGCAAGGTTTACTCCTACTGTCATGATCCGACCTGCTACTCCTTGTGGAACATGTTTACCCAATTCATCCATAATAAAGTACTGGTTTGCAGGGAAAGGTCTGCCATAAGGAATAACCGATTTGTCTTCGTCGGTGACAAAGTGCCAGATACTCCATATCGTGGTTTCGGTAGGACCACCAATTGAGACAAGGCGAATATCTTGCTCCAGCGCTCTAAGTTCATCAATCGTTTTAGGTTTAACGTAATCCCCCCCTTGGCAAACTAAGCGTAGAGATTTGAGTTTTTCACCCTGCATACAAGACAACAACATTTCCATCAATGCCGGAACTGACTGCCAAATAGTAATACGGTGCTTCTCAACCAATTGATTCCAACGAATCGCGTCTTTTTCTTCACCAGCCTCTGGTAATACAATGGTTGCCCCGCAAGTAAACGAAGCATAGATATCAAACACAGAGAGATCATGATGGAACGGCGTTACGCACATCAACACATCTTCAGACTTTATTTGCCAAGCTTTACACGTTTCCCCGATGACATTGGAAGTTGCTCTGCTGTTCACTACAACGCATTTAGGTTTACCTGTTGTTCCCGATGTATACAGATAATAAGCACCATGCTCACTTTGACTAAGCACCTCTAAGTCCGTATTGGAGAGTGATGGATAAGCCTGCTCAACAGGTTGCAATAGTGCTTGATAGAGCACTGAATTTTTACGCTGTGACGTTTGGTTAGTTACCACTAAATTGGCATTACAATTACTCAGTAGGTAATCCAAACGCTCTTCTGGTGATGAAGCATCGATAGGCACCCATATAATCCCTGATAATGAACAGGCAATCGTCATCACTAAATGTTCAGGGCTCTTTGGCAAACAGATGGCCAACACATCACCTTGCTTCAAGCCAAGGTGAGCAATATGCTGCATCACTTTATGGACGTCCTCGCCAAATGCCTTGTAGCTGATATGCCGTTCACCACAAATGACCGCGATATCATCACTCGCATTTTCCGCAAGATTACGCGCTATCTTGGATAAGAACTTAGAGCATTCAAACTCTTTTACATCACAGTTCAATTTATAGTGTTCAAGGTTGAGTACCTTATGTGAAGGGATGTCAAAATCATGGGTCTCACATACGGTCTCAATGTGACGCTCTATCGATTCAAGAATGGAGACAACCACTTGTTTATCTAGTGCGTCAACCGCATAGTCAAAACTCAATACTAGATTTCGCCTTTCATCAAAATTAAGGCGGATATCTAACGCGACTTGAGGGGTTTGGGTGATACCATCAAAGAAGACGAGTTCATCGTCATCGGATAATCCATCCCAAGTTAGACCATTCGTCACTACAACAGGTAAAGCCAATGAACTGGTTCGCGAAGTCATTAACTGACGATTGATATCAACACCAGAAAAGTCGAGATGATCAAGCGCCTCAAACATATCATTTTGCATACCCTGAGATCGCTCTAGCAAGCTGCCTTCATTCTTTCGATACTCCAAAATCACGAACGTCGAATCATTACCAAGAGGTTGATCGCTTTGTGGGATCGCTACCGGAAAACCAACTCTCATCTCTTGTTCTATCGTCCAATACGACATGCCTTCAAGAACAAGAGCAGAGAGTGCTGAGTTCAAAAACAAGCTGTTGGCTGCACTCGCCATCGTTAACTGAGTTAATGCAGTTTTGTCTATAACAATGCTTTCTCGCTGGTAACGCGAAGCCTTTATATGATCCAATCGCTGTTTCCATGGAAGTGAAGGTGGCGCGCACTCTGGGTCAAGTTTACTTTGCCAGAACGACATATCTGCCTCCCTTTTGGCAATGTCATGTTCACTATCAAAATGATTGATCTCAGCGCTGTTAGCACAGAGCTCATGCAACTGCCCGCTATTCTTTTTCAATAATTCAGAAAGAATCAGGGAGTGTGTTCTACCATCAACAATTAATGCATCAAAACTGGTAAAGACAATGGTCTGATAACCGATATCAGAGTCAGGCAATTGAATAACAGAAACACGCCATGGCGACTTCGACAGGTCGTGCATCGTGTGATTACTCACTTGACGAATTTTACCAACTCTCTCTAGCGCTTGCTCAATCGACAAGTGTTGAAAGTCGTGGGAGTCAAAATTCAAAGTCACCTTAGACGACACCTGCTGAACAAGCTTGTTCTCATCGATGTGCATCCGTAACGCATCGTACTTTTTTACCAATGATTCGAGGCGAGACTCAACTAAGCTCGATTCTATTTTCCCTCGGTATTCCCGGAATTCATGCATAGCAGTGCCACCCATAGGGATATGAGTAGAGCGACCGAGTAGGTAAGATTTTTGTAGCTCTGTTAAAGGCTTTGGACAAGAGGTAACTAAGGGTAACGAAGGACATGCATAGCCTAACTGAGCGAGCGTACTTTCCAAAGAGTTATGTATGCTATTAGGTTCGTCAGCTAAAGATTGAACAATCGCAATAAACTTGTTAAACAAGGTATCGACAAAGCCTTTAGGGAACACGTCCATTCGCACATCCCAATTGACAAAAATACCTTCGTACGCAGGCGCGATTTGTGCATCTAATGTAACCTGAGCACCTTGAGAGATTACCCAGTTCATTTTTCCGAAGACTTTTGTGACTGCCTCAGAGAATAAATCATCGCCTTCAACATCCATTCCCGATGTAAATACGATAGGCGATGCTTGCACGGTTCCATAATAACGCGATAAATCTCGCATCACCGTTACACCGGAATAGCTTTCATGGTTGAGTAATTGGTTCAGTTGATTGGCAGTACGACGACAATGATGAAGCGTTGATTCTTGAGCTTTCAAGCTAGCGCTGTAGATCAGCAAGTTCGAGAAATCGCCTATCGTTGTCTCTGCATCGTTCGTATAGAAACCGCGGTGGAAAGTCGGCACATTCAATCGAAAATCAGGGCTGTTACAAGAGCTACCGACAGCTTGAGAGAAAAGTGTAAGAAAAAGTTGGGTTAAGGTTAAGTGGTGTTTCTTGGCTAACTCTTCGATCGAAGACCGTTGCTCTTGAGTCAACTGATGTGTGAACCGCTGACTGTGCCCATGCTGACGATCAATAGCCCCATTAACATACGGAAACTCTGGTGCTCCAGCGATGTCTGGTAATCGTTGTTGCCACCATGTCTTATCAGACTGTCGTTTAGCTACGAGGTAATTGTCCGCCGTTTGTTTATCTAAATATTCAAAGAACGAATTCTTCTCTTGTGTCTCGTTGCCTTGATGTTCATCGCTATAGAGCTTAGCCAACTCTTCAACTAAGATTCGGAAGCTCTGTGCATCCACAGCAATCATGTCTACGTCTATATGCAAACGGCACTGCACTTTAGAATGACGTGTGATACTGATCTGCGCGGCCTGCCCATTGTCTAAATCCAGTTTCTGGTCAGTAATAGCAGTGCGCTTCTCTATTAAAAAGTCACGGGTAGCCGATGGTGAAAGGTGTCCAATATCATCAATGATAAGTTGATGAACAGAAGATAAAGGAGCGATGGTTTGTTGACCACCAGAAGTAACTTTCATCCGTAACATAGGATGATTGATGTACAACTTCCTCACCGCACTTGCCAATTTTTCTGAGTCGATATTTTCACCATCAAATTCAGCATAAATATGAGCCGCTACGCCTCCCATCGATTGGCCAGTTTGCCTACCGACATAATAAGCAGCCTGTACAGTCGTCAATTCTCTCATCTTCATTTCCACACTCATTCATCCATTTAATGTGCCACGAGGCTTATTAAACTAATGTAATACACCAGCTTAAGAATAAACTCAAACAAAAATGATAAGCGTTATCATTTTTGTTTAATGCTAACTAATATGAGTTGATGTACTGATTGTATTGGGCATGATCTCACTACATCACCCAACAATAAGCTTGACAACACCTAGCTCCTATTTCAATAATCCTCAAAATTAAATGATAATAATTATCATTTATTGGAATTGAATGTTTTCCAAATCATACCTGGACCGCGCATTTGATGAAGCCATAACATCAAGGAACACTTGTTTTAGGAGGAAGGATGCAAGAGTTAGAGAAGCAACTTAATTCAACCACGATAGAGCCACTGCCGAGTGTGATTGATGTAACGAGTGAAATCACTCTAGACGAAAAAAGTGAACGATTTATCCGTGATAAAAGATTCGAAATCACAGAAATTTTAAATGGGAAAGATAACCGTCTGCTCGTTATCATTGGACCTTGCTCCATCCACGACCCAGAGGCTGCTTTAGAGTATGCTCGTAAGTTGGCCGAACTACAGAACAAATATCGTGACCAGCTCTTGATCGTCATGCGAACCTATTTTGAAAAACCACGAACCCGCGTCGGTTGGAAAGGGCTCATTGTCGATCCCGATTTAGACAATAGCCATAAGATGAGTAAGGGGCTGTTTGTCGCAAGAAAATTCTTAAAAGATGTTGTTGATCTAGAGCTTGCAACGGCAACCGAGTTTTTAGACACCACCGTGTACCCATATGTATCTGATTTAATTTGTTGGGGCGCTATTGGAGCAAGAACCACTGAGTCTCAAACACACAGACAAATGGCTTCAGGCATCCCGTGCCCTATTGGGTTTAAGAATGGAACGGATGGCAATGTAACGATCGCGATTGACGCAATTCACGCCGCGAAATCTCCTCACCTAGTTTATGTCTCTGGTTTTGGTAATACACCCATGTCTGCAATGACACATGGCAACCCTAACGGACATATCATTTTACGTGGCGGAAAACAGCCAAACTATACTAACGTACACGTCTGTGATGTAACAAAACAATTAGAATTAAACGGCCTTAACCCCCGAATCATCATTGATTGTAGTCATGGGAACAGTCTGAAAATTGCCAAAAATCAACTCAATGTAGCCAGAAACATTGCAGAGCAAATCATTTCAGGAGAGCAGTACATCGCCGGCGTTATGTCTGAAAGCTTCTTAGTCGGAGGGGCGCAAAATATAGATGCGACGCCACTAACCAGAGGTCAATCCATCACTGATGAATGTCTAAACTGGGAAGATACCGTTGCAATTCTCGATGTCTTTGCAAATGCAATGGTAGAGGCAACTCATAAGAAATTATCGACAGTCGCTTAACCTAAAATTTTATATGGCGCATGCGCGCCATATAACTCTATGATGTCTAGTTATCGAGCGTTGCACCACCATCAATCCGCAAGTCATGCATAGTGATATGATTAGCTGCATTAGACATCAGAAACAATATCGATTGAGCAATATCTTTGGGTTCAGCAATCTTGTTGAGCGGAATACCTAGACGAAACTGCGTTGCATCTCCGGCAATGACCTGCTCCTCACCATAACTCTCATTCCAAAGTTGCAATTGCATTTCTGTACGTGTAGACCCTGGGCTCACAATATTGCAACGAATCCCCAAAGGCGCGAGTTCAATACCAATGGATTTTACAAACATGTGTAACGCCGACTTAGATGCTGCATAAGCCCCCATATTTGCTCTAGGAGTATTGGCAGCATTCGAACCGACAACAACCATATTCCCCTTCCCCCGATCTTTCATACACTTAGATACCGCCTGCATTGTGGCTAGAGCACCAAACGAATTGACCATAAATGTGTTTTCTATCTGCTCGAATGACATATCACACAGCGCACCTAAATGAAGAATACCAGCACAACTCACTAAGTGGTCAAACTCACCGTACTCTGCTACCCAATGATAAATACTCTGTTTTACTAACTCAGGTTTTGACAGATCCAACGGTTCAACCCAGAGCTGATCTGGATACTTTCTCGCTAGAGATTCAGATTTAGTCGCGAGGAGTTGGCTATCAATATCCGTAGCGAGCACCTTAGCTCCCGAGTCCAACAAACTCTCTAACGTGCTAAAACCAATACCTTTTGCAGCACCCGTTAATAACACTAATTGTCCTTCAAGAAATCTTTCCATATACCTAAACAACCGAATAATAAACAATCAAAATTGCGACTTTTGTATGCATTTACATAAAACAAAAATCAAAGAATGTGAGCAGCCTTCAATAATGACGATTTACATCAAATAGAAATCATTATCATTAGCATTTAAATAAATGTAAATGTAATCTTACTGACCAAAATAAGCAACCCGATGAAGTGCATGACAAATGAGTTCCTTTAAGAACATCAATGTAAGTAATTGCACATCGTCATAACGATCTATACACAAAGAGGGACCTGTTATGAAACGTGAAGTCATTGGCTATTCAAAAATGGAAAGTGATCTGCTAGATAGAGAGCTATTGTCATCTCCATTTTTCTTCGCTTCTCCCAGTAATACGATGATGGGTAAAGGTATTGAAAATGAGTTCCACCAGCCTATTGCATTTTCAGAGCTAGCCGAGAAGGCGAACGAAATGCTCCAGGCGGCTAAAAAATCAGAAGCCGATAATCCAGTGCTATTTGGTGTCGTCCCATTTAACGAAGAAAACCCGACTAAATTTATTATCCCAGAGCAGTTATTCATCTCTAGTAGTACAAGATCCTTACACTCAAATCCGCTTTCTTCTGCCGATGCGCACGTCATTTCTTCCCCAAGCGGTAATCATTATAAGCAAGGGGTATCCGACCTTCTTGATATGTTTGCCAACACAGAGCTTTCAAAAGTGGTTCTTTCTCGGGCTATTGAAGTAGAAACAGACGCTGATATTCAGCAGCAAACTTTGCTTCGTAATCTGTTATCAATCAACTCGAAAGGCTATACGTTCGCAGCGAATATCAATGACAACCAAAAGCTAATGGGGGCGAGTCCAGAACTCCTTGTTGCAAAAAAAGGCAGTTATCTCACCTCTAACCCACTCGCAGGATCGCGCCCGCGTTCTGAACTGGACGAACAGAATCAAAGCTCAACAAATTCATTGCTCAATACCAACAAAGATCTGCACGAACAT
Organism: Vibrio sp. 1F279; assembly: GCF_041439815.1. Taxonomy (NCBI): domain Bacteria; kingdom Pseudomonadati; phylum Pseudomonadota; class Gammaproteobacteria; order Vibrionales; family Vibrionaceae; genus Vibrio; species Vibrio sp. 1F279. Next base: position 30,061 of record NZ_JBGOOU010000009.1, on the reverse strand, counting down.
GGTCTAGTTGTAGAAGAAGTTGAGCGTGTGATGAGCAAGTATTGCCACAACCTGTACACACCTATGATTCCATCAGTCATAGAAACAAAAACCATGCTTCATCTCTCCACGGAACTAGAGGGTCAAGTCAGTAACCCTCACACTAATGTGTTGGAAGTCGCTGCTGAATTACACCCTACCCCTGCAGTTTGCGGTTATCCGCGACAGAAAGCGTATGAAGCTATCCGAAAATTGGAGCAATTCGACCGAGGGTATTTTACCGGTATGGTTGGTTGGTGTGATTCAAGAGGTAATGGGGAGTGGGTAGTGACGATCCGTTGTGCTGAGGTCCAAAAACGACAAATGAAAGTTTTTGCTGGAGCAGGTATTGTTGATGAATCACATCCACAAAGCGAACTGGATGAAACTGGTGCCAAAATGAACACCATCTTAACGGCAGCAGGTATCCAACTTAAAGATATGTTGACGGCATAGGTAGACTCATAATGTCGAATGAACATATGGATTATACAGATTGGCCAACACCCCAAGCTTCTTTGTATAGAGAGCTAGGTTATTGGCAAGACAGAACTCTTTTCGATCATTTTCAGCACTCAGTTGAGCGGTGTGGTAACAACATGGCTCTTATCTGTGGTGAGCGTCAATTTAGCTATTTACAAGCCGCAGAGAGAGTGTCTCAAATGGCTTCAGGTTTTCAGTCTTTAGGGTTAATGAAGGGCGACAATGTCGTATTACAAATGACAAACGTAGCCGAATTCTATTTCTGCTACTTTGCCTTGTTACAGAAAGGTATTCGACCCGTTTTAGCTCTTCCCGCTCATCGCTTCTCAGAAGTATCTTATTTTTGCCAACACGCCAAAGCCAAAGCTTACATTGTAGATGGGAAACATACTGGCTTTAATTACCAAGCCTTAGCTAAGCAAGTGTTAGATGAAAGTAATGAATTAGAACATATAATCGTTCGCTGTGATGCTACGAACTTGGCAGATCCAAGGTTCACATCGCTTGATGATTTCACGGGGCAACCCGACGATAAACAAGAAGCAGAAGCATCTGAACTGGCATTTTTCCAATTGTCAGGTGGAACAACCGGTACGCCAAAACTGATACCTCGAACCCACAATGACTATGCTTATAGCGTGATTGGCAGTAACACTATCTGTAAGTTTACTGAAAACACTCGCTACTTATGTGCGCTGCCGGTTGCACATAATTTCCCATTAAGTTCACCGGGAGCTTTAGGGGTCTTTTTCGCTGGAGGTACGGTTGTTCTTACGCATGACCCTACCCCAAAATCAGCGTTTAAACTAATTGAAGAGCATAAAATTACCGTATCGGGCTTAGTTCCCCCACTAGCACTGCTGTGGATGGAGCAGGCTCAATCCACTACTCATGATCTTTCAAGCTTAAAATTAGTTCAAGTCGGTGGCGCTAAGTTTAGCCAAACGGCGGCTACAGACCTACCAAACAAGTTAGATTGTCAGCTTCAACAAGTCTTTGGTATGGCTGAAGGGCTAGTGAACTACACTAGATTGGATGATCCTATGGAAGTTATTGCCTCTACCCAAGGGCGCCCTATTTCACAACATGATCGGATTAAAATCGTGAATGAAGAGGGGGAGTCAGTATCCTGCGGAGAGGAAGGTTTTCTTCTCACTCAAGGTCCTTACACCATTCGCGGCTATTACCAAGCAAAAGAACAGAACCGTCTTTCATTCGACCAACAAGGGTTTTATCACACTGGTGACATAGTTAAACAGACTAAGGACGGTAATATCATTGTAACAGGGCGAGATAAAGACCAGATTAACCGAGGGGGGGAAAAGATTGCAGCAGAAGAGGTCGAAAACCACCTAATTCGACACGATGGGGTTCATGATGCCGCTCTCATTGCGATACCTGACGACTACTTAGGAGAACGAAGTTGCGCTGTAATCGTTAAAGTCGAAGGGGCAGACATAAATCCCTTCAAACTAAAATATTTCCTACGTGATTGTGGCTTAGCTGATTACAAAATCCCAGATTTAATCAAATTTGTCGATTCATTGCCCAAGACACCTGTCGGCAAAGTGAATAAGAAACGCCTCCGAGAGGCGTATGCTTAAGCACCCAAAGGTACTAACAAAAACCGATCTCATGAGATCGGTTTTTGTTTTCTAAAACAGGCAAGCTAGTACTCTTCATCCATAACTTCATGGCGTTCATCATGGTATGCTTCTTCATCCTTACCTCGTTTCCAGTAAGGAATCGCATACATATCTTTTCTAGACAGCTTGTACTCTTGTTTAAGCGCTTTACGACACGCAATCACGCTTTCATTTTCACCCGCAATGAAAGCCGAAAGCGAGTGAGATCCATTAGGTGCAATTAAGCAGGAAATGGCTTTGCTCAATAGATATTGATCACTCTTTTCGTCTCTCATTAGCCACTTCAAAACCAGACCTTGCGGATGCTTAATATCATGTTTATCCGCAGCATCCTCTATCTCGATAAATACATAGCCTTGAGTGTCGGAGGGAAGGTTCTCCAAAATAGCACTAATGGCTGGTACTGCTGTTAGGTCTCCCGCAATAATATGCCAATCTGCGGGTTCAATTAATGGCTCAGGCCCAGCAGGGCCTACAAGGCCAATTTGGAAACCTTGTTCTGCTTTAATCGCCCACCCACCGCCGGGAGAATCGGTTCCGTGGATCACGAAATCGATATCAAGCTCATTCACATCGGCTCGATACTTTCTGACGGTATAGGCTCGAGGCACGGGTTTATGCTCAGGCCAAATAACAGTTTCACCTTCTCGATAAGGTAACTGCAATATCCCACTCTCCCTATTGGGGAAAAACACTTTTATGTGTGTACCATTTTGATCTTCAGGGAACCCTTTTAAAGAGTCGCCCGTAACAGTCACTCGCAGTAGATGCTTTGAGATCTTCTCCTTACGAACAAAGTCCAACAACATCGGATGTAAACGCACTGGTTGATCGCTCATCAATTTACCTCTTAAGAAATTCTATAAATAATTGGCGCTAACTTGCGAGCAATTATGCTGGTACTTCTTCTGCGTGGTTTTTCAGTGTCGCTTCGATTGCTTGCCACCACTCTTGCAATGAAACCGCTTCAATGAGCTGAGCGAATGAGATATTTGCGCCCTGCTTATTCCACTTCTCTACAAGTGTCATCGCTCGCATCGAATCTAGCCCCATGAAGATTAGATTTTCATTCACATCAATCTCTTCATAAGAAACACCTAATGTTTCGGCCACGTCAGACTGCAAAACATTGAGGCTAAGAATACTCTCTTCATTTGGGTTGATTTCCGCTATAGCTTTATCGAGTGTTTTAATGCTTCCCGTTCGGCCTGATATGTAAGTGAGAGTGTGGATATGGTCTTCACGCGAAAAATCCGCGATCGCATCACCGATAATAAAGGGCTGTACATCCAACATGAATGCATCCAAAGCAGTCGATAAAATGCCAATGTGACCGTAAATACCAGAGATGATCAGCTGAGTTTTTTGATTGTCTTTCATGTAATCAAGCAATGGGGTTTTCTTAAATGCACTGTAACGCCATTTAACGTACTCAATATCATCGCTTTCTGGAGCGAGCGTTGATACGACAGGAGTATGATCGCCGTTTAGCCCCGGCCCCCAAAAGTCAGTTAACAAGGCTCTATCTTTTGGGTCTTGATTTGCGGGTTGTGCGGTATATACAACCGGGATTCCCGCTTGTTTCGCTACGTGTTTTAACTGCTGAATGTTCGTTAAAATGTCCGCCATAGGTGACGAATCAGCCTCATAGTAGCTCACAAAATACTCTTGCATGTCGTGAATTAAAAGTACCGCTTTACTAGGTTCGATCGTCCAGTTCGTTCTGTTTATTGGAAACTCATGGTGTTCTGGCAAGTCGTAACTCGCTATTTTCGGTATAGTCATTTGTAATTGTCCTTAATACTCTAATCAGCACTGACGCTCTCTTCTGTCATCTGATCAATTAAATCTTTGGCGCTTAGTAGTCAAAGTGGTGATCCAACAGGAATATGTGTAACCCTCTAATACATACTCAACGGATAAGTTCAAAACACTCTTATCACGTTGCCGTATTTTCGGGTTCTTCTGCTGAAAGCCCCCTTTCGGTACGCCAATGTTTAATTTGCTGATTAATGTACCAATGGGTGATACTAGAGAATAACGTTTCGACATACTCGCTACTCATCCCGGCCTCTTCTGCCCATTTTTTTCGGTCTTCTAGCATTTCAGCGACACGCTCTGGTGCCGGAATACTCTGCTCACTGGGCTTAAATTGTGCGGCGGCTTTGACATACCCTAACCGCTTAGAAAGAATATGAACGATCTCCTTATCAAGGGTATCTATTCCGATTCGTATATCATTGAGACTTTCGCAAACTTCTGGCTTCTTTATAGATGACACGTTGATTTCCTTTAGTCTTTGTTCCCTGTAATGACCCATTGAAGAGTGTAATAATAGAAGCACCTTTCTCAGGCTCGACGACAAGTCATCCTTCTAGAGCACTCTCGATTCAATCAATAGGACGTTGTTTATCGACAATATAGAGCTACGGTAGGCAGCTCGCGTTAGTTAAACTGGCGTATTAACCCAAGCTTCACCACTTGGACCAAGCAATCGCTTTTTATCAATTTTACCTACCGCTGTTTTGGGCAGATTAGAGACAATGAGCAATTCGTCTGGCTGTTTGAAAGAAGCCATCCCTTGGTCTTTTAGGAAGGTGCGTAGCTCTTGCAAAGTTGGGGAAAGCCCCCTTTTCACGACAGCGACTCCGATCCTTTCGCCTAGATGTTTATCAGGCACCGCAACCACGGCGACCTGTGCAACATTAGGATGCATAAGTAAATGCTCTTCGATTTCATCGGTAGCAATACACTCACCAGCTCGGTTTACGACGTCCTTAATTCTGCCAGTCACAACGATATATCCCCTCTCATCAACAATGGCTCGATCTCCACTTCGGTAGAAACCATCTTGAGTAAATGAGCGTTGGTTGTGTTCCTCTGCACGGTAATACCCTCTTAAAGTGTAGGGACCGCGAGTGAGTAGTTCGCCTTCTTCACCCATTGGAACAGGGTTCCCCTCAGTATTGACTATGCGAACCTCATCCCAGCGACTTACAGGTCGACCTTGTTTCGTCGCAACCAAGGTTTCATCATCCCCTAACCGAGTACAGGCGATCAGGCCTTCTGCCATACCAAAAACTTGTTGGAGTGCGCCGGGAAAGGTTTTTTGAACATCAAGAGCATCAGAATAGGCTAGCTTCGAGCCACCGACTTGCATCAGTCTTAGGCTAGATGTATTCGCACTTTCCCATTCTTTAGCCGCATTCCATAGCTGCGCAAGCGCGGGAACCAAAGCTGTCGCCGTCACTTTATTTTTCTCGATAACATCAAAGCAGTAATCAGGGCTGGGGTTGGAACTGAAAATGGCACTTCCTCCAACATCAAGCGCTCCCAATAAACCGGGACAACCCAAAGTAAAATTATGCGCGGCAGGTAACACTGCGAGGTATACCTCGTCGGACGACAACTCACTTGCTGCTGCACAACTTTGGATGTTGAGACGATAATCGTTATGACTTCTAGGAATGAGCTTAGGTAGTCCCGTCGTTCCACCAGAAACTAAAAACAGAGCAGGATGATTTGGGTTTGGTCGTTCAGGAACGAACTGGCCAATATTACCCAGAGGTAAAGACGGATACTTTCCAGAGTCTCCCACAATATAGATATGCTTAAATGAAAGGGACTCTTCCGACAGTGAGTCAGCTATGTGTAGTGCTCTTCCATCGTTTTCTAAGTTAGAACCGAAGTAGGCCCTTGCGCCAGATACTTTCATGAAATGGCGAATTTCAACAATACCATGTGCCGGCAGTGCCAATACCGGAATCAAGCCAGCTCTTTGTAAAGCAAAAAACACTTTTGCGAAATAAATGCTGTTAGACACCTGAAATACGACCCGGTCTCCAGCTTTTAACCCGACCTCTTTTAAACCCGCGGCTATTCTGTCTGCTTCAGACTGCAACTCTTCATAAGTAAGGCTACCCGTCGGATCGGCTACTGCAGGTTTAGTTGGATGCAGAGCAACCCCTTCACTCAAAATTGCCCATAAAGGTGTGTTTAACCATAAGTTGTTCTGTTCAAACTTCACAGATTGACGATCTGGTTGATCAACAAAGCCATATAACAAGCCATCTTGACAAAGCTTCTCCTTGAGCACGGTTTCCATGTCATTCCTTATTGTATGTTGAAGTGCTAAGACCAACGCTTGGAAGTATTAAGATACCCAAATCGATTCAGCACAATTGACGCCTATCAATACATTTAAATGCTAATAATAATCATTTGTATATAACAATCAAGTGGTGATATCGTGTATAGCGAATTTGAGTGAAATATTGGAAGTAGAAGATAAACTTCCGAAAGAAAAGGAAATTATTTTGTCTAAGCAAGAAGCAAATATTGATCTGGTAGAAATAATCAGTCAGGTATTAAGTGTTCCAGTCGAATCGGTAAAGCCGGACGTTAACCTCATCGAACTCGGTTTGGATTCAATCAGTATGATGCGCCTAACAGGCCAACTAAGAAATGCAGGGATAAACATTAGCTTTGCCCAATTAATGGCGACGCCAACACTCGAATCTTGGCAGACGATCATGGCCTCTACTGAAGCTACAGCCTAAATTAAGGTTCTGACTTCTAGCACCTTAAACATTTTGACAACCGTTTGGGATCAATAAACGCCTTGCTTTGAGCAAGGCGTTTTTATTATATCTAACCGATTAGAAGTACAATTCTACTGAACCACCAATTTGGCGAGGTGCTTGCTTCGTAATATCGTCTCCACCGAAATTGAATGTTTCTTTCTGAGAATCAAACAAGTTTGTAGCGAATAAAGACATACGTCCGTTAGTAAACACATACGCAACTTGTGCATTTGCAACCCAGTAAGCATCGATACTCTGGTTAGCTGAGTTTTCAACGTCACTGAAGTAATCTCCAGTGTAATTCGCATTACCACTCAATTCGAAATTCTCAGCAAACATGTATAAAGCACCGAAGCTTGCCGTCAAAGAAGGGGCACGAGCGAGTTCTTTTGAGCTATTAGCATGATCTTTGTAGCTTGTTTTCAACAAACCAAGTGAAGCCAATAGCTCTAGGTTAGATGTTGTTAACCAACGGCTTCCTAGTTCTGCACCGTAAGTATATGCTTCATCAACATTATCAACTTTCACATCACCTTTTGATGAAGTCTCCAGTACTTGGAAATTATCATAGTCGTTGTAGAAGACGTTAGTTGTTAACTCAAGTTCATTATCTAGCAGACTATGGCGAGTGAAGAATTCATAGTTCCAAACGTATTCGTCTTCATACGTATATGAAGAAAATGCCCACGTTTTGTTATTGAAGCCAACACCGCCACCTCCAGAGTTAAAGCCCTTAGCTGCTCGGATACCCACGGTTTGATCTGATTCAGGCTTATAAGCAACTTCAAGCTTAGGAAGGAATACATTTGATGTTTCATCATAATCTAAGCCGAAGCGACCCGGGGCAACATAGCGTTTTTTGCTTTCGCGTTCGAATCGCCCTGCCGCTACAACTTCGATGCTCGGCATCACCAAGTACGTCACTTCAGCAAATGCCGACATAGCACGGTTTTTGCCTTCCATTGGTATTGATGACCCAGTCTGTTCAAATACATCATCATCTTCAGATTTGAAGTAGCGTAAACCAAACAAACCAGAGAGATCTTCGCTAAGGGAATCAAATCGAACCAAAGGCTCTATTTGGAACTCATTACCTTTCGATTTGAAATCCTGCTTTCTGCCTGCAGGATCAGTGATTCGGTCGTAAGTGCGATCGGTGTAGATCAAATTATTTTCGAACACTAACGTATCTGAGATGTCATAAGATACATCCCAAATGCCGCTTGTTGACTGAGTTTCGTAAACAGCTCTATTGATCTTTGTTTGTTGAGATTCCGATTGAGGTCCAACGGTATCCATATGGGCAATCGTTAACGTGGTTTTGAATCCAGGAAGGCCTGCTGGCTCTAGTAAAAATTTACCGCGAGCTGTCGTCATCTCAATTCGATTAGGGTCACCGACAGGTTCATAGGCAGTAAGGTCTGCATAACTACTGCGTTTTTGTTGATCAACACTCAACCTGAAGGCCAGTTGATCTTCAAGTATTGGCGCTGAGATTACCGCAGCGGTTTGAGAATAGTCTTGCTGACCAATAGCAGCCTTAACTTTGCTCTCAAAATCGTAAGTCGGATCATTGGATTTTAAAACGATAGCACCCGCAGAAGCATTTCGACCTTGGACATAGCTTTGCGGTCCAAGATAAATTTCCGCTTGCTGCATATCCCATAAAGAGCGAGGACCGAACGCGACTTCAGAATAGCTGAGTGAGCGTCCATCAATTGAAAGATTCAATCTTGGCACAGAGCCACCAAAGGCTGCAAGACCACCGAATGAAGGACCTGACCCATCAACACCACGAATCGATGGTAGGTTATTACCCTGACCTGAATCTACAATGTTCGGTGTTAGCTGCAGCAAGTCATCGACCTCAGATGCACCTGGAGTAGTCGCAATACGATCTTCATCATACACATGCACGCTTGAGCCCGTATCATAAATCGAACGTTCTATTTTCTCGCCATACACGGTAACTTCAAAAGTAGTTTTTTCTTCGTTAGCGGTAGTTTCATTATTATTGTTCGTCGCTGCAAAAGCTTGACCACTGACACAAAGTCCCATGATGATTGCAGATAAAGTACGTAGCTTGAATTTGCTATTTCCTAGCTCATTCACTGCCGCGGGGCGTAATGCTGTCATTTAAAATTCTCCTTGATTAAGCATTAACTTTAGGTGGGCTCATGTACGGCATTTATAAGGAAAACTAGGGAAGACATTCAAAGGTTGAAAACGCAACAACTCAAAACGAGTATCAGCTGTACTTCCTTAGCTCCTTATTGACCACTGCTTTAATACATGAGCCAAAATTCCGACTAAAAAACGTCACATTGAACAAGGCCTAAATCACTCAACGAATAAATTGAAAAATGATTTTCCTTTCAATGACCTGACGAATTTTCAACCGTACTTTATCGGTTGCATATTTAAATGTAAAGCATTCTCATTTGATATTGATAATAATTATCATTTTTAACGATTAGCTTGGGTTTGGCATTCTGATTTTTGATGGTTAGAGCACCTAACGAGATGCCCTATTCATAAGGAGGGTTGAAACAAAAATTTAAAAAATAAGACAGCATTAAGCTTATGCAGAATTAATCTAAGACAGAATTTAGAGCTTTAGATAGGTACTTTAGTAAATGATTAGCATGATCAGTTAGTTCATGCAGTTCAAAGAGGCTGCTCTCTGCCTCTATCTTTAAAGACATGTTTTTCGCTTGCCTTGAGCCGCGAAAGGTTACGTTAAACCCGTCCGCAATTCCACCAGCAATAATACGACGTTTCGTTGAGCACCCATGAAATTCTGTCGATTCAAAAGGCAAAATATTAATGAATGGTGAAATAAAATAGTGTCCGCCAGATGTGCATTTATTCTCTACTCGATACCGTCCATGGCAATAATTTCCCCTAAGCTCTTTTACCGCCCTTCTGAGATATGAATCCACCGACTCATCATCGGCAACCTCTCCGATATAAGGAATAGTATTGACCATTAATGACGGTAGGTTTGCACAAGGATTACCCATTCTATTCATAAATGGTAGCCACACAGGCAAAGGAAAAGACGTCTGTTCGTCTGATCGCCAATGCCTATAAAGATACGCTGTACACAGTAAGGTGAGAATGTCACTCCAACCAATCATTAATTGCTTAGATACCGTGATAAGAGAATCACTAATCGACTCAGGAACATCCCTCTCACAATAAACTGTATCAGATACCGAGATATCGTGGTTACTCAGCGTCAGATTGGCTGAATCAAGATAATTACCCCAATAAGATCGGTCAACATCGAAACGGTCACTATCCAAATAATCGGTGTTTTCTTTGAGATAAACCTCAAACGTCTTAAAGTAGTGTTTTGGCGCTGTGTTATTCACTAAACACAGATAAAGCTCCGAACAACGCTGCTCAATTAGACTCATACTGTAACCATCGACCGCAATATGATGAGTTCTCAGATACCAAAAGACTTTCTGTGATCCTACAATATAGAGCTGTACCTTCGTAATCACATCCTTTTCTAAATCAATGGCCGTTTCGACGTCAGAGCGCAAATATGCATTTACTTGTTCTTGCGCGTTTTCTTCCCCACGTAGATCGATGACCTCCACTGTGGGTTTTTCGTCAAAACAAACCATTTGAACGGGATAGTACTGATTTTCCAATCGTCGAAATCTAAGCAGCAAAGCTTCCGCTTCTGAAACAGTCTGATTAATGGCATCGGCTAATTTTTCGAGATCGATAGAGCCTGAAATTTCCAAACAATGAGCTACTGTCGATAAAGGCCTATCTGGATGTTGAACGAATTCGTCCCAATATGCCTCCTGCGCATTAGTCAGTGGATACCAATCTTGGCGAGTCATTATGCTTTTTACCCAATTGATTAAGTTGTTAGTAATCCGACGCACCTGCATCAATAACAAGTACGTTCTATTTATTATTGCCATGTTGCGACAGAAAGCGCTTGATCATTGAACCTACAATATCAGGTGCTTCTTGATATGACGCATGTGCTGTCTGAGGAATGTTGGCAAAACAGCTCCCAGAAATTTTGCCTTTTAAAGCCACTGCCTCATCAAGAGAAAATATAAAATCGTTATCCCCTCTCATAATCAATGTCGGACAGCGAATCTGTTCGACTAAATCACAAGGATAACCCGATGCCGTGTTATCAAACCAAGCCTCTTTAACTGCATCAACCAGCTTAGAAAAATCTGGTTCTGGGTTAGTTGCCTCGTACAAAGCAACGTCCTCCGAGAACCTGTTGCGCCAAAAATCCGGAGTTAAACTGGATAATAGTTTCATAGATGGATCATCAATATTCACTTGCCATTGTGAACCGAGCGTCACCAAGCAAGAAACCCTATTTGGTTCTTGAGCGGCTAAGCGGTAGCCTACAATGCCGCCATCACTGAAACCAAATATCGAATATTGCTCAATTCCTAAAGCGTCGAGTACGGAATGAGCATCTTGCTGATACTGGCTGTAACTAAGTCGTAAACACCCTAGATCCGACTTACCATGTCCACGCAAATCAAGACTTATTAATTGATAATTGTCGAATAAATACTTATGTAACGGCTCTAATTCATGGATTGACCCAAGTCCACCATGAAGCATCAACAGCGGTTCACCAGTAAGATTACCCGATATTTCGTAATATATAGTTGAACCATTGACATTTATATAACTACTTTCATTTATCATTTTTCTTCCACTTCGAACTCTTTCAATTAATTTAACTGATAATGATAATCTTTTCCATTAATGCTTTTATTGGAATTATATCGGTTGTATATTTGATGTCCCGTACATTGTAGCCAAACTAAAAAAGCCACTTTATGAGTACTATTAAACAGTTATTTGTATTAAACGCTGTCTGTATGACAGCGATGATGTCGATCATTCCAGTGATCGGTCCGATTATTCGCGAAGTTGGTTTAATGGAATGGCATGGTGGCTTGGTGGTCGCTATGTCGGGAATAGCTTGGCTTCTTAGCGCAAAAAAATGGGGGGAGACCAGTGACAAGAAGGGACGAAAACCCGTATTGCTAGTCGCTACTTTAGGCTATGCGTGCTCTTTTATCCTCATGACGATATGGCTAGATCTATCCCTGAAAACAACCTTTCACTCACTCATCATACTCATAGGAATGATCGTTGCTCGCACATTCGTCGGCCTGTTTTTAGCGGCTATTACTCCTATTAGCACTGCGTTAGTGGCAGATATTACCACGCCCAAAGAGCGACAAAGTGCCATGGCAAGTATTGGGGCAGCAAGTGCAATAGGGCTAGTTGCAGGGCCAGCTTTAGGTGGAATGTTATCTCAATACTCTCTGACACTGCCGTTGTACGTATTGTCAGTACTCCCATTCATCGCCTGGGTTATTATCAAGATCCGCTTACCTGAAACAACAATAATCCACGAGCCTTCCGAGAATACTATAAGCTTTTTTGACCAACGACTTCGCTTCCCGGCACTCGCTATGTTCGCTTGTATGTTTGCTGTTATAACAGCCCAGATCATCATTGGATTTTTAATACTCGACCGCATCCGAGATACATCGGAACAAGCAGCTCAGCTGTCTGGTATCGTTTTGACCATCACTGGAATCACGTTAGGTATCACACAAGCTTTCTTAGCCAAAATGAAAAATAACGTATTACTAAAGAGTTTCATGATGGGTCCAATAGTGGCATGTGCTGGTCTCTGTATTGTGTCAGTAGCACACTCAGCTACGCTTCTTATTACAGGCTATATATTTATGGCAATAGGGTTGGGACTCTTGTTTCCTGCGGTACAAGCTATCACCGCCAATTCAGTAGATATGAACGAACAAGGTGCAGCTGCAGGTACAATTTCTGCCATCCAAGGGCTATCTTCCATTGTGGGGCCAATCACTGCAACGATACTTTATCAATACAACCAAAGCCTCCCATATTGGGTCGCGGCTTCGCTGATGGCCGGGCTATTTCTGTTCGTACTCATGAATCAATCTAAATTCAATTCTCAATTTGAACACACTGATACAGAGATAGCGTAGAAAAATTAATGTCAGTCACAGTAAGTAAGTGAGCATAAAACTCTCAGGAAAAAGGCTTAAGAACAAGGCAGCTATTTTCGACAAGAAACTTCGATAAGTCGTTATTCTACAATCAAGATTTCTAACGATGTTATCAAGTGATTTAACAAACTAGGCTGACCCATTGTTTACTATTATAGGTATTGCTAATAGTGGTATTTGCTACGATTGGTCATACCTAGTGTAAATTGCAGCAGCTAATGAGACTAGACTAAGGCGAATATTCAGATACAAAAAACCAGCACTGCGGCTGGTTTTTTTAATGATGACAAATGCACCACATTATAAAGACTGCAGAGTTATAAATATTGGATTATTTATAACCTCACGTCATTAGATTAAGCGTTACCTTTTACCTGCACATTTAATTGCTCAGCAAAATCTAGCATGCGGTTCAATGGGATAAGGGATTTCACGCGCAGTTCGTCAGAAACGAAGATCTCGTGTTGCTCGCCACCATTCTCAAGCGCATTTTCAATCGCTTCAAGGCCGTTCATTGCCATCCAAGGGCAATGCGCGCAGCTTCGACAAGTTGCACCGGCACCTGCTGTCGGCGCTTCAATCAGCTCTTTTTCAGGAACCAGTTGCTGCATTTTGAAGAAGATACCTTTGTCTGTCGCGACAATCATCTGTGGATGAGGCAGCTCTTTTGCTTTCTTGATCAGTTGACTTGTTGAACCAACAGCGTCAGCCAGTTCAACCACGCTTGCTGGTGATTCTGGGTGAACCAAAATAGCCGCTTCTGGGTATACTGATTTCATTTTCTTCAAAGCATCAGCTGAGAACTCGTCATGAACAATACACTCACCTTGCCAAAGCAACATGTCAGCGCCAGTTTGATTTGCGATGTAAGAACCTAGGTGACGATCTGGGCCCCAAATAATGGGTTTGCCTTCAGCGTCTAGGCTTTCAACGATTTCTAAAGCGATGCTCGACGTAACTACCCAGTCTGCACGAGCCTTAACAGCCGCAGAGGTATTCGCGTATACAACCACTGTATGGTCAGGGTGAGCATCACAAAATTCTGTAAATTTGTCTGCAGGACAGCCAAGATCAAGAGAACATTCAGCTTCTAGTGTTGGCATTAGAATGCGTTTTTCAGGTGTAAGAATCTTTGCTGACTCCCCCATAAAACGAACGCCAGCGATGATCAAAGTGCTTGCAGAATGGCGGTTACCAAACTTAGCCATTTCTAATGAATCGCCAACAAAACCACCAGTTGCTTCAGCCAGGGCCTGAATTTCAGGATCTGTGTAGTAATGTGCAATTAGAACTGCATCTTTTTCTTGAAGTAGTGTTTTGATGTTTGCGATGTGGGCCTGCTTCTGAGCGTCGCTCAGTGGAACTGGCTTAGGCGGAAACGGGTAAACTGTATCGATTTTATCTAGTATATGACTCATTGCTCTTGCTCTACGCAACTTCTTCCGAGAATTAGAGTATTCTACACAGGACAGCGATTGGGATCAAAAAGGATTGGTTTCAAGCGATGACTAACTAATGCTTAAAACGCATAAACAAAGCGATGCGTTGGCATTACAAAGAAGAGAAGTAGACACAAAAAGAAAGTGATCAGATATAAAAAAGAGGTACCTGAGCACCCCTATTTTGTTTACAAATGGGTTTTAGCCACTTTAGCCGAAGCACTGTTTGGATACTCGGTTACAACTTGCTGGTAATATTTCTTAGCTTGCGTCGCGTTGTTGTTACGCGTAGCTATGTCACCAAGCTTAACCAGAGCATCAGAGCGCTTGTTGGAGTCTTTGTATGACACAACAGCGGCAAAGCTCTTCACAGCTTCCTTATCTTGCTTTTTAGCGAAATAAAGCTGACCTAACCAATAATGGGTGTTAGGCGTGAAGGTCGAGTCTGGGAAGTCTTTTTGAAACTTTTGGAATGCTGCAATCGCACCCGAGTAGTCTCGTTGCTTTAGAATCATATCTACAGCATTTTGATAAGCGGTTTGCTCATCAACATCAGTACTGAACGTACCAGAAGCATCCTTAGAGCCTTCGCTCGCTGCTACTGCTACCGTTGCTGTTCCTGCTGCTTTCACCTCGCCTCTCACACGATCCAGTTCAATGAACAATTCACGTTGGCGCTCGAGCATTTGTTTCATATCGTAGCTGTTTCGCTCCAACTCACCACGAAGTTCACTGATCTCCAGTGACATATCGTCGATTTGCTGCTGCATTTGAAGCTGAACGAGATTACGATTTTGAAGCAAGCGCTCTAAACGCTCAATATCTGATTCGTTAGATGCTGATCGAGAGGAAGATGATGAATTTGTTGCGGTGCTATTGAGATCGGATACTGGAGCTGGTGCAGCGAACGTAGTGTTCGCTGCACTTGCCAGTAACGAAAGCAAAATGACTCGCTTTGTGTTACTGAACATGAGGCAATTCCTCAATTATATAGCCTACTGAAATTAGTAAACTAGTACTGCACGACGGTTTTTAGCGTACACGTCTTCAGATTGACCTAGAAGAAGTGGCTTCTCTTCACCGTAGCTTACGATAGAGATTTGGTCTGCTTGAACACCTAGAGCTTGTAGGTATTTCGCTACAGCTTGTGCACGACGCTCACCAAGTGCGATGTTGTACTCAGGAGTACCGCGCTCATCAGCATGACCTTCAACAGTAACGTTCATATCAACGTTCTTAACTAGGTATGCTGCGTGAGCTGCAAGCATTTCTTCGTAGTCGCCAGCGATAGTAGAGTTATCGAATGCGAAGTAGATTGTTTGAGTTTCGCGTAGCGCTTGCTCTTTAAGCTCTTGCTCAGACAGTTGACCGTTAGCGTCAATTGGCGTTACAACAGTTGTATCTACGTTGCCTTCTGAACCTGAAGTTGTTTGGTTGCTTTCTGTGCCAGATGTTGCAGAAGTTGCTTCATCAGTTGAGCTACATGCCGTTACTGCCATCACTGGTAGTGCAATCATCAAGCCTTTAAGAACTTTGTTAAGTTGCATCTTTTTTTCCTTACGTTATCAAACTTAGTTTCTACAGCGACTAAGTGCTATAGATAGTTAAATGCCACAATAGTTAACACTATCAATAGCTAAAAGAATGTATCAAATCAACTAGAGAAACGGTGACCACGAAGGCGCTCTTACGCGTCCGTTCGTTGCCGGTAATCTAGCCTTAAAACGACCGTCGATAGAAACCATCGATAGTACGTTTGTTTTATTGTAAATAGAGCTATAGATAACCATACCTCCATTCGGTGCAATACTTGGAGATTCATCTAACAATGTTTTTGTTAGCACCTGAACCGCACCGGTTTCCAAATCTTGTTTAGCCAAGTTAAAACCCGAATTGCTACGATTAACCATAATCAGGAATCGTCCGTCAGGGGTGATCTGGCCACCTAAGTTTTGGCTACCTTGCCAAGTAATACGAGATGTCGAATTATTTGACAAATTTACATTATAAATCTGTGGTTTACCACCACGATCAGATGTGAAAATTAGAGACTTGCCATCTGGGTGCCAGAATGGTTCAGTATTGTTAGAACGACCGCGGGTAATTTGAGTCAGCTTACGGCTAGCAAGGTCGAGTGTGTACACCTGAAGACTGCCTGTTTTCGACAATACCAACGCCAATGTTTTACCATCTGGCGAGAATCTTGGCGCACCATTATGACGAGGGTATGACGTCACTTTCTCGCGCTCACCCGTGTAAATATTCATTATGAATATTTCAGCTTGGCCATTTTGGAAACTCACATACGCAAGCTTCTTACCGTCTGGCGACCATGCTGGTGACATAAGAGGTTGCTTAGAACGAAGCACCAAACGCTCGTTAAAGCCGTCGTAGTCAGCAACACGAAGCTGGTACGGGTATTTGTCTTTGTCGTTCACAACTACGTAAGAAATACGCGTTAGAAACGCCCCTTTCTCACCCGTTAGCTCTTCATACACTAAATCAGAGATTCGGTGTGCGTACTCTCTCAAGCGTTTACCAGGCACTGTCGCTTTCTTGTTGAACAGCACATGATCTTTAGAAAGTACTAATTGGCCTTCATCGCTTAGTGCACGGCTTTGCCCTTTAGTCAGTTGACCACGAACAATGTCGATCAGTTGGTAGTTCACCACATACTGCCCTTCGGCATTTTTAGTGATGCTACCTGTTAGCAGTGAATCAACACCTAGGTTAGTCCAAGCATCAAAATTCACCTCGGTTTCGCTGTAAGGCGTTTGAGGCATTTTACTTGTCGCAACTGGGCTAAATTTACCACTGCGTTGCAAGTCAGAAGCGATAACTGCTGACACATCGTGCGGCAATGGTCCTGCGCCTTCCCAACGGAAAGGAACAATAGCGATAGGTCGTGCAGAGTTAATACCATCTGTAATAACCAGCTCCAGTGCCGCATGGGCAAACTGGCTGCTTGTAGCTATTAAGAAAACAAAACTCAGTAATAGTTTCTTTAACACAAGTTCGTCCTTTTACTCTGGTGATACAGTTAAGTTAATGTCTTTCAGTGATTTTATAATGTCTGGGTCCTTAGGTAACGGGTAAGATTGCACTTGTGCTACCGCACGCTTCGTTGCCGCACATAAGCGACTGTCACCATCTAAGATACTCAATCTACCTAATATCGCATTAGATCCCGTTGGAATAAGCTTTAGGTTCACTCGACATGAACGACCTCTGTAGCTGTCTTCTAACAACAAGTTTTGTTGAATGAGTTGGGTATAGATAGCACCATAACGCTGCGCTTCATCACTAATAAATTGTTGTCTAGCTGAAGAGTTTTGAGTCGCTTCAGTTTCAAGCCCAGCAAAAATATCATTCAATGCCGCTTCTTGCTGTTTACGCTCTTTCTCCGCTCTTGCTGCAGCTTCTTTCGCTTTACGAGCTTTTTCTGCTGCGGCTGCCGCTTCTTTCTCTTTCGCTATACGTTGTTTCTCAGCACGCTCAGCGGCTTCTTTTTCTTTACGGGCTTTTTCAGCGGCCTCTTTCGCGGCTTTTTCTTTCGCCACGCGTTCTTGTTCAGCTTTAGCAATGGCCGCTTCTTTTGCCTTGCGTTCTTTCTCTGCTTTCACAACCGCGGCTTCTTTCAACTTACGATCAGCTTCTGCTTTAGCGGCTTTCTTTTTCTCTTGTTTTAAGCGAGCCTCTTCAACTTTACGTTGCTTTTCATTTTCAACTCGACGCTTTTCCGCGTCGCGAGCCGCTTTGGCTTCTTTAGCTTGCTTTTCTTTCAGCTTTCGAATGTTCTCTTCTTCTTCAGCTTTACGATTTTTTTCAAGTCGTTCGCTTTCACGTCTTAGTTTATCTAAACGCTCTTGCTCTTTTTTGCTCGCCGCTTCTCTTTGTTGGCGAATCTGTTGAGCTTGTTGGCGAACCAACTGAGGATCAATCACCACGGCTTGAACCATCTGCCCAGTAGGCTTTGGTTCCGACATCGTGAAATCCGCCCCCCAAATAAGCGCAACGAATAAGATGACGTGCAGCCCAAGAGAGATAAGAAGCGGTGATCTAAAATTATTGGATTTCTTATTATTCGCTTTCATGAATGCTACGGAGCTATTCCCTTATATCCGTTAATAGGCCAACCTTTGGCACACCTGCACGGCTTAATTCATCAAGTAATAAAACCACTTCAGCGTAAGGCGTTGCGGCATCACCACCAACAGCCACTGGAGAGTTTGGCTTAAGAGACAGCTCAGCTTTCACTCGGACGATAATGTCTTCCATCGATAAACCACGCTGTACTTCTTCGTTGTTCACACTCAAACCAAGCTCACCGTCTTTGTTCACTTCAACGATAATAAAGCTCGCATTGTCGTCACCCAATAGATCTTGTGCAGACTGAGCCGTTGAAGCCTTAGGCAATTCAACATCTACGCCTTGAGTAACGAATGGCGAAGTCACCATAAAAATGATCAGCAAAACAAGCATAACGTCGATGTAAGGTACAACGTTAATCTCTGCTGTCATTTTGCGTTTTTTAGGTTGGTATCCGGCCATCTATTATTCCCTGCCAGCCATCGCTTGACGGTGAAGAATACTGTGAAACTCTTCAGAGAAAGTCGCGTAGTTGTGCTCTAGCTTGCCTACTCGGCTGCTGAAGCGGTTGTACGCCATTACTGCTGGAATCGCAGCGAATAGACCCATTGCTGTCGCGATCAGTGCTTCTGCAATACCAGGAGCAACCATTGCTAATGTCGCTTGCTTCACTTCACCTAATGCGATGAATGAGTGCATGATGCCCCAAACCGTACCAAATAGGCCGATGTATGGGCTGATAGAACCGACAGTCGCCAAAAAAGGTAAGTTAGTTTCCAGTTCATCAACTTCGCGGGCAACCGCAACACGCATTGCACGACCAGTGCCTTCCATTATGAAGTCTGGAGACGCTGCATTTGATTTTCGAAGGCGAGCAAACTCTGTGAAGCCGGCGTAGAAAATCTCTTCAGTACCAGAGAGTTCGTCTTTGCGCTTATTACTCTCCTGATACAATTTAGCGAGATCAACACCAGACCAGAACTTATCTTCAAACACGTCAGTTTGTTTAGTAGCTTGAGATAATACTTTGCTTCGTTTGATGATCATCGCCCAAGAAACAACAGACATGCCCATGAGAATTAGCATGACCATCTTAACTAGTAAGCTAGCTTCTAAAATTAGGCCTAAGATTGAGATTTCAGCAGTCACTATTCGTTAGCTCCGTGAGAATAAATGTTGGCATTGCTTTGGGTTTCATTTTTTGATTGTCGATACATGCTACCTTAACCATTGCTTTACACAATGCTTTGCCATCAGGATTTACGATCTCTTGACAGAAGACTAAGGTAGCTCGCTTCAACTCGTAAATATTTGTAATGACTTGTAAAGAATCATCAAGGCGCGCACCTTGAATAAAATCGATGTCCATATGTCGGACTACAAAACCGATATTTTGTTCTAACAAGACTTGCTGAGAGACGCCAATTGAGCGCAACATCTCAGTTCGAGCGCGTTCGAAAAACTTAAGATAGTTTGAATGGTATACAACACCACCTGCATCGGTGTCTTCGTAATACACTGTCACTGGCCACGTAAATGGCTTAGATAATCCCTGCAATTTGATACCACAATTCAAAACGATAAAGATCTCACTATAACCTAACTCCTTATCATTAATAGTATATCGCTGTGAATTTTTTGATTTAAGAGACGAAAAAAAAGGCCATCTGTATAAGATGACCTCTTTTTGGCTAAAAACCCAACAAGTATAAAGGTTCACGTCGTTATGAACCTAAATCCTTTGCCTTTTATAAAAGGCGCAGCACCGTTAGGTAGAGCAAAATTGTGAGTGAAACGTATGGGCTGAACAGTAGTTGCCACATCCAAGCTCTCGGCTTAAATCCGATACCGTAAACCATGCTTGAACATGCTGCCCAAATGAACATTGGCCCGATGATCGCGTTAAAGCCACCGATGCTTGTCGCATACGCTTCAGGTTCCCACATCACTAAACCAACATGCATGAACCCCAATACTAGAGATAAAGCTCTTAACAGAGTCTTATCCATTGGTTGATGCAGTTTAGCGATTTGCTCTGCGAGATTACTCACTGTCTTTATCCATCATTTCTGAATGCTCTAACCATAGAGCATTGATGATGCCGAATGCACATGCTAGAAGTACACCCAAAATCCATGCGAAATACCACATAAAATTTCTCCTAAGTTATTTAACTTCTAGCTTAGTAAGCTGAAACGTCGTTATCTTCGATGTGTTTCTTATCTAGACGACCGAACATTTTGTAGTATGTCCACGTTGTGTAGCCAAGAATCACAGGAACCATTATCGCCGCAACTCCAGTCATAAGACCAAGCGTTAGCTCACTTGCTGTTGAATCCCACATAGTCAAGCTATGGTTAGGGTTCCAGCTTGATGGCATTACGAATGGGAACATTGCAAAACCAGCCGTTAGAATAACACCAGCGTTAGATAGACTTGAGAACAAGAATGCGAAACCACCACGCTCAAAGCGAGATGCAATCACAGCAAGCAGTGGCATTACTACACCAAGAATCGGCGCAGCCCACATTGCTGGATACGTTTCGAAGTTTGTCATCCAAGCACCAACTTGAGGTGATACTTCTTTATTTAGTGGGTTTGAATCAGCAAACGTGTCTATCGTGCTTGTAATTACATAGCCTTCGATAGATTGAACCCAGAAACCACCGATAACGAACAGAGCAATAGCAATTAGGCCAGTGATCTGAGCAACGTTACGTGCGCGGCTGTGCAGTTCTTCTGTTGTCTTCATTTGAAGCCATGTTGCACCTTGCATCACGAACAACATCAGAGCCAACACGCCACATAGCAATGCAAACGGGTTTAGCAGAGCGAAGAACGTACCATGGTACTTAGACATCATCAGGTAGTTCAGCTCGAATGGAACACCTTGTAGTAAATTACCAAATGCTACACCGAAGATGATTGGCGGAACTGTGCCACTAAAGCAAAGTGCGTAGTCCCATGCCTTACGCCATTTTGGCTCTTCAATCTTTGAGCGGTAATCAAGCGCAAGTGGACGTAGCCAAAGTGCTGCTAGCGTCACGTACATTGCGAAGTAGAAACCAGAAAACGACGTTGCGTAAACCAATGGCCATGCAGCGAACAATGCACCACCAGCCGTAATTAGCCATACTTGGTTGCCATCCCAGTGAGGGGCAATAGTATTCAGCATAATACGACGTTCAGTGTCGCTCTTACCGATAACCGGTGAAAGAGCAGCAACACCCATGTCAAAGCCGTCAGTTACGGCGAAACCAACCAGTAGAACACCGATCAATACCCACCAAATAAGTCGTAAGCTTTCGTAATCAAACATAATATTCCCTCACTTATACTTCGACTGAACGGCTAACTTTGTCTTCAACAGAGTTATCGTTTTGTTCAAAGTGGTAACGGCCTGTCTTTAAGCTACTTGGACCTTTACGTGCGAATTTCAGCATTAGGTAAACTTCAGCAATCAAGAACACTGTGTACAGTGCAAGAATTGCAAATAGAGAAGTCCAAAGCTGTTCAATAGTCAGTGCTGATGCAGCAACGTTAACCGGCAGGATTTCACCAACCGCCCATGGTTGACGACCAAATTCAGCAACAAACC
This sequence comes from Vibrio sp. 1F279, assembly GCF_041439815.1. NCBI lineage: Bacteria > Pseudomonadati > Pseudomonadota > Gammaproteobacteria > Vibrionales > Vibrionaceae > Vibrio > Vibrio sp. 1F279. Next base: position 8,140 of record NZ_JBGOOU010000009.1, on the reverse strand, counting down.
AACCTGCTTCAATCGCAATCCAAGGTAGTGGGATTGAGAATAGCGCCGCTTTAAGTACCCATGGTTTCTGTTCGATCTTCTGACGACACGTTTGAACAAACGCCGCACCGAATACAAACAGCATGATGAAGCCACAAGCAACCATCAGACGGAACGACCAGAATAGAGGCCAAACTGTTGGGATAGAATCATCCGCAGCCATTTGGATTTGGTCTTCTGTTGCATCAACAACATCGTCTGTGTAGCGCTTAAGAAGCAGACCGTAACCTAGGTCACCTTTTACTTCGTCAAATGCCGCTTTGTTCTCTTCTGAACGGTCACCACCACGTAGCTTTTCAAGCAACTCATACGCATACATACCGGTACGAATACGATCAACGTGATCGTCGCGCAAGTCACGTAGTCCTGTTACTTCTGTATCAAAAGAACGTGTTGCAATAATACCCATAACGTAAGGGATCTTAATTGCGTAGTCTGTGTGCATGGTTTCTTGGTTTGGAACACCAAATACAGTGAACGCGGCCGGTGCTTCTTCAGTGTGCCATTCAGCTTCAATAGCTGCTAGCTTCACTTTTTGAACTTCACCAAGCTCGTAACCAGATTCATCACCTAGCACGATTACTGACAAGATTGCCGCCATACCGAAAGATGCTGCAATCGCAAAAGAGCGACGAGCAAAGGCAAGGTCACGACCTTTAAGAATGTAGTATGAGCTGATACCAAGGATGAACATTGCACCCGTTGTGTAACCAGACGCTACTGTGTGTACGAATTTAACCTGCGCTACTGGGTTTAGGACAACTTCAGCGAAGCTCACCATTTCCATACGCATGGTTTCAAAGTTAAATTCCGCACCCACTGGGTTTTGCATCCAGCCGTTCGCTACCAAAATCCAAAGCGCTGAGAAGTTAGAGCCAAGAGCTACTAACCACGTTACCGCTAAGTGCTGACGCTTCGACAATCTGTCCCAACCGAAGAAGAAAAGACCAACAAAAGTAGACTCTAGGAAGAATGCAACAAGCGCTTCGATAGCCAGCGGAGCACCAAAGATGTCGCCAACATAGTGAGAATAGTAAGACCAGTTAGTACCGAACTGGAACTCCATGGTTAAGCCTGTCGCTACACCAAGAGCAAAGTTAATACCAAACAATTTACCCCAGAACTTAGTCATGTCCTTGTAAATTTGCTTGCCAGTCATTACATAAACTGACTCCATAATGGCAAGTAGAAATGCCATACCTAAAGTCAGTGGAACAAATAGGAAGTGATACATCGCTGTAAATGCAAATTGCAATCGCGACAGATCAACAACATCAATCATGGTAACTCCTTTGTGTCGGCTGAATGACACTTGTGTGATTATTCACCGCAAAAATCCATGTTAAAACAATTTGTGTAATTGTTATTACAAATTGAAATTTGTAGCAAAAACGTACCGTTATAGTTAGATTATTGTTAAGCATGAGCTAATATAGCTGGCGCTAATATTACTGGTAAAATCAGTATGTTTCAAAAGGTTTATAGGAGAACCTTGCGTTGATTTGTATCAATTTTATTCGAGCAAATTAGAGTTATTTTTGTACAATCATGATTAAAATCACACCAATTTAGCCTCTGTTAATAACAGCGCATGATATCTGTGACAAAAGCTCAGCACCACTTCAACATACGAATTACAACTACCTATAAAGTATTAACAAAAAATATGACAACTTATTTCATTTTTTGCTAGCTAAATCAAACCTGCAATCAAAGTTTTCATTTTTGACAGAGGCTATTCAGCCTTTTTATCGAATCGCTCAAAGAGTTGTTATTCAATAAAAAGCAAAAAAATCCCAGCGCTTATGCAACTGGGATCTTTGAAAATGAATAATTTAACGATTAGACGGTTTATCTATTCCAAAGTGTAAATACGCTCTGTCGGTCGCGATTCGACCTCTTGGCGTTCTTTGTAAGTAACCTTGCTGAATCAAGTAAGGCTCCAACACATCTTCAATGGTGTCTCTCTCTTCACCAATCGCAGCTGCCATGTTGTCGATACCAACCGGACCACCACCAAACTTCTCCATGATCGCAAGCAGAAGCTTTCTGTCCATGTAGTCAAAGCCTTTGGCATCAACGTCCAACATATTGAGTGCCTTATCCGCTACGTCTGGGCAAATATGTCCGTCGCCTTTCACTTCCGCATAATCTCGTACACGGCGTAATAAGCGGTTCGCGATACGCGGTGTACCACGAGCACGACGAGCAATTTCTAATGCCCCATCCGACTCCAATGAAAGTCCAAGGCAATCTGCACTGCGCTGAACGATATTTTGAAGGTCTTCAACCTTGTAGTACTCAAGACGCTGAGTAATACCAAAACGGTCACGTAATGGCGATGTTAGTGAGCCAGCACGAGTGGTTGCGCCAATCAAAGTAAAAGGAGGAAGGTCAATCTTGATAGAGCGAGCCGCAGGGCCTTCACCAATCATAATATCCAATTGGTAATCTTCCATTGCTGGATACAGAACCTCTTCAACCACAGGGCTTAAGCGGTGGATCTCATCAATGAACAGCACATCATTTTCTTCAAGGTTAGTCAGTAGCGCCGCAAGGTCACCGGCTTTCTCAAGAACAGGGCCTGAAGTGGTACGGATGCTCACATCCATTTCATTGGCAACAATGTTTGCCAATGTGGTTTTACCTAAACCGGGAGGGCCAAAAATCAACAGATGATCCAGAGCTTCATTTCGCATTTGAGCGGCTTGAATGAAAATCTCCATCTGGTTACGAACGTGGTCCTGACCTTGATAGTCGGCAAGTGCTTTAGGGCGTATTGCGCGATCAATGACATCTTCATCTTTAAAGACCGGATTATCCGGTGCAATCAGGCGATCGGCTTCAATCATAAATTCTGTTATTCCTAACTCTGCTCTTCCTGACTCTGCGCTTCTTGACTCTGTGTAAAGGCAAAGTGAATGAGTCTATTTTGTAGAACAAGTATATGAGGTATTAAACCATCGACTTTAGTGCTTCGCGAATCAATTGTTCACTTGTCATGCCATCTTTAGCCACTTGAGAAACCACCTTAGAAGCTTGGGTCGGCTTGTAGCCTAATGCAAGTAGTGCACTTACCGCTTCTTCTTCCGCGTCGTGCACCGTTGGCATAGAGTCCATTGGCGCTGCATCTGTTGCAGGTGTAAACAGGTCACCTGCGCCCCACCCTTTCAGGCGGTCTTTCATTTCAACGACCAGACGTTCTGCGGTTTTCTTACCAACACCCGGCAGTTTAACCAGCGTTGAGATATCTTCTCGTTCAACACTTTGAACGAATTGGCTAGCGGTCATGCCTGAAAGAATCCCAAGACCAAGTTTAGGACCGACACCATTCGCTTTAATCACTTCACGGAACAAGGCGCGCTCTTTAACCGTGTTAAAACCATAAAGTAGCTGAGCATCTTCACGTACCACAAAATGAGTGTAGATAATTGCTTCTTCGCCTACGTTTGGTAACTCATAAAAACAGCTCATTGGCATTTGAACTTCATAACCAACACCACTGACTTCAATCAATAATTCTGGTGGCTGTTTTTCTATTAATGTACCGCGGAGACGTCCAATCACAATTCACTCTCTTGATGGAATTTAATTTGGAGGACAGAATATAAAAGAACTGGATACTTATCCAGTTCTTTGTGTTTTTTGAAGTGAATTATTTAGACTTGCTTGGCTTGCGAGACCACGCAGTTCAAGCTCGCGACCAGTTCTTTAACCGAAGTCACATGACCTGTTAGCTCAGAACCATAATTAGCGACTAAGCCTGACACCGATTTAGTTTCCGCCACACTTTGGGCAACTTCTGAACTGGCGAGATCGAGCTCTTTTAACGAATTCATCTGCATCGCCATAATATTGGTAAGCTGATTAACATCTGTTGATATGGTTTGCACCTCAGAGATAATACCGTTCATCTCGCTTGCCGTGGTTTCGATAATCGCTCTTCCGTGTTCAACTTCTTCTTTACTGCGGTCTAACAAAGTTCGAATCTCTATCGCGGAATGGCTGCTTTTCGCCGATAATTCTCGCACTTGATCAGCGACGACAGCAAAGCCTCGTCCCTCTTCACCTGCACGCGCAGCTTCGATTGCCGCGTTGAGTGCTAACAGGTTGGTTTGCTCAGCAACCGAAGTGATCAAATCAGCGACTTTCATGATTTCTTGATTACTTTGAATGATCTGGCTGATTGCACTGGTTGAGGCTTCTAGTGACTCTGAACTCTTTTGCGCTTTTGTGCCAACCGCTTCGCTACGCTCTTTCAGTTCACCTACAAATGAATTGGATTCTTCAATGCCTTGAGTCATTTGATGGAGTTGTTGGCTCATCTCTTCTGCAGCGCTCGCTTGAGATTCACAATTGACATTCAACACTTCGACTTGAGCATGCAAGTCTTGTGACTGCTGTTCTAAATGAACCGAAACACCTTGTAGACTCTCTGAATTCGAATTAGCTTGATCAAGCACCACCGAGAGTCGCCCTTCACTTTGAGTCGCTTGATTGGCAATCTGTTGGCTTTCTGAAATCGCATCCTCTGCCATTTCGATCGCCACCTCTTTCTGTTTCGCAGTAAATGCTTGGGCAATGCAGATCACCACCAACGGCATAATCACACCAGACCAAGTTTCTACCACTACCGCATCAGGAGTTAACTCAAGCTGGGGAAATGCAAATCCATTGAGATGTGCTGAGGTCATCACTAATGAAACACCGATAACCAGTCCACTCCACACCAAAGCCACAATTCGTGTTCCTGACAAGAAAAAAGCGACTACTAACAACGGCACCCAATAAGCTTGAGTGGAAGCCACAACCCCACCACTTTGATAAATGATGTTCAACGCGTGTACCGCCATGCCGACAAAACCAAAGTTAAGTGCAAAGCTCGGCTTACTCGTCACACGAAGTAGCAGTGCAGAGATCAGTTCGAATACGATAAGAAATACAGATGTGGCGATCAGAAGTTGCTCTTCGTGCTTAGTCCACTTGATTAAGCTATAGACACCCACGAAGAATGCGATAAAAGTGAAGAGTAATAAGATATCGGCTTGTCTGACTTCGTTGTTACTCCAGCCATTGCTTTTAGGTAGAAACAGCGCGCGCCACAGCTTGATTGGGTTCATCAGTGATCATCCTTGATTAACTTATAAGACCTCCGACCAATGTTAATAACATGTTAAATGATACGCAATGTTATTATCTGGGTTCTGTTCGAAAGATCTCATTTCATCAAGGATTTAGGTGCGTATTGTTTTGATATGAGCCAAACGGGGCGTAAGGCTCATCGAAAGAAAACTTCTAGAAAGCGATAGGGGGATTAACGGTAGCGTCCTTTTCTCGCACCTGTCGCTTTACCTGCCAGTGCAACCAAGGTTTTATTGGTGTTAGCGTGAGTGATCGCTACGCCGAGAGCATCGGCAGCATCAGCCTGGGGTTTGGCAGGTAGCTTGAGCATGCTCATCACCATGTTCTGAACCATCGACTTATCAGCACCACCATTACCTGTCACCGCTTGTTTGATCAAACGAGCCGCATATTCATGAACAGGTAAATCTGCATTCACCGCTGCCACAATCGCGCTACCTCGAGCTTGTCCAAGCTTAAGTGCAGAGTCAGCGTTCTTCGACATGAAAACCTGCTCGATCGCAAACACATCCGGTTGGAACTGAGTGATGATTTCGCTCACGCCAGCGTAAATCTGTTTTAGTCGACCTGGCAGTTCTTTTTCGGAAGTACGAATACAACCACTACCTAAGTAATATAGATGGCGACCATTTTGACGAATCACGCCATAGCCGGTAATGCGAGAGCCAGGGTCAATCCCTAAGATAATAGACATAACTTCAATACTGATTATTTATACATGCTTTTCAGCTTAGTATATCGAACGCAAAAAAAAATGCCCGTCAAATTAACGGGCATTTTCTAATTTACTCACAAATCTTGACTAATTAATTAAGAGCTCTCTATCAACTAGGATCTCTTCATCAACGAGAAAGATAACAGGCTTACGCTTGCTCTTTCTTCTCTGCCAATTTAACAGCGATTGCTAGCTCTTCCAGTGATGCTGGGTTTGCTAGGCTTGGCGCATCTGTTAGTAGACATGCTGCTGCTGTTGTTTTCGGGAATGCGATAACATCACGGATATTCTCTGTACCACAAAGTAGCATTGCTAGACGGTCAAGACCGAATGCTAGACCTGCGTGTGGTGGCGTACCGTACTTAAGTGCTTCAAGTAGGAAGCCGAACTTCTCTTGTTGCTCTTTAGCTTCAATACCTAGGATACCGAATACAGCCGTTTGCATTTCTGCGCTATGAATACGTACCGAACCACCGCCTACTTCGTAGCCGTTGATTACCATGTCGTATGCATCAGAGTTTGCTGCTGCTGGGTTCGCTTTTAGCTCTTCCGCGTTCACACCTAGTGGCGATGTGAATGGGTGGTGCATTGCGTGTAGGTTACCTTCGCCGTCTTCTTCGAACATTGGGAAGTCAACAACCCACAGTGGAGCCCATGCAGATGTGTCTGTTAGCTCTAGATCAGTACCTAGTTTAAGACGAAGTGCGCCCATTGCTTCAGCAACGATGCCCGCTTTGTCTGCGCCAAACAGAATGATATCGCCAGATTCAGCTTGAGTGCGATCTAGAATACCGTTGATTACGTCTTCGCTTAGGAATTTAGCAACTGGAGATTGAATACCTTCCATGCCTGCAGCACGGTCGTTAACCTTCATCCAAGCTAGGCCTTTCGCGCCGTAGATGTTTACGTGTTCAGCGTAACCGTCAATTTGCTTACGAGTTAGCTTAGCACCACCTGGAACACGGATAACCGCTACGCGACCTTTTTCGTCGTTAGCTGGGCCAGAGAATACTTTGAACTCAACGTCTTTAACCAAGTCAGCAACGTCCACTAGCTCTAGTGGGTTACGTAGATCTGGCTTATCAGAACCGAAACGACGAATCGCTTCAGAGAAAGGCATTACTGGGAATTGACCTAGTTCAACATCTAGAAGTTCTTTCCACATATCGTGAACAAGCTTCTCAGTCACGTTACGCACTTCTTGAGAAGTCATGAAAGATGTTTCGATATCGATTTGAGTAAATTCAGGCTGACGGTCAGCACGTAAATCTTCATCACGGAAACATTTAACGATTTGGTAGTAACGGTCAAAACCAGACATCATCAGCAGTTGCTTGAACAGCTGAGGAGATTGAGGAAGTGCGTAGAAGCTACCTTTGTGAACACGGCTTGGTACCAGGTAATCACGAGCACCTTCTGGTGTCGCTTTCGTTAGTACTGGCGTTTCGATGTCTAGGAATAGGTTCTCGTCTAGGAAACGACGAACGAAGCTAGAAGCACGCGCACGAAGCTTGATACGGTCGCTCATTTCTGGACGACGAAGATCGATGTAACGGTACTTAAGACGCTGCTCTTCAGAGTTCGTTTGGTTGAAGTCTAGTGGAAGCGCTTCTGAACGGTTGATGATCTCTAGGCCAGTTGCGTAAAGCTCAACTTCACCCGTCGCCATATCTTTATTTACTTGGCTGTCAGGACGAACGCGTACTTCACCAGTAAATTTGATACAGAATTCATTACGCAGTTGGTTAGCGATCGGAAAGATATCTTTCATATCTGGATCGACAACAACCTGAACGACGCCTTCACGATCTCGCATATCGATAAAGATAAGACCGCCTAAATCACGGCGACGGTTTACCCAGCCGCACAATTCTACAGTTTGTCCCGCCAGGGACTTGTTCAGGTTACCACAGTAATGGGTACGCATAATGAATTTCCCAATCTCTTAATTATTTACTAATTTCCAAGCTGTCAGTGGTCATTCCACACAACAGAGCAAAGGAACATTTATACGCGGAAACTCGCTTAAAATCGACCTTCCACATTCGAATTTATTGTGTTTTATCTGGCTTTGCTGCTTTTTAGCCCATCAAGTGCGCAAAGATTCATCAAAACCGAAAAAATTGTGTTAATTATATCTCGAAAGTACCTTAATCAGCAAAACTCTCGTAAAGTAGATTTTAGGGCGCGTTGACCTTTCGTGGTTAAATTTTGTTCGAGATAAAAGCGTTTTAATCGCGGCGA